>NZ_QSTX01000001.1:0-156762 GCF_003438785.1 Collinsella sp. OM06-18AC
AAAACCTTAGAGGTCCTCGCGCCAGAAGGGCATGCTCATGCAGCGCGGGCCGCCGCGGCCGCGGGAGAGCTCGGCGGAGGGCACGACGAGAAGGTCCAGGCCCTCCTTGTACAGCACGTCGTTGGTGACGGTGTTGCGGGCGTAGACGCAGATCTTGCCGGGCTCGACGCACAGGGTGTTGGAGCCGTCGTTCCACTGCTCGCGGGAGGCCGCGATCGGGTCGCCGCCGCCGCAGGGGATCAGCTTGACCTGGTCGACGCCGGTGGCGTCCTCCAGGACGTGCTCGAGGGTGTCCTCGATCAGGCGGATGTTCACGTCGCCCGGGTTCTTGCCGGCGGTCAGCTCGTAGACGCGCAGGGTGCCCATGATGGCGGGGTGGATCGTGAACTTATCGACGTCGATCTGGGTGAAGACCGTGTCGAGGTGCATGAAGGCGCGGGAGACCGGGATGTCGAAGGCCAGGATGCGCTCGACCTTGGAGTCGGAGTTCCAGAAGATGTTCTGGGCCATGACATCGATCGCGGCGGCCTGGGTGCGCTGGGAGATGCCGACGGCGAGGGTCTTCTCGTTGATGTTCAGCACGTCGCCGCCCTCGGTGTGGAACTGGCAGTCGCGGCGGAAGTACAGGGAGACGTCCTTGTAGTCGGGGTGGTACTTGAAGACGTACTTGCCGTACAGGGTCTCGCGGTTGCGGGTGACCGAGTACATGCGGTTGAGGTTGACGCCCTCGCCGACGACCGCGAACGGGTCGCGGGTGAAGTAGAGGTTGGGCATCGGGTCGATGATCAGGTCGGACTCGGACTCGGAGTTGACCAGGGAGTCGAGGGTCGTGGACGCCGTGAGGGGCATGTCGATCTCGGCCTTGGTCATGCCGGCCATGGTCTTCTTGACGAACTCGAGGTTGTCCTCGATGGAGTCCAGCTTCTCGCGGACGATCTGCGGCATCTGCTGGCCGCGGATGCCTGCCTCGGCGATGTACTGGTCGGTGAACTCGGCGCGGGCGCCGGGGACCTGGTCGAACACCTCTGCGACGAGGTTCTCGAGGTAGAGCACCTCCACGCCCTGGTCCTTAAGGATCTGGGCGAAGGTGTCGTGCTCCTGCTGCGCGACCTCCAGGAACGGGACGTCGTCGAACAGGAGTCGCTCGAGCTCGTCGGGCGGCAGGTTGAGGAGCTCGTCGCCGGGACGGTGCAGGCAGACCTTCCTGAGCTTGCCGATCTCGGAAGGCACGTGCAGACCTTTCGTCATGGCCTCCTACCTTTCTTTCGGGCCTTTCGGCCGAATCTCTCAGCACCCTTCCGTAACGGGTGCTGCTTGCTGACAGCTCTAGTTATATCCAAATATCACCCGCAATTCCACCTCGCCCCCGAACGGTCAACAAAGTTCGATGAACGGTATATCGAATATGATTCCCCCATAATGCACTTCGGCGTTCTAAAGTAGCTTTTCTAAGGTAAATGCTCTTTTTTCTTAAAAATCATTCGCAATTACAACTCCAATCTTTCGATTAAGAATTGCATATCTAAAACGGTTTTATGTATATAAATGACGCTTGTTCGTGTTTCTGTCTGTATTCGATGATATTCAGCTACCTATCATTCTTATTCACACATACTCACCAGTTGAGTGAGGATATAGACCGTTTTTCACAACGCGAAGGGCGTCAGCTCTATGGCTTGTCAGCGTAAGAAGTAGGTAAAGATACCGTTCACGCGATACGTCCGTGCCATAGGTCGACTAAATTGAGACAATAGTGAATAGTGTTAGGCAACCGTCCCCCACGGGGACTGAACGGACAGATGCATATGCCGAGCAAAATCGAAAAAAAGCAAGCCGCTGCAAAGCTGCGTAAGCCGCCGCGCGACCTCTCGTACACGCAGAACCGAGAGCTCAGCTGGCTGCGCTTTGACAACCGTGTGCTTGACGAAGCCTTCGACGAGACCGTTCCGCTGTTCGAGCGGCTAAAGTTCGTGTCGATTTTCGAGTCTAACCTCGATGAGTTTCTCATGGTGCGCGTGGGCGGCCTGTCCGATCTGGCAGAGCTCAAAAAACAGCCTGTCGACAACAAGAGCAATATGACCGCCTCCGAACAGGTCGATGCTGTCATGGCCGAAATGCCCGGGCTCCTTACCCGATGGGAGTCCATCTTTAAGAGCATCGAGGGCAAGCTCGACACCCTGGGCGTTCACCGCGCCCGCATCGATTCGCTTACGCCCGAGGAGCGCACCTTTGTAACCCGTTACTTCCAGGCCTACGTGTCGCCGGTCATCTCACCGCTGGTGATTGACCCGCGCCACCCCTTCCCTAACCTGCGCAACGGCGCACTCTACCTGGCCTGCGGCCTGGACGGCGTCACCGACGAGGAGAGTCTGCTGGGCCTTATCGAGATTCCCACCTCGATGAACCGCGTGGTCGAGATCCCCTCGCCCACCGGCACCTACTCCTACATCTTGCTCGAGGACGTCATCCTCGCCTGCCTGGACAGCTGCTTTGGCTCCTATAAGCCGCTCGACCGCGCGCTCATCCGCGTCACCCGCAACGCCGACATCGACCCGGACGGCGAGGGCGTCGAGGAGGAAGAGGACTACCGCCAGCACATGAAGCGCATCCTCAAGAAGCGCCTACGTCTGCAGCCGGTAGTGCTCGCGGTCTCGGGGTCGCTCGAGAAGGCGACGCTCAAGACCATCCGCAAGGCGCTCGAGCTTTCGCGCCGCTCTGTCTTTACCTGCGATATCCCGCTCGACCTGGGCTACGTCTTTGGCATTGAGAGCAAGATTCCCGAGCACCTGCGCAACGAGCTGCTCTTTACGCCGTTTAAGCCGCAGCCCAACCCCACCATCGATATGACCCGCTCCATCCGCGAGCAGGTACTTCAGCACGACAAGCTGCTCTTTTATCCCTATGAGGCCATGAACCCCTTCCTGGATCTGGTGCACGAGGCCGCCTACGACCCCGAGTGCATCTCACTGCGCATCACGCTCTACCGCGTGGCCAAGCAGAGCCGCCTGTGCGAGTCACTGATCGATGCCGCCGAGAACGGCAAAGAGGTCACGGTGCTCATGGAGCTCCGCGCGCGCTTTGACGAGCAGAACAACATCGAGTGGGCCGAGCGCCTGGAAGAGGCCGGCTGCACCGTCATCTACGGCTCCGAGGGCTTTAAGTGCCACTCCAAGATCTGCCAGCTCACCTATCGCGAGGGCATGGCGCTCACACGCCTGACGCTGCTGGGCACCGGCAACTTTAACGAGAAGACGGCCAAACTCTACAGCGACTTTATGCTCATGACCGCCCACCCCGGCATCGGCGAGGACGCCAACCTGTTCTTCCGCAACCTGTCGCTGGGCAATCTGCGCGGCGATTACCGCTTCCTGGGTGTGGCGCCCGTAGGCCTCAAGCCGCTCATCATGCGCGGTCTGGATCGCGAGATTCAGCGCGCTCTCGCTGGCGAGCCCGCCCGCGTGTTCTTTAAACTCAACTCGCTCACCGACCGCGAGGTCATCGACAAGATCGCCGAGGCATCGTGCGCAGGAGTCCGCGTGGACATGATCATCCGCGGCATCTCGTGCCTCAAGCCGGGCGTTCCTGGCAAGACCGAAAACGTGCATGTCCGTTCTATCGTCGGACGCTTTTTGGAGCATGCGCGCGTTTACGCCTTTGGCGTGGACTCGGACATGATCTACCTGAGCTCGGCCGACATGATGACGCGCAACACCGAGCACCGCGTGGAGATCGCCTTCCCCGTGCTCGACCCCACCTGCCGCGCCCTGGTGCACGAGTACATGGGCATGCAGCTGCACGACAACGTGAAGGCCCGCAGCCTCACGAGCGACGGCACCTGGGTCCCCGTGGAGCGCGCAGAGGGTGAGAAACCCTTCAACTCGCAGGAAGCCCTGCTGGAGCGTGCCTACCGCAACGCCGAGGCCGCGCCCGAGCCCGTCATTGAGGCAAAGCCCGCCCCTGCTCCTAAGCCGCAGCCGGCCACACCCGAGGTTCAGAAGGTCCAGGCGACCGTCATTGAGCCCGAGCCCGCACCTGCACCTCAGCCCGAGCCGCAGGCAGCTAAGCCCGCACCCGAGACGAGCGCCTGTCGCGATAAGCCCGCCGGCAAGACCAAGGCCATCGAGCGCCATCGCCCCGGCCGCGTGCGCATGGGCTTGGGCCTGATCGGCCTGGGTCTTAAGACGCTCATTACCGGTAAGACGAAATAGTCGTTTGTAGAAGCAGTTTGTAGAAGCGCCCCGCATTTGAGGAAAGCCTCGGATGCGGGGCGCTTTTCCCTGCTACCATGGTGCGAATAACAACGCGAATGACAGGCAGGGATATGAAGCTCAATATAGAATCGATGACCTACGGCGCCGACGGGCTGGCGCACGCCGACAACGGCAAGGCCGTCTTTGTGCAGGGCGCCGTGGCAGGCGACACCGTCGAGGCCGAGATCGTGCAGGACGGCAAATCGTTTATGCGCGCCCGCGCCACCGAGATTCTGGAGCCGAGCCCCGATCGAATTCAGCCTCCCTGCCCCTTCGTGGGCATCTGCGGTGGCTGCTCGTGGGGCAACCTCTCACGCACCGCTCAGCTTGCCGCCAAGGAGCAAAACCTGCGCTCCACGCTCGAGCGCATCGGCAAGTTCACCCCTGAGCAAGTCGACGAGCTGGTGCAGCCCATCCGCCACACCAAGGACGATTGGGGCTACCGCAATAAAATTGAGCTCGAACCGACCGTCGTCAACGGTCGTGTGCGCCTGGGCATGCACGGTGTCGACCCCAGCAAAATCGTGACTGTTGATACGTGTCCTCTGTTCGATAAGCGCTTCCCGAAGGCGCTCAAATCAGTCGTCGGCGCACTCAACTATCTAAGCGGCAGCCATGACTTGGGGCTCGAACGCGTGGGCATTCGCGCATCGCGCCGCACCAAGGCACTCGAGGTCGCACTCTGGACGCCCACGGGGTCGTTTCCGCGCTCGCAAGTCTCGCGCGTGCTGGCAGACGCCGCACACCCCACGAGCATAGTGCGCGTTATGAGCAAGGGTGAAAAGAAGGCCCGCCGCGTCTCCAAGGTTGAGATGCTCGCCGGCGAGGGCTCCTGGACCGAGAACATCGCCGACGGCCAGATGCGCCTTTCGGCCCCGTCGTTTTTCCAGGTCAACACAAAGGGTGCCGAGATTTTGATCGAGCTTGTCATGGAGGCGCTCGACCCGCAGGAAGACGAACTTGCCGTGGACCTGTATTGCGGAGCTGGAACCTTCACCCTGCCGCTCGCCCGCCGCTGCGACTTTGTTGCCGCCGTCGAGGCCTACGGCCCAGCCGTGCGCGACCTGCGCCGTAACCTAGAGATCAACAAACTCGATAACGTCGACGTCATCGGCGGCGACGCGGTGCGCGAGTTCCCCGATCAGGACGCCGATGTCCTGGTGGTCGACCCGCCGCGTGCAGGCCTCGCCCCCGAGGCGATCGACCTTATCGCCAGCACGAGTGCCCGCGATATCGCCTACGTGAGCTGCGACCCGGCCACCCTGGCGCGCGATCTCAAACGCTTTGTCGAAGAAGGCACCTTCTCCCCCGTAAAGATCACGCCAGTTGACCTGTTCCCGCAAACCTTCCACTGCGAAACCGTCGTCCACCTCAAGCGCAACTAGCCACTTAATCATTGCTCAGAAAAATCATTGGGAAATCGAGCGTGGCAAGCGGAGGTCTTCGGGGTATAAGACGGCTAATTGTATGCCGTCTATGAAAGGAACCCTCATGCCCAGCGTTGCCGTTCTCGCCGCCGATGGCTTTGAAACTATTGAATGCCTGACCATGGTCGATGTCATGCGTCGCGGCGGCGTGCGCGCCACGCTTGTCTCGATCATGCCCACGCGCGAGGTCGTAAGCTCGCTGCAGATTCCCGTGACCTGCGATGCGCTCTTTGACGAGATCAACTTTGACGAGTACGACTGCGTCGTGCTACCTGGCGGCCTGCCCGGCGCCACCAACCTGCGTGCCGACCAGCGCGTCTGCGACGTGGTCTGCGAGTTCGCCGCCGCCAAACACGTCGCCGCCATCTGCGCCGCCCCGTTTATCCTGGGTGAGCTCGACCTGCTCGAGGGGCGCCACGCCACGTGCTTCCCTGGCTTTGAGAAAAGCTTCCCCGAAGGCGCCTATACCGGCGAGAAGGTTACGCAAGACGGCAACATCATCACCGCCAGCGGCATGGCCCAGTCGCTCCCCTTTGCGCTTGAGCTGCTGCGCACGCTCGCCGGCGACAAGGCCGTCGAGAAGGTCGCCGAGGGCATTCAGCTATGATTTTGGCTTCGCAATCACCGCGCCGCATCGAGTTGATGCGCGAGGCGGGCTATGACATTCGCGTGATTCCCGCAGATATCGACGAAACGCCTTTTGATGGCGAAGCTCCGCTTACACTCGTCGAGCGCTTGGCGCGTGCCAAAGCCGCCGCCGTTGCCGCCGAGCATGCCGAGCCCAACGAACTGACCGTCGCGGCCGATACTATTGTCACCTTTGACGGCCAAATTTTGGGCAAGCCGGCAGACGGGGACGAGGCGCGCACCATGCTCCGCGAGCTTTCGGGCCGCACGCACCAGGTCGCAACCGGCGTCTGCATCGTTAAAGCCGGCGACGCTACAGCTCCGCATGCCGCCGAGAGCCTGTCGTTTGTCGATGTGACCGACGTGACGTTCTATGAGCTTACCGAAGAGCAGATCGAGCGCTATGTTGCCTCCGGCGAACCCATGGACAAGGCCGGGGCCTACGGCATCCAAGGCACAGGCGGCCGCATGCTTGTGCACGATATTTCGGGTGACTTCTACAACGTGGTGGGCTTGCCCATCGCTCGCGTCGCACGCGCGATCCAAAAACTCTCGTAATTGCATCTGGCGCTGGGTATCCCCCAGCGCCTACAATTTTGCCGTACCATACGGATCCCGACTGGGCATAAGGCCCGGCGGAAAACCGATAGGAGAACACATGGACACACTGCTCGAAGCCATCGATGTTTGCAATGTCGATGGCTTTTGCTTTGGCAACTATACGGACGAGGAGGCTGGCACCGGCTGCACCGTAATCGTGGCGCCCGAGGGTGCCACCGGTGGCGTTGACGTACGTGGTGGCGCCCCCGCTTCGCGTGAGACCGACCTGTTGCGTCCCGAAAACACCGTCGATAAGGTCCACGCCGTCTGCCTTTCGGGCGGATCGGCCTTTGGCCTCGAGGCTGCAAGCGGCGTGGCCCGCGAACTCGAGAGCCGCGGCATTGGTCTGCCCGTCGGCCCCACGCAGGTGCCCATCGTGTGCTCCAGCTGTATCTTCGACCTTGCCTTTGGCGACCCCACCGTTCGCCCCGACATTGAGGCCGGCATCGCCGCCGTGCGCGAGGCGCTCGACCACACCCCCACCAAGCTCGAACAGGGCAACGTAGGCGCCGGCACGGGCGCTACCGTGGGTAAGCTCATGGGCCCCGCCACCTGCATGAAGGCCGGCCTTGGCGCTGCCGCCGTGGCGCTCGGCCCCATCAAGGTGGGCGCCGTGGTCTCGGTCAACGCCTGCGGCAACGTTGTCGACCCCCTCACCGGCGAGTGGGTCGCCGGCATGCGCGCCTCAGCCGATAGCGACCAAATCGTCGATATGGAACTCGCAGCCTTTGCCGCCGCCGGATCCATGCAGATGCCGCTCGACCGCACCAACACCACCATCAGCTGCATCGTCACCAACGTGGAACTCACTAAGGCACAAGCCACCAAGGTCTCCCAGATGGCCGCAGACGCCTACGCACACGCCATCCGTCCCACGCACACCACCAACGACGGCGACACCATCTACACCCTCGCCAGCGGCAAACTGGGCGCCCAGGCAAGCGCCTTCGTTCCCCTAGACCTGCTGGGCATGCTCGCCGTAAGGGCTTTGCAAACCGCCATCGTAAACGGAGCCAAAACCGCCAAAACCTCCCACGGCATCCCCGGCGCCGCGAGGTAATCTCACTCGTCCGTCGGTCGGAGGCGGGCGGGCATTACGTTTGCTGCTCTACAGTCCTATGCAAGACGAAGGCCACATTAAGTGGCCTTCTTTGCATGCGGAACTCGCGACAAACACAACCAAGCCCCACCGGGCAACCTGCTCAACCAGATCTTTTTCAGCCCAGGCCCCTGTGTACCGCGCGTCCAAGATCTTCAAATTCAGCTGTCTGACATAAAGCGAGACATAGCAGAGGACCCCTGGTCCTTAACTTGATACGAGTTCCGCACGCAAAGGAGGCGCCAGTGGCGCCTCCGTCTTGCGCAGGACTGTCCGAAGTAGCAAGTTAAGGACCAGGGGTCCCCGTTACCCGAGCGTTTCTGTACTAGTTGAATTTGAAGATCTTTGAGGCAAGACGGTATAGGCCGAGTGTGGTTTTGTCTCCGGCACGACCGCGGAGGTTAGTGAAGAAGCCGACCACACCGTAACGTGCACGACGATACATACGCTCGTCATAGGCCTTCAAATCATTCCACAGCGTCTTCAGACGCTCATCGGCACAATCCTCGTCGGAAAGCTTGGTGAGCACCGAGCAGATCGCCATCATCATGGTGAAGTAGCCCATCATGTACGAACGCAGACGCGACGACTCGACATCGCTGTACAGGTGGTACGACTCCATCATGATACGCGTAACACGGAACTGCTGGTCCAGACGCTTGACCATCGTGGCCTCGTTGACACTCTGGCCCTCGCGACCGATAAAGTAGCGATAGAGGTCGATGTCGGCGTAGTACATGGTCTTGCAACGCGGCAGCGGCACGTAGGCGTAGATGTTGTCCACATAGAACGTGTGCGGCGGCATGGGAAGGTTGGACTCGCGCAGCGCATCCGTGCGATAGCACAGGCTGTGCATGAGCAGATTCTGGTCCAGGCGGAAATGGCCGATCTGGTCCCAGGTAAAGATCTTTTTTCGAGGCAGGGCAAACTTGTAACCAATAGCCGTATGCGTACCCTCGTAAACCTTCTCGTACACGTAGTTCGAGATAAACAGGTCAACGCGCTGGTCACGCTCTTCAAAGCCGCGCAGAATCGACAGCATGGTCGAAAGGGCAGCGCCGTCAAGCCAGTCGTCCGAGTCGACAACCTTGTAGTAGGTGCCCTGCGCCTCGCGCAGACCCGAAAGGACGGCAATACCGTGGCCGCCATTCTCCTGGTGCACCGCGCGGATGATTCCAGGATAACGGGCCTCCCACTCGTCGGCCTTGGCGGCCGTCTCATCCTTGGAGCCGTCGTCCACCACGATAATCTCGATATCGGTGGCATAATTGCTCCCCTCCAAGATGGAGGTAATGCAATGGTCCATGTCCTTAGCGGCGTTATACGAGGGAATACCGAATGTTATGACTTTATGCATGGCAGGCGATAATCTCATCCGAAAGATCGAGGGCGGAATTGGTCACGGCATCCATATCGTAGTAACGATACTCGGCCAGACGACCCACCGGGTGGAAGTTTGTCAGGTTCTGGACGCGCTCAAGATAGCGCTCATAGAGCTCACGGTTCTCGGGCTCAAGAATGGCGTAATACGGCGTCTCGCCCGAGCCGGGCGTATAGGCCTTGGAGTACTCCTTCATGATGGTGGTCTTGCCGGGCAAAACCTGACCGGTCATGTTCTTGAACTCGGTGATACGCGTGTAGTCCTCGCTCGTGGTGTAGTTGACGGTGCCCACGGGCTGGAACTGGTCCATATCAAGCGTCTCGAACTTCATATCGAGCGTGCGGTACGGAAGAGCGCCCAGGTCAAGGTCGAACAGCTCATCGAGCGGACCGGTATAGACGATCTCGCCGCCGTAGACCTTGCCGCCGATCTTGACGGTGGTCTCGTCGATCTCAAAGAGATCGCGGGCGTCCACGTCGCAGAACACGTCGATCAGGTCGTGGTCGAGCATATGCTCGAACAGCGCCGTGTAGCCGTCCTGCGGCATACCCTGGAAGGGAGCCTGCGGGAAATAGCGGTCATCGTCGCCCACAAAGACGGGAACGCGACCGGTGATCGAGGGATCGATCTGGTCGGGCGTCTGGCCCCACTGCTTCATGGTGTAATGCAAAAAGACGTTCTCGTAGACGTAATCAGCGACCTCGGCCAAGTCGGGGTCGTTCTTCTTACGCAGCTCCATAATGGGCACCTTGACATCCTTGCCAAAGGTCTCCACGAGCTTCTGATACAGCTCCTCGCCGCGCTCGTCACCAAAGGCGAGCTTGAGACTCGCGTGGTTGAAGGGCACGGGCATAAGGGTGCCGTTGATGTTGGCGAGCACCTTGTGCTGATAATCCGTCCACTTGGTAAAGCGCGACAGGAAATTGTGCACGCGCTCGTTAAAGGTGTGATAGATATGCGGACCGTACTCGTGGATCAGGATTCCGGCCTCGTCAGTGCAGTCATAGGCATTGCCCGCAATGTGGCTACGGCGCTCCAAAACGGCAACACGATAGCCGATGGTCTCGGCAAGACGGCGGGCGCAAACGGCACCGGCATATCCAGCACCGACGACAATCATGTCGTACGCGCCGGCGTTAAAGCCTTCAGGCAGGCCTGAGGTAATCTGCATCGATACTCCTTGTCAAAAGCCACGGGCTCGTTAGCTGGGCTTTTCTCGAACATTCTTCGAGACATATTTATCAGAGCGATTATAGCGCTAATGCGTCCTATAATGAGCTTGCCACACAAGGAAAGCTCAAGCACCGCGGCGTACAAATTTGAAAGGTAAACCCGCTAGCAGCGGGTTTATTCGTGAACAGCCGGGCGCCTGGAGCTTAGTGAAACGCTTGTAAGGAGTAACATGAGCGATTTCCTTAACCGTATGAAGTCCGCCGCCAAGGCCGACCTTAAGACGATCGTCCTGCCCGAGGGCGAGGATCCGCGCACCATCGTCGCGGCCACCAAGATCATCGAGGAGGGCCTGGCAAAAATCGTCATCCTGGGCAACCCCGACGAGATCAACGTTCCCGGCGCCACCGTCATCGATCCGCGCAATGCCGAGAAGCACGAGGAGTACGCGCAGAAGTTTGCCGAGCTCCGCGCCAAGAAGGGCGTCACCATCGAGCAGGCTCGCGCCCAGGTGATGGACGCCACCTACTTTGGCACCATGATGGTCAAGATGGGTGACGCCGACGGCCTGGTCTCCGGCGCCTGCCACTCCACCGCCGACACCCTGCGCCCCGCGCTGCAGATCCTTAAGACCGCCCCGGGTACCAAGCTGGTCTCGGCCTTCTTCGTGATGTGCACCGACACCCCGCAGTTCGGCACCGACGGTACGCTGATCTTCGCCGACTGCGGCCTCAACATCAACCCGTCCTCCGACGAGCTATCCGAGATCGCCATCGCCTCGGCCCACTCCTGGTCCACCTTTATGGGCAATGTTGAGCCGCACGTGGCCATGCTCTCCTACTCCACCATGGGCTCCGCCGGTGGCGAGGTCGCCAAGAAGGTCCAGGAGGCCGTGAAGTTCTGCAAGGAGAAGGCACCCGAGCTCGCCATCGACGGCGACCTGCAGCTCGATGCTGCTATCGTCCCCACCGTCGCCCAGCTCAAGGCTCCCGGCTCCTCCGTCGCCGGTAAGGCCAACGTGCTCGTGTTCCCCGACCTCGAGGCCGGCAACATCGGCTACAAGCTGGTCCAGCGCTTCGCCGGCGCCGACGCTTACGGCCCCATTCTGCAGGGCATCGCCAAGCCGGTCAACGACCTGTCGCGCGGCTGCTCTGCCGACGACATCGTGGGTGTCGTAGCCATCACCGCCGTCCAGGCTCAGATGGCTGAGTAGCGGACGCACTCGCCCGAAGGCCGTACGGGCTAACCCCTGAAAACGTCCTCGACCAATGAAACGCCCCCGTTCTGCTCCTTCGGAGCTACGAACGGGGGCGTTTCTGGTCTGCGGAATGTTTTCAGGGGTTAGCCCGTACGGCCTTCTACTGCTACGAAGCATTCAGAGCATCTGGAGTGGACGGCGGCTTGGCTACGAGCTGGGGCTGAGGATCTGAATGGATGGGTGTCATTGCTGGGAGCGCAGGCGTTACTGGTGATGATCACTTTGGGAATGGAATTTCCGCCTGCTAGCAAAAAGGCCTCCTGAGCTGCTGCTCAGGAGGCCTTTCGTTCAATCGCAAGCAAACGCACTAGTTATTCGCGGTCAGACGCTCGACGTCGTGGGCGATCATGTATTCCTCGTCGGTGGGGATGACCATGACCGTGACGGAAGAGCCGGCGGCGCTGATGACCTGCGGGCCGTTACCCACGGCCTCGCGGTTCTTGTTGTTGTCGATGCGCACGCCCAGCCACTCGAAGCAGTCGCAGAAAGCCTTGCGGATCGACCAGTCGTTCTCGCCAATGCCGGCGGTAAAGGTAATGGTGTCCACGCCCGCCATGGAGGCAATCATGGAGCCGGCCTGCTGCATGGCCTTGTAGGCGAACATATCGAAGGCGAGCAGGCAGCGCTCGTCACCCTCGGAAGCGCGCGTACGGATGTCGCGGGCATCGTTGGAGATGCCCGAGATGGCAAGCAGACCGGACTGCTTGTTCATCATGTCATCGACTTCCTGGTAGCTGTAGCCGCCCTCGCGCTGCAGGTAGCACACGGTGGCCGGGTCAATGGAACCACAACGGGTGCCCATCATCAGGCCGTCGAGCGGCGTGAGGCCCATCGTGGTGTCGCGGCACACGCCGTCCTCGATGGCGGCGAGCGAAGCACCGTTGCCCAGATGGCACGAAAGCAGACGGTGGCAGCGCGAGCCCAGGATCTCCTTGGCCATCATCCACTCATAGCGGTGGCTCGTGCCGTGGGCACCGTACTTGCGAACGTGGTACTTGTCGCACACGTCCTTGGGCAGGGCGTAGGTGTAGGCGACCTCGGGCATGGTCATGTGGAACGAGGTGTCGAAGACAGCCACGTTGGGCAACTCCGGATACTTCTCGCGGCAATATTCGATTGCCGCGGCCTCGCCGTAATTGTGCAGAGGGGCGAGCGGAGCCACCTCAAGGATCTTAGCCATGACCTCATCGTCGACGACCGCGGAATCATCGAAGTGCCAGCCACCCTGAACGATACGGTGGCCGATGCCATCGATCGTAAAGTCGGTCTTCTCGAGCTCCTCGAGCACGCGCGCAATGGCGCAGCGATGATCAGGAAAAGGAATCTCCTCGGTCTGCTTGGCACCACCGTTCTCGGAGTGGCCAAAGATGCCCATCTCCGAGCCGATACGCTCGCAGTTGCCCTTGGCGAAAACCTCGCGGGTATCGGTATCCAAAAGCTGATATTTAAGGCTCGAGCTGCCGGCGTTGACAACAAGTACGTTCATGAGACTCCTTCGTGATTACAGTACGGTCGGCAAACCTATAAGGTGGCCGTACACTTAATAAGAAGTTATCAGAATCCAATAAATATCTATTAAACTCTTCGCCCAACGAGCACAAAAGAGGGGCCGAACGGCGCTCGGTCGTCCAGCCCCTCCCCTCTTGTAATTACTTGGCGTTGACGATGCGCTCGACGTCGGAAGCGATCATGAACTCCTCGTCCGTGGGGATGACAAAGATTTTGACCTTGGAATCCTTGGCAGACAGGCACCAAGCGCCGTCGCCACGCAGGGCATTACGGGCATGATCCATCTTGACGCCCATAAAGGCCAGGCGGTCGGCCACGCCGGCGCGGACGGCAGGAGCGTGCTCACCGATGCCGGCAGTGAAGACCAGGGTGTCCATACCGCACATGGAGGTGGCCATCTCGGCAGCCTTGGCGGCAATCTTGTAGACGAACATATCGAAGGCAAGCTGGGCCTCGGGGTCACCGGCGGCGGCGAGCTCCTCGACGTTGCGGCAGTCGTTGGTCTTGCCGCCGGTCACAGCCAAAAGGCCGGACTTCTTGTTCATCATCTCGTCGACCTCGTCGAAGGTGTAGCCGCCCTCGCGCTGCAGGTAGCACACGGTAGCCGGGTCGATGGAGCCGCAGCGGGTGCCCATCATGACGCCGTCGAGCGGCGTCAAGCCCATGGTGGTGTCCATGCACTTGCCGTCCTCGATAGCACACAGGGAAGCGCCGGAGCCGATATGGCACACGACGACCTTGCGGGCCCCGCCGTTGGTCATCTCGGCGACCTTCTTGGAGATGTAGCGGTAGCTGGTGCCGTGGGCGCCGTACTTACGGATGTGCAGCTTGTCGCAAACATCCTTGGGCAGAGCGTAAGTCTTGGCAACCTCGGGCATGTTGAAGTGGAAAGCGGTGTCATAGACCGTGACGTTGGGCAGGTCGGGATACTGCTCGAGGCAGTACTCGATAACGTTGGCCTCGGGGTTATTGTGCAGCGGGGCGAGCGGAGCGACCTCGCGGATCTTGGCGAGGACGTCCTCGTCGACGAGGGAGGAATCACCGAAGTACCAACCGCCCTGAACGATACGGTGGCCGATACCCTCGATCTTGACGCCGTTGGCCTCGAGGTCCTTCAGGACGACCTCGATGGCGACCTTGTGGTCGGGGAACTCGATGTTCTCGGTCACCTTCTTGGAGCCGTTGGCAGCGTGGGTGAAGGTACCGCCGGTAAAGCAGACGCGCTCGCAGGAGCCCTTTGCGGACACCTTGTGGGACTTGGTATCGATGACCTGATACTTAAGGGTCGAAGATCCTGCGTTGACGACCAGAACGTTCATGTGTCTCCCTACTAACAGGCGGTGTGGCGCCGCCAGGTTACATACGCTTCAATAATAAACCCAAACGCCCTCGCGCTCGGGTTTATTGCGTTGATATATAAGTTATCGGTGCCCAAATACTCATGACCTTTGGCGTGTAAGACGAAATAGCGCGGGGATATACACAAGGGAAGAAATCCCGAGCGCGACAAGCAATACGACTCGAATGCCCGCAACGCTACTCAACACAGCGTTGAGCAGATAGAAAAGAACGGCACCCACCGCCACCATCTGGCTTTGAACCGAAATCAGTGAACAGCGCATCGAAGAATCGGCTGCCTTTTGAAAAATTGAGTATTTAATTGGAGCAAATAACGAGTACGCAACCGTCTGCAGCACATAGAACACGGGCAGCAAATTAGCCGGAGTAAGGGGAATCAAAAACAAAGCTGTCAGGAAAAGGCGCACGATGCCGCAAATACGCGCAAAGCGGCCCTTGTCGACATGAGCAATCGCACAGGGCACAATAAGTCCCATGGAGGCCGACGCAAGGAGCTGGACCGCAATGGTCACACCCGAAGCGACGGCATTCATTCCGCGACCCGCAAGCAGCAGTGAGAAAAAGTCTTCCAGGGCGACAAAAGCAAATGCCTGAGAACAGTCCATGATGAACGCTGAACGAAGAATGCCATTACCCGCAATAGCGGTACCGATCATCTTCGGGCTCATTCCACGCTCAGGTGTCGCCGCAGTGCCCCCTCTTCGCATTTCAGGAATGCAGACAACGACAACCAACGTCAACACCATTGCGATGATATCTGCCGAAAGACCAATGAGATATGCACCGACGGACGAAATGAAACCGCCCACGCAAGCGGAGATGGCATAAGAGGCATAGAAAACAAATCGCTCAACGACATTAAGTCTTACGAGCTGGTCCTGAGAGACGCTGTCAATGTAAATCGCTTCGATGGATCCGCTCACACACGCAACGGCAAAACCCTTGAGAGCGAACGCACCGATTAAAAGCAGGGGAGAACGGACGAGAAGCAGGGCGGCGTAGTATCCAAGCATTCCCACGACGCCAACGAGACCGCTTGTCTTTCGTCCAAACCTATCAGCAATATAGCCAGTGGGAACTTCAAGGATGAACTTGCTCACTTGATATGCAATCATCATGCTAGAAATCGATACCATCGAAAGTCCGACGAACTCAAGGTAGACAGTTAGAAAATACAAGATGGTGCTGAAGTTCGACAGAAAAACGAACGTCATATAAAGCAAGACCGTACGGTTTTTCATGCTCCACCCTCCAAGAGTCAGCAATCTAAATCGGAATCTTGGAAAAGCATGAGGGCAAAGCTGTCAGCTATGTGTTACAAGGCGTCAATAATCACTTGATGCCTCGAAGCCAATTAATCTCACGAAGCAAGATGACGCAATAGGTGCAGAAAAACCGTCTGGTGTCGATCAGTCCAGGCATTTTGTCGATAGCAAAAGTAGATGGGCAAGGCTACGTCACGCGAACCTTCAATGGAGCACTCGCTCACTTCCAATACATCTGATGCGAGAGAAGAGCCAGAAAAACTCAATATCAATCCCCCGGCTTGAAGAAACTCAGTCTGCGCCCTGTTTCCGTATTCAACATCACGGAAGCGAAAATTGACGAGCTGGGCTTCGGGACATTGATTGATTGCATTGAGACAGGGTGACAAATTAATGGGAACAGCGAGCCTGCCGCCCAGTAACTCGCGAATGGTCATGGCTCCCACAGATTGATGACCCGCTGGGCATGAAAGAACCTTGAGCTCCTTTTCACCCAAATATTTTGAAGAAAGGACGCTGTCCCGTGGTTCCTCGAATGAGATAGCCGCATCCGAAATGCCAAGCACAAGTGATTCAAAGCATGTGGCCGTTGGCTGATGCCACACATCAAGGTGAATCTGAGGGTGCGAGCGTTCAAACGAGTCATACCAGCTTTCGGCAAAAAGGCGCCCCCGCCCATGAAGGCAGGGGGCGTAAAGACGAAAGTGGCCATCGGGCGAAACGCCGTCGCCCCTCGATTGAGCGTACTTTTTGAGATCGTCGACTTGTGCCAGGATCACGCGCGCACGACGCGCAAATTCTCTGCCCGCCGGAGACAAAACAGCCTCCCCCGCCGATCGGTCGAGCAAAACAATCTGATACTCAGATTCCAGCTTTTTGATTGCCGACGAAACGGCCTGCGGACTCACATGAACGGCGCGAGCTGCTTTGCGCACGCCGCCATAGTTCGCTACCGCTTGAAGGTATTCGAGTTGAGAAAGCTGCATAGATTACTCCAAAGGCAGCCAAGTCGACGGGCCAAGCGCCCTCAGATGAGGTTCTCGCCCAGGTTTTTGCCGCCGAGGACGTGCATGTGGAAGTGCATGACGGTCTGGCCGGCGTTGACGCCCTTGTTGGAGATGACGCGGAAACCGTCCTCCAGACCCTTGGCCTTGGCGACCTCCTGGATGGCGTGAGCCATGGCGCCCATGGTCTCGGCGGGTACGTTGTCGGCGATGTCGCTGTAGTGCTTCTTAGGGATCACGAGCGTGTGGACCGGCGCCTGCGGGTTGAGGTCGTCGAAGGCGATGACCTGGTCGTCCTCATAGACAACGGTCGAGGGGATCTCGTGGTTGGCAATTTTACAGAAGATGCAATCGCACATAGCTGGTTCCTTTCTTACAGACCAAGGTAATTATATTTGGTCGAGATGCTTAGAACGAAAGGTTATCATCGGTGTTGGCGGCCTCGCCGTCGGCGAGCACGTCGTTGCCGTCGACGTCCTTAAGGAGCACCGAGACCTTCTGCTCGGCATCGGACAGGCGGGTGCGCAGGCTTTTGAGGAGCTCGACGCCGCGGGTGTAGCTCTCGAGCGACTCCTCAAGCTCCATATCGCCCGACTCCAGGCTGCGGATGATGAGCTCCAGCTCCTGCGAGGCCTGCTTGTACGTAAGCTGCTCGACCGGGGTCTTCTCTGCCATATCTGTTTCCTTTCCTAAGGGTCTATCACTGCGAAACGCGGTCTACCCGACCGTATCGACCGTTGCTGCCACGTTGCCGTCTGCCATGTGCACGCGAATGGCGTCGCCAGGCTTAAAGGTCTTGGCACTCGTAGCCACACCATCATCGCTGTACGCGATGGAATAGCCGCGAGCAAGCACTTTGAGCGGCGACAGGGCATCGAGCGACGCTGCCGCACGGCTCAGGTCGGACGCTGGCTTGCTGAGCATCGTGCGTCCTTGATGCTCTAGGCGGGAACTCGCAAGCGTGAGCACATGGCGCTTACCATCGAGCCCCGAGGTGCTTGTAATCAGACGCTCGGGCAAGCGCTCAAAGTTGGAGCGGAATGTCCCGACCGAGCGTACTATGGCGCCCGACAGGCGATCGGCAGTCAGCGCAAGCTCCGATTCGCGACGCTCGACCATAAATGTGGGGTCGTTGAGGCACGGGCGACACGCAGCGGCATCGAGCGCATCACCCAAGCGAGCCGTATAGGTATCCCAGGCACGGCGACCGCGCTGATCGAGCATCTCCAGGTCAACCTGGGCCGACCCAATCATCGATGCCATCGCGGCACCCAGACGCTGATGGCGCGCCTCGAGCACATCGGCCAACTCCGTCATAGCCGGCGCCACCGATTCTGCCGCCGCCGTGGGCGTGGAGGCGCGTCGGTCGCTCACCATGTCGCAAATCGAGGTATCGGGCTCATGGCCAATGCCGGTCACCACGGGCACAGGACAAGCCGCCACCGCGCGGGCAAGCTCCTCGTCATTAAAGGTCATGAGGTCCTCAAAGGAGCCGCCGCCGCGCACCAGCAAAATACAGTCGGGCGCCGGCGTAATGGAAGCGGCGCGGCGCAAGCCATCAATGAGCTCGGCCGGCGCACCCTCGCCTTGAACCTTGGCGCCCACGCAGACAAGCTCGACGAGCGGGTTGCGACGGCGCAGCGTACGCTTGACGTCGTCGATTACCGCACCGGAAAGCGAGGTGACGACCGCCACGCGTGAGCAAAACACCGGGATGCGGCGTTTGCGGGACTCGTCCATCAGTCCCTCGCGGCGTAGCTTTTCGGCCAACTGCGCCACCTGTTGACGCAGCAGACCCTCCCCCGCCAGCGAAAACGAGCGAGCGACAAAGCTCATGCGGCCCGTGGCCTTATAGAGATTGAAGCTGCCCTTAAAGCTCACCTGCATGCCGTCACGCAGATCGAAGGTACGCTTGAGATAGGCGCCCTTCCAGATGATGCAGTCGACGGCGGCCGAGTCGTCTTTAATCTGGAAGTAGCAGTGGCCGCTTCGGGCATTGGGACCACGGAAACCCGTGACCTCGCCCAGGACACTCAGCTGCGGAATGGCATCGAGCGCACCGGCGGCGATCTCTACCGCCTGGCTCACGCTGAGCTCCTTACGCTCCTGCTCGTCCGAACCGTCGAACTCGGCGGAAACGGCATTGCCGGTTAGATTCCAGCCTGCCACGCAGCCTCCTTTCGTCATCGTGCACAAGGGCTTCGGCCCTGCGCAAATTCAAGTCCAACACATAGTACAGCGCCGCGAGGACACGAATCCCCGCGGCGCCCAGCGACCCAATTTGTTATCGGTTGGAGTTTCTGTTGTATCGAGCCATAAGATAGAGCAGCTGAATAATCGAGGTGAGCGCCGCAGCCACATAGGTAAGCGCGGCGGCCGTCAGCACCTTCTTGGCACCGTTGACCTGCTGGGAGCTCATACCCGACTGCTCAATATACGCCACGGCGCGCCGACTAGCATCAATCTCGACCGGTAGCGTAACCAGTTGGAACAGCACGCTAAACGAGAAGAAGATCAGTGCGAGGGTCGTGAGTCCCGCGATGTTCATAAACAGGCCCATGAGCAGCACGATGGTCCAAGTGTTCTGGGTAAAGTTGACGACCGGCACGAGGGCGGTGCGTACCTTCATCATGGCATAGCCGCTTTGACGCTGCGCGGCATGGCCTGCCTCGTGACAAGCGACAGCAACGCTTGCGACCGAGCCGCCCGAACGGTTGGAATCCGACAGATACAGGTTATTGTCCTGCGGGTTGTAATGGTCGGTGAGCTCACCGGCGACGCCCTTGATACCCACGGCGTTGCAACCGTTGGCGTCGAGCATGCGGCGAGCGACCGTGGCACCCGTGTCGCCGTCCGAGCGAACCTTGGACCACGTCTTGTACGTCGAATTGATATAGCTCTGCGCAGCAAGGCCAAGCACCGTGCAGAAAAGAACAACCAGCAGGTACAGCGGGTCGATGCCAAAGCCATATCCATAGTAATAGGGCATGCGAATTCCTCCAAATCGAGTTACACGTTGGAGGCATTCTACCCACTCGCCCAGCAGGCAAGTCAGCATCGATGTTTAGGCATTGTCAGCGAAAACGGCCGAGAGCGAGCAAGGTGACGTGAAAGAGAAGCGACGCGTACTTTGGTACGCGAGCGACGATTGAACGTCAGATTGCCGCTCTCGGCCGTTTGCAGCGTCGAGCTGTTACGCGGTTTGGCAAAACCGCGTAACTATATACCTATAACAACTCAATCTTTCCGTCCTTCACGGTGAGCCCCATATTGCCGGAAAGCAGATCGTCCAGGCGCGAACCCACAAGCTCAAAACGCCAGCCTTCGCGCAGGGGGCTTTGCTCAGGATGCTCGATGTAATCGGCCAGGTCATCGCGCGAGGCAATGACCGAGGTCGCCACCCCCGAGCGCTCGGCAACCAGGCGGATGAGCGCATACATCAGGTCCGTCACGCTCTCCAGCTCCGGCGAGATCTGACGGTGTCCGCGCACCATGAGCGGCAGGCGATCGTGCGGGCAGCTCGCGCCGCGCTTGATGGCCATGAGCGCACCGTCCACGTCGCGCTCCCCCAGCTGGTCGGTACCGCGAATGCTACGGAACTCCTCAACGCGGACGGGATTGCGCTTAACGAGCGCAAGCAGCGTGTCGTCGGACATGACCCACTTGCGCGGGATGTTACGGCGCTCGGCGCGGTCCTCGCGCCAGGCGGCGAGCTCGCGCGCGATACCCAGCTGGTGACGGCTGCACGAATTGATGCGCTTGACCTTGCGGAACGCCTCGTGGCGATCGGCGCGATAGTGCGACTCGTCAGCCAGCGGGCGCAACTCGTCGAGTACCCAGTCCACGCGGCCCAGCTCGCGCAGACGGCTCATCATCTCGGTATAGGCGACGATCAGGTACTTGACGTCATCGATCGCGTACTCAATCTGCTTATCGGTCAGCGGGCGACGCGACCAGTCGGTCAGCGACTCAGTCTTGGGCAGCGAGACGCCGCAAAACGTCTGCACGAGCGCGCCGTAGGAAATCTGCTGGCGCTCGCCTAAAAAGGCGGCGGCCACCTGCGTGTCAAAAATCGGACGCGGCAACACGCCTACGGTATGAAGCATAACTTCCATGTCCTGCGAGCAAGCATGGAACACCTTGGTCACGCTCTCGTCGGCCATGAGTTCGGCCAAGGGAGACAGGTCGTCGATCACCAGCGGATCAACCGCGACGCTCTCGGCAGGAGTGGCAATCTGGACCAGGCACAGGCGCGGATGGAACGTGCGCTCGCGCAAAAACTCGGTATCGACGGCAATCGCGTCAAACTCACGGGCGCGCTGACAAAAGTCGAGTAGAGCCTGATGTGTGGAAATGTACATATCAACCCATCGAATAAGGTTAGGCCCGAAAAACACGGGTAGGATATCGGCATTGCCTTACAACTATACTCGGTTAGTCACAGAACGGGAACGTAAGTATGCGCTGCCTTATCATCCACAACCCGGCATCGGGCCCCAGCTCAGATGAAATCTACGCATTCACGCACGCCCTCGCGCAGGGCGGCGACGAGGTCGTGATGCGTTTTATCGGCGATGGCATGGAACCCGAAGACGCCGTGGCAGACGTGCGCGAGTTTGATCGCGTGGTGATTTCGGGCGGCGACGGCACCGTCTCCAACGTACTCGACCAAATGCGCGGATGCGGCGTCCCCACGCTCGTCTTCCCCTCCGGCACAGCCTGCCTGTTCTTTAACAACATCGGTAATGCCCCCGAGGCAGCGGCACTTGCCAAGGCCTGCCGTGCCGGTCGCACGGTCAAAGTGGACATGGGCGAGCTCTTTTGGCTCGACGAGAACGGCAACGAAAAGCGCCACGGCTTTATCATCATCGCCGGCTCGGGCTTCGACGCCGAGATCATGATGAAGGCCGCCCCTACCAAAAACGACATCGGCGAGATCGCCTACTTCCTCTCCGCGCTCGCCACGCCCAACCCCACGGTGGCGCACTTTACCATCGAGCATGACGGCATTGTCGAGGAGCTCGATGGCATCTGCTGCATGGCCGGCAACACCTCGGTCATCCAAAACGACATCAACCTGTTCCCCAACTGCCGCATGAACGACGGCATGGTCGACATTGCGGTCATCGAACCCGTGCGCACCGTTCAGCTGCTGCCTACTGTGATCACCGCTGCGCTCGACCCCGCCGGCAAGGTGCTCGGCCGTCCGCAGTTCAAGATCATCCAGACCAAAGAAGCCAAGATCACCTGCACCCCGTCGCTGGGCATGCAGTTCGATGGCGAGATTATCTCCAGCAATTCGGGCGTCTTTGGAGCCCGCGCGCTTCCGCAATGCCTCGACCTCATCGTCGACGAATTCTCACCGCTCGGAAAATAGGAGGACCCCATGAACGACAATCCCCTGATCGGCTTTATTGTCATCGTCTTGGCCATGCTCGTCGGTTACGCCATCAACGTGATTCACCGCCGAAAGAAGTAAATCCACATTGGTATGATATTCATCCAGTTATCGACTCTCCCGCTGTTTATGCATTTGCCAAACAGCGGGGGATTTTCATTTCGGGCATTCCCAGCTACTTTATTCGGCTACAGTAATTACAGAGCGTCTTTATTAAAGTAAAGCTGCAAACTGAGTACAATTAACCGCTCATCGCATATTTCATCACGCTTATCGAGTAAGTTTCTTTCATAGATGAATATTGTTTCCAGTTCGTTACGCTAATGAGGTGTCTTTATTGGCTGAAGCCCTCTGGCGACAGAGGGCTTTCGCACGCTGGGAGGGAAAATGAGGAAAACTCGCCCCGTCAACGCGCTCAAGAAGCTAGGCATAGGCCTCGCCTTTGGAGCTGCGACCATCATGTCCATGCCGACATCTGCGCTCGCCTGCACGCAGATGTACATGGGCAAAAACCTTACGGCCGACGGCAACACGTACTACGGCCGCGCCGAGGACTTTGGCAAGCGCTATCTTAAGCACTACGGCATCGAACCTGCCCACGAACCTGGCTTTAAGTACAGCTCGATTGAATCTGCTTTTGAATACACTTCGAACAAGCCTACCTATCGCTACAGCTATGTACGCGACCACCCCTCCAACTGGATGGGTCGCACCGACGCCTACTCCGAGGCCGGCATCAACGAGAAGGGCGTCTCCTGCTCCGCCACGCTAAGCACCTCCTATAACGAGGAGGCCGCTGCAGCAGACCCCATCGATGAGGAAGTGGGTCTGGGCGAGTACAGTTACGGCAGCATCATCCTGGGCGAGAGCGCCACGGCCCGCGAGGGCGTCGAGCTTCTCGGCAGCCTGATCGATGATCAAGGCGTCTGCACCAACGACCAGATCATCATCGCCGACAACAACGAGACCTGGCTGTTCGCCACACTTTCCGCCCATCAGTGGATCGCCATGAAGCTCGCTGACGACGTCGCGTCGCTCAACCCTAATATCGGGAGCCTCAACTACGATGTCGACCTCAATGACACCGAGAATTGCCTCCACTCTGAAAAGATCCAATCCATGCCCGAAGAAAAGGGTTTCGCCAAATACTCCGCTGACGGCAAATTCGATGTCGCCCAAACGTATGGCGAAAGCCTCGCCGATTCCGGCGTAAACCAGTGGTCCCGCTATGTGCAAGGCCGCGATTATTTTGGTAGCCAGCTGACCGAAGGCACAGATTACGACATTATCACAGTAAAGAAGAAAGGAAAACCTGACCAAAAGGGAGCCATGGTCAGCGAAATCCAGCCCCTGTTCTTCAAGCCTGGCAAGTCTGGTTGGAGCACTTTCGAGTTGATTCGCGCCTTCGGCAACCGCGGCGAGAACGTCCCTGGCCTCAACGCGAACACTGATGGTGTTTATTGCATCGGCAGCGAGCGCAACACCGAGATCAACCTCTTCCAGATTCGTCGCGGGTATGACCCCGAAGTCGCTACCATCCAGTGGGAAATGCTCTCCCGCGCTGCGTACTCCGTCGCCATCCCGTTGTACTCCGCTCTGATAACTGAGGTCAGCCCGTACTTCAGCGATCAGACCGTCTCCTTCGATCACTGCGAACAGACTGACGTCGTGTACAACGAGGAGCCCGAGAACTCAATCAACTACGTCCTCATGGACATCAGCTCGCTCTGCTTTGAGAACCCTGACACCCTTGGTATCAGCGTCCGTGCCTACCTCGATGCGCTCCAGAACGAGCTCATCGAGCAGAACAAGGAAGTTGACGCCGCCATGCTGGCCGAGACGACCACCGAGGGCCGCACTGCCCTGGCCAACAAGGCCGGCAAGGCTGCTACCGAGAACACCTACGTCAAGTGCAAGGCCCTGCTCCAGGAGATGCGCGCCTATCAGAAGGCCGAAAACTTCGACCAGCCCTTCACCCCGAGCGACCTGAACACCGAGACCAACGGTCTCAAGGTGTCCATCACCTACGCCAAGGACGCTCTTGCCACCGACCCGGTAACCCCGGATCAGCCTGGCACCCCCGAGCAGCCTGGCACCCCCGAGCAGCCCGGTACCCCCGAGCAGCCCGCTAAGCCCGAGCAGCCGGCCGCCAAGCCCGAGAAGCCCGGCAAGTCGGACACCACGACCACGGTAACCACCAATAAGACGAACACCAAGGGCAGCCTGCCCACCACTGGCGATCGTTTTGATGGCCGCATGGTGGCCGCATTCGCCATCACTGGCGTTGCCGTCATCTCCGCAGGCGGTTACTTCCTCTACCGTCGCAATAAGGGGTAGCGTCTTAGCTGAGCGGGCGAGGCAGCAATGGCAGCCTCGCCCGCTTAACCCGCCTTTTTGACCGGTGGGAAACCTGCCTGAAATCTTTTTAAAAAAGATTTCCCCGCACACACTTCGCTGTGCTATAGTGCAGCGCAACAGTAACTAGGTGCGACCGCGCCATGGCATCACGAAAGGAGCCACCAACATGAAGAACACGATGAAGTCTCTCAACAACTGGTGGTGGCGTGATGCGAATACGATCGGTCGACAGTGAGTCCCTCACGCCTGTTTTTGCGCTCTAGGTGATTGGAAGGCCTCCGGTTTCGACCGGGGGCCTTTTTCTATCTCGAGCCCGATCGCATTCGCATCACGCGCCTCCGCTTTTCTCTTGCAATCCCCTTCCGAAAGGATTTTCACCATGTCTCAGAACACCACTGCCACCCAGCCCCGCACCGTCCAGACCGCCGATCGCGGCAAACTCGATGTCCGCGCCCTCGTCTTGCTCGCCATCCTGCTCGCCGCCGGCTTCATCCTCAACTTCACCGTCGGCAAGGCAATCTCGGGCATCTCGGGCGGCATGATCAGCCCCGAGTTCATCATCTCGGCCTTCTGCCTCACCATCCTGGTCGTTCGCCCCAACATCGGCCAGGCGCTCGTCATTGGCCTCATCTCGGCTGCCGTGATCCAGATCACCACCACTTCGCCGTTCGTCGATTTTGCCGCCGAGGGCATCGCCGCCATGCTCATGGCCGGCATCGTCAACGCCGCCGGCAAGAACGGTCAGGTCAAGCCCGCCATCGCCATTGTCGCAACCTTCGTGACCACCTTTGTCTCCGGCGTCATCTTCATGGTCATCAAGATGACCATGCTCGGCGTGGTGGGCGAGCTCGCCGCCGCCATGTTGCCCGTCGTCGCCATGACCGCCGTCTTTAACGCCATTCTGGTCGGCGCCCTCTACCTGCCCATCCAGAAGGCCCTGAAGCTCAACTAACCCGCTCGGCTTTACGAGCCACCCCATCTTGGCGTTCATTCGTCGCTCGCGTACCCAAGTACGCTTCGCTCCTCTTTCGCGCCAACCTGGGGCCCTCGTAAAGTCGTCTCTGTGCTCCATTATTCAAAATTAATCCCCTTTTCGATTTAGCCCCTTTCGTGGGGGTCCAGGACACTCTTATCTCAAATCTCACCTTAAGGAGAACATCATGGCCACCAACACCCAAGCCCGCACCATCTCAGCCAACGCCACCTCAGACAAAGGCATCCTCGATATCACCTCGTTGGTCCTGCTCGCCGTCCTGCTTGCCGCCGGCTTTATCCTCAACATGACCGTAGGCAACGCTCTGGCGGTTACGGGAATTAAACCTCAGTTCATCATCGCCGCCTATGCGCTAGCCATTGCGCTCACGCAGGCGAGCTTTGCCCAGGCCGCCATCTTTGGCATCCTGTCGGCCGCCGTTATCCAGATCACCACGTCAATCCCTGGCCTCAACTTTGTCACCGAGCTTGCCGGCGCGCTGACGATGGCAGCGCTCGTCAAGTCAAACATCGGTAGCAGCAAGGTCAACCCCTTCATCGCCGGCCTGCTCACCGCCCTGATCTCGGGTGCCCTCTTCGCCGTCCTGGGCACCGTCATCATGGGTGCCGCGCTGCCCACGGCGCTCGCCAAGGTGCCCATCGTGCTCGGCACTGCCGTCTTCAACGCCGTCGTGGTCCAGGCCCTCTTCTTCCCCCTCCGCAAGGTGCTCAACAAATAGCCTGATATGATGGACGGGGCCGCAACTCCACGGCCCCGTCATCAAAGACTGTCCCAGACAACTAGCTCTTGGGGACGTTCTTAAACGACTAGTCATGTAAGAACGTCCCCAATGACTATGAAAGGTATCCATGGAAACGATCATCAACGTCGACGATGTCTCGTTCTCCTATGGCACGCAAACCGAGCGGGCGCTCAGCCACATCTCGCTCAGCGTGAACAAGGGAGATTTCATCGGCATCATCGGGCCCTCGGGCGCCGGCAAGTCCACGCTTGCCGCTTGCCTGTCGGGTGCCGTGCCACACCACTACACCGGCACGTTCTTTGGGTCCGTCATGGTTAACGGCCACGACACCTGCGAAGCCTCGCTCACCGACGTGTCGCAAATCGTCGGCAGCGTGCTGCAGGATATCGACACGCAGATGGTCGCCTCGGTCGTCGAGGACGAGATGCTCTTTGGCCTCGAGAACTTTGGCGTTCCCCACGACCAGATCGAGCAGCGCGTGAGCGAAACGCTCGAGACCGTCGGCATCAGCGACCTGCGCGACCGCGAGATCGCCACCCTCTCGGGCGGACAGAAGCAAAAGGTAGCCATCGCCGCCATCCTCGCCATGCGTCCGCGCGTCTTGGTTCTCGACGAGCCCACCGCGGCACTCGACCCCGCCAGCTCCACGTTGGTCTTCGAGACGCTGCGTGAGGCAAACCGCGCACTTGGAATTACCATCGTCGTCGTTGAGCAAAAGGTCGCCCTGCTCTCGGAGTACTGCAACCGCGTGCTCGTGCTCAACCATGGCGAAATCGCGCTGCAGGGCGAGCCACACGAGGTCTTCGCGCATACCGACGAGCTCCGTGCCATCGGCGTCGACTGCCCTCGCGTCACGCGTATCTTCAATAGCCTCGAGGCCGATGGCCTGGTAAGCGGTACCCCTTGCTTGGATGTCGATGAAGCCGAGCGCCTGATTTCGGGCATCGTCGACCCCGCACGCGCGGTCAGCAAAGCCCAGGCGCCCACCGGCTCCCCGCATGCACCGTCGTTGCGCCCTCATGCCAAGGACGCCGAACCCGTGCTCACCTTCGACCATGTTGAGTTTGCCTATCCCAATGGCGGCGCCGCCGTCCACGACCTCAACCTGACCCTCTATCCCGGCGAGCTCGTGGGCATCGTCGGCCAAAACGGTGCCGGCAAGACCACGCTCACCAAGCTGCTCACGGGCCTGCTTAAACCCGCCTCGGGCAGCGTGCGCGTTACGGGGCTGGATACCGCAGCCGTTCCCACGAGCCGCATTGCCCGCGAAGTCGCAACCCTCTTCCAAAACCCCGACCGCCAGATCTGCAAGGATACCGTACTCGACGAGGTCGCTTTTGGCCTGGAGCTTGCCGGCATCGACCGTGCCGAGGCTCTGCGTCGTGCTCAACTCGTTATCGACCGCTTTGGCCTGCCTGCCGATGAGGCACCTTTCTCACTTTCGCGCGGCCAGCGACAAATGGTGGCGCTTGCCTCCGTCGTAGTGGTTGAGCCCAAGATCGTCGTGCTCGACGAGCCCACGAGCGGCCTTGATTACCGCGAGTGCATGACCGTCATGGAAACCGTGCGCACCATGGCCGAGCGCGGTTGCGCCGTTATCATGGTCTGCCACGATATGGAAGTCGTCTCGGATTTTGCCGAGCGTATCGTAGTAATGGCCGACGGTCGCATCCTCGGCCGCGGCCGCACGCACGAGCTATTCTCGAACATCGATCTCATGCGGCGTGCCTACGTGGAGCCTCCCCAGGTTATTGAACTCTCGCGCCGTCTGGCATCTTCCGTCTCGCCCGCTTTTGCGCAGGTGAGCGAGGTCACCGATGTCGTTCGCATTACCAAGGAGATGGTCCGCCGTGGTTAACGTCATCGACTACATGCCGGGCGACACGCTGCTGCATCGCCTGAACCCCGTCGTCAAACTGGGCCTCGCCGCCGCCATCATCGTCGGCATCTTCTTGTCCGACACCTACGTGGCGCTGCTGGGCTTTTTGGCACTCACCCTTGCGCTGGGCGCCTATGCCGGTGTCGTCGACCGTCTGTTCTCGCTGCTCAAGTTGCTGATTCCGCTCGCGCTTATCATGCTGGTGCTCCAGCTGGCCTTTATGCGCGATGGCAACGTTGTGTGGGGCTTTATCACCGACACGGGCCTCATCACAGGATCGAAGGCCTGTCTGCGCCTGCTGGGTGTGGCGTTACCGCTCATCCTCATGCTCATGGTGACCAAGCTCAACGACCTTGCCAACGCCTGCGTCGAGGTGCTGCACGTACCGTATCGCTATGCCTTCACCTTTACCACGGCGCTGCGCTTTGTGCCGGTGTTTGGTCAGGAGATGAACGCCATCATGGAAGCGCAGACCGCGCGCGGCGTCGAGTACGACACCAAGAACCCTATCAAGAAGCTTAAGCTCATGTTGCCACTGTGTGTGCCGCTGCTCATCTCGAGCGTGGGCAAGACCGATGCCACGGCCTTGGCGGCAGAACAGCGCGGCTTCTATCTGCGCACGCGCGCCAGCTCGTACAAGCGCTACCCCATCAAGGGCCTGGACATCGCCGTACTCATCGTCAGCATCGCCCTCATCGCCATCGGCTTCCTGTTCTAGTTCACCACCGACAGTAACAGCCCAACGCAAAAGGCCTCGGCTCGCACCAAACGAGCCGAGGCCTTTACTGTTTCACCAGATAAAACCTGCCAACATTAACCTGTCCCTTTTTGGCGGGTCGGAAGCTAGAGGCGGTAGGGAGCGCCGCTACGGATGATGGATTCGCGCACCAGGACGTCCATGGCGTCAAGGGTAATCTCGGGCATCTCTCGGTACTTTTGCAGCACCGAGAGCTCGGTGCAGGCCAGAATGACGCGGTCGCAGCCGCTACGGGCGAACTCCCACATCACGCGGTCGAACTTATCCATATCGGGCTCACGTCCGGCCTTCACATCATCGTAGATAAGCGACATCACATCGTTCTGACGTTTCTCGCTGGGATAGACGACCTCAACACCCGCAGCCTCGCATTCGCGGCCGTAGACGCCCGCGCCCACGGTTCCGTCGGTGCCCATGATGCCAATCTTGCGCACCGGCTCGGCCGGCATACTCAGGTTGGGGTCGAACTCGCACTCCCCCATCACCGCACCCGCAAGGGCATAGCGCACCGACTCACGCGGCATGTGGATAATCGGCACCTTCGTAAACGACTGGATCTGGTCGTAGAAGTAGTGTGACGTGTTGCAGGGAATGGCAATGTGCGCACAGCCCAGCGACTCGAGTGCCTGGGCACACTCTTTCATGGTCGCCAGCAGTTTGGCGTGCTCGCCGGTCTTAATGGCCAGGGTGCGGTCGGGCATGGTCGACTTGGAAAGCACCACCATGTCGATATGTTCCTGATCGCAGGCAGCAGCCGTATGACGCACTACCTGGTCGTAGTAATACGACGTGGCCTCGGCGCCCATGCCGCCGATAACTCCCAGCTTTTCCATCGCCGCCTCCTTGGTGACGCTTGCGCAATTGCGCGTATCATACCCGCGCCCGCCCGATGTAAACCGGACGGGCGCCGCACTCATCTACTTGTAATACGTCTTGAACAGCTTAAAGTGGCGCAGCTTGGTGTGCCACATGCGCAGCCAGCGGTTAAAGACAAAGTCGCCCTTCATAAACGAAGGGTCGGCGCCCTTGCCTTCCTTGTCCAGGCGATGCACCTTAGCGCGCAGCTCGGGATCCTTGACGTACTTGTCGACGACGCCCATGGGGACGACCATCCACAGCGCCTCGTCCTGCGCCGTCACAAACTCCGGCTCAAACGGGCGGTTGAACACATACTCGTCCACCACATACTTGGCAACGTTAAAGCCGCTGTTAGTGACGTAGTAGTTGCTGCGACCTTGGCGCGTGTTGAAATCGAAGAACTTAAACGAGCCGTCGCGCTCGTCGTACTTAACGTCAAAGTTGGAATAGCCCACAAAGTGAAGGTCCTCGAGCAACTTGCGCACGCCGCCCATGAGCTCGTCATTGGGCTCGGTGATGATACAGGCGTGGTTGCCGACACCGTGAGGCTGATGCTCCTCGAGCAGCACGTGACCCAGGCACATCATGCGCACCTTGCCGTTGCGGTCGGAATAACTGGTGAGCACGCGCATGCACTCGTCATTGCCGGGCACGCGATCCTGCAAGATCAGGTCGTCGGTGTAGCCGCTGGCATACGAGTCGCGAATGACCTGTTCCAGCTCGGCACGGTCGGCAATCTCATAGGCCTTTTTCTGGCCCTCGAACTCGTGCTGCCACCACATGATGCCGTCAGAAGGCTTCAGGATCATCGGGTAGGGGAAGTCAATCTGGTCGAGCACTTCGGCAGGTGCCTCGCCTTGGGCGTTCAGCATCGCCATGGTGAAGGTAAAGGTATGCGGATAGGGCACGCCGTGCTTCTCGCACAGCTCGTAGAAGATCTCCTTCTTCTGACATTGCTCAAGCATGCTATAGGGAGCGTAAGGCGCGACGATGTTATCCGCCAACTCATGGGCATCCTTGGCCTGAGCCACGAGGGCAACATAGTTATCGCCACAGCCCACAAGGACAATCGTCTTATCGGCATGCGCTTGGGCAATGCCGTTGACGGTCCTGAGCATCACAGGCATGGTATCGATATCCACGTTGGGCGTGTAGTCGATAATCTGGCTACGGTACGCGGGACCCGTCTGGTACTTGCCAAAGACCAGGCTCTTGACCTGGTACTCCTCGTAGAAGGCGCGCGCCACCGAATAGGCGTTGATGTCGCCACCGAGCAGCACGGGAATGAACTCGCGCTCTGTAAACTGCAATGCCATGGAAACTTCCTATCATGAACTGCCCACACAACGGGCGGTCTTTGCGCAACTGATTTATTCTAGCGTGCCGAGCCGCTGGTGCCCAAAGCTCCACCGTATCTATGGCAATCGACGTGATCGTCCAGCATAAAGCCGCACTCACCGCGATGGGACCCTGTAGTTGCAAAACCCCACATGAGGCGACTTTTGATAAACAAAAACCCTCTCGACAGGGTTCCATAACGTTAAAGTTGAACTCTATGGTTTCTCAACAATTCATCATAACTGCAGGTCAAAGCCAAAGCCTCAAGTTCAACTTGACCCTTTGGAACCTTTAAGGTTCAAGTTGAGGTCGAAAGCAGTAGTAGAATACCGTTCGAACCATAACCTACGATTGATTGCAGAGGGACTGGATGCAGCATTCGAATCATCGCACCGCAGCGCTCATTGCGTCGAAGCCGGCTCGTATCATCACGAGCGCCGCGCTCGCCGTTGCGCTGACGGCCACGCCGATGCTCTCCCCCGTTGCGGCGTATGCCGCCTCGCAGGCAACGCAGGACCAGCTTTCCGCAGCCCAGCAGAAGATCGAAGCCGCCACGAGCGCCTACAACGACGCCCGCACCAAACTCGATGACCTGCAAAAGCAGATTGACTCCAATGAGGCAAGCATCGAGGAAATCGAGGCTAAACTTCCCGAGCAGCAGGCCAAGGCAAGCTCCGCCATGCGCGATCTGTACAAGTATCAGAAAGGCACCAATCCCATCGTGAGCTTCCTGGTCAATGCGCAGAGCCTGGGTGAGTTCATCACGACCTGCAAATACACCAACCAGATCACGAGCTCGAGCGTCGACGAGATCGAAGAGCTCAATAATATGCAAACCGAACTCGAGCAGAACAAGGCCGAGCTCCAGCAGGCCAAGTCTCAGCTTGAGGCAGAGCAGAAAAACGCCGAGGATGCGCTGGCGCAGGCCCAGCAGCTCCGCAGCGAGGCACAGGCAAAAGCCGAGCAGGAAAATGCCGCCGAGCTTGCCAAGCTTGAGGCCGATAAGGCCGCTGCCGCCGAGAAGCTCTCGGGCGAGGGCGTAAGCGGCGGCAATTCCAGCAGCCAGGCCACCAACACCAACACCACCATAGACACCACGGTGAACAACTCCAATACCGGTAGTTCCGATTACGATTCGTTCATTAATGAGTGGACGAGCCGCATCGACAATTATCTCGCCGGCTCCCCCATGGCAGGCCAGGGCTATAACTTTGCCGTCGCCGCTTGGAATACCGGTGTCGACCCCCGTTGGTCCCCCGCCATCGCCTGCATCGAGAGCACCAAGGGTGCTTATTGCGCCAATTCTTACAACGCCTGGGGCTGGAGTGCCCGTGGCGGCGGTTGGCGCAGCTTTGGCAGCTGGAGCGAGGGCATCTCCGCTCACGTTGCCTATCTGGGCGCCAACTACGGCTCCACCCTTACCCCGGCAGCGGCCAAAAAGTACTGCCCGCCCACGTGGCAGGACTGGTACAACAAAGTCGCCGCTCAGATGAACCGCATCTAGGTGCAACTGCAAAGGGCCCCAATGGGGCCCTTTTCTTTTAGGTAGCGGAGGTATCGACGACGCCGGTCGCATTGGCAACCGCGACTATGACGATCATGCATAGGAGCAGCACACCCAATGCCTTGAGCCAAAGTTTCGCGAGTTTCTTGCCGCGATAGCTGTCGAGCAGTGCGAATCGCCGACGAAGACGGCGCTTATCGAGCAGCGCAAAATGCATAAGCACCATAAGGCCATCGACAAAGAAAAAAATACTCGATTATGAGAAGCCACGTCGGGTAGCTTTGGTTTGCTCCCGTGGGGTGAAAGACGGCAAAGTGACTTCCGGCAAAGAACACAAGTAGCGAGAAGCAGACGAGCGCATTCCAAATGCGCCCCAGAGACTCCGGAACGCGAGAGAGCGGACCGCATGCAGCGGAGGCGGCAGGCCTAGGAAGCCCTGCGGGGTTCTGGAGCCCTTGGAGCGTCAACACCGTCTCCGAGGCCGGAGTACGGACAGGCGCAGGTGTAGGAGGCCGCACGGGGCGGCTCAGATCGTATGCCGAGCGCGTCGCCCGTCCCAACGCTTCCGCACTCGCAAAACGCTTGGCCGGGTCGAGCGCCATCGACATGCAGACGGCATCGGCAAGTGGAGTGGGAATGCCACGCGCCTCGCATTGCTCGCGCATGTCGAGCCCTGGTTTAGGGTCGACTCCCGTCAAGCAGAAGAACAACAGGGCGCCCAGTGCGTAGACGTCGCTGCGCACACTCGTCTGCCCAAACCCATACTGCTCGGGCGGCGCATAGGGTCGCGTGCCAAACTTGACGGTGTCGGCATCGGCGCCATCGCGCCATACGCGCGCGATCCCCAAGTCGATAATCACCAGCGACGAAAACGTCAGGCCCTCATCGAGCGTACAGTTCGCACCCGTCACGATGATATTCGACGGTTTGAGGTCGCGATGGATCACCGGCGCCGACGTCTCCCCCGCTATTGCAAAACCGGTGTGGAGCTCGCCCACGGCATCGCATAGGGCAGGATACAATTCACGCGCATAATCGGGGGTGGCTCCCAGACGGTACACCAGCGCCCCGAGCGTCTCCCCTTCGATGTATTCCATAACCACGTTGAGCTCGTCGCCCACACGACGACAATCGACGATTCTGGGCAGGTGCTCAAAACGCCTGTCTGCCCGCTGAGCGGCAAACAGACGCTCGTATGCCCCGCCGATTTGAGCCGAAGCATCGATGCGTTTACGGACAAAGGGGCCGAGCGAACCACCGCCGGTTCCTTCAAAGTACACAAGCTCGGTTGTTTCAACGGACGAGCGCTTAAGTACACGCTCCACGCGATAGCTGTCGTCACGATCGAGCGACGCCAGGTGCTCGGCAAGCGCTGCGGTCAGCTCATCATCGTAATATGTTGGGGTCTGATTATCCATAGCCTCCATCATAGCGCAGGGCGCAGACACCCCATGGCATCCGCGCCCCGTTCGTTTGCATCGTTGTTCGGCAGCTCCGCCGGCTCAGATATCAGCCGCCAACTCACCGTCTCCTCGCCAAAGCGATACAGCTCCTCGTTGACCTTTTGGAGGCTGCACCCGCGATCGATACAGAAGATGATGATCGCATCGCGACGGTCCTTGCAGTTAAGGACGCTTACCCCGGCAGCCGTCAGCGCACGGTTAGTCTCTTTGAGCGTCAGCGCCATCGCAAAGGCAATCTGCAGCACCTTATTGCGGCTCGGATGACGCACACCGGTAAAGATCTGATAGCCAAAGGTCTCATTGAGATCGGCCATACGAACCACGCGCGAGCGCTCCAAGCCCTTTTCCTGCAGCAGTTGCTTCAGGTAGTCCGAAAGCGACGGGGTGGCAAAGTCGTGCTCCTTGATATAGCCATCGATGTTTGGCGCGTCGAGAAGCTCATTGAGTAACTCGTCAGTCAGCTTTTTATCGGGCATACGACCTCACCTCCCCCAGTGCATGCAACATGCTAGAAACCGCTTACGTCCGAACGCTCCCAGCTAGCAACCTGGTCGGGAGACACCGTACCCAGCGCCTCGAACTTCCAGGAGCCGCCCGCCTTCAGATGATTGGTGTTTGCAAGAGCCGTTCCAACCTGGTTGCCATCGGCATCATACAGAACATATTCAATCTGAATGTAGCTCTTTTCCTTGTCCGTGTTATTGGTCAGCGTGCCCGTGATCTTATAGGTAAACTGATTGGAAGTGTCTTCAGCCTCGTCAGCAATGGTATACGGTTCTTGCGGTTCTTTTTGCTCCTCAGCCTGCTGTGCCGTCTCGGCAGGTTTTGCCGAATCGCTCGCAGACGAATCGGTTGAGTTGCCGCCCATAGAGCCCACGGCACCGACAATAACCAGCACCACGATGATGCCTAGGACAATCTTGCCGATCGGCTTCTTTCTCTCTTTTGCCATTATTCATCCTTCCTACGATCCGGCTACCGTGCCGGCACACAGCACATCGTAGGAAGGATTGAACTTGAATTCATTAGCTGAGAGCTAAGGTTGCGGTAAACGGCCAATGCAGTTATCCAAACGCCGAGCAAACGCACTTTGCGCGACCGTCTGCCAGCAGTGATCAACCCACCGTGACGGATTCCCCGGTAAAAGCACTGATCATCAACAGGACAAAGAAAACAAGGTAGCTGACACTCAGCAGGTACGCAATGATCAGAAAGACGACCCAGCCGACATTGGTTTTACCGTCGGCACGGCGTTGCCCGCGATTGCGGCAGAGCCAAATCGTCACGCCGATGGCAGTGATAAACAGCACGAGCGCCGCCGCGGCAAGCCCAGCAAGCGCAAACATCACGCCAATGCTCACAGCGATGACCGGAAGCAGCAGCAAACCGCACCCGCATCCACCCGGACTATATACGGCAGACTGTCGGCGTCGCTTCATCGCCGCGCCACCCCCATCATCTCTGAGCACTACAGTGCGATGGCCTGCTGAACAGGAACGATCTTATCGAGTTCCGGTTCGATCCGCCTTTTCTCGGCCTCAAGGTCAAACGCCATCTGAGCGCGCAGCCAATAACCATCCGTCAGGCCAAAATAACGGCAAAGACGGAGGTCGGTGTCGGCCGTCACGCGACGTTTTCCCAAGACAATCTGCCCGATACGCTGAGCCGGAATCCCGGTCTCTTTCGCAAGGCGATATTGAGAAATGCCCATGGGAACAAGAAACTCCTCTTTGAGAAGCTCACCAGGAGTCACTGGCGACAGCAAATCGGCCGAGGTCTCATCACTTGTGATAATCGACGATTTCGACATTCCAAGCCATCTCCTGTCTCCACTCAAAACAGACCCGATAGCGCTCGTTAACACGGATGCTATATTACCCGGCACGATCGCCCTTCAAAGCTTCCAGGCGGTTGCCCGGTGGAACGCGAAGATCATCAAGCGAAGCACAAACCTGCAGTTGGCGAATCTTCCTCAACGCAACACGCTCAAAGGGCACGAACTTCCTGACCCGCACACCCATGGCAAAGCGTTCGGTATCCTCATCTTTATACGATGCAATCATAGTATCGCCTTACGTTAGTAACGTCAAACGTTTCTATAGACTTACATCTCTATTATATCGTACGTTTGTTCGTATTTTCTAGAACAAATAGTCCTTCACGCCTTAGTCAAGCAAAAGCAATCGCTTGTAGACATCAAGGCCTTTGAGAAGAATCTCCTCGTCAAAGAGCATGGTATCGGTATGCAGAGCGCTTGTTGCATAGGCTGGGCAGCCATCAGCGTCGATCGGGTTTTCTTGTCCCTCTGGCACGCCCGTGCCCAGCAAGAAGAACACGCCCGGCAGATGGCGCTGATAGAACGCGAAATCCTCGGCGATTAGCAGCGGCTCGTCCACAAGTTGCAATTCGGGCAGAACGGGCGCGATTCGATCAAACAACTCGGGATCGTTGTCGACCGGCGGATAGCCCTCGGCAAAGTCGAGATCGTACGTGCAGCCCGTTGCAGTGCATGCCTCATCAAGCACGCGGCGCACACCCTCGCGTGCACGGTCGAACATGCCGTCCGTAAACACACGCAAGCTGCCGGCCACATGGGCCTCCCCCGCCACCGCGTTGCAGACGGTACCGGCCTGCAGCAGGCCAAACTTGCCGATACAGGGCTCGTCGGTGCCCAGTTCGTCCATCAGCTCGCGCTCGGTAACCAAAAACTTCGCTGCCGCCAACGCGGCATCGTGTGACTCCTCAACCGGCACACCATAAGTCTTAGCAATATGGATACTCGTACCGTGAATATGGATATGCGTCTCGCTCGAACGCGCCAGCAGCGGACCAGAACAACTCGCCAGCGTGCCGGCAGACAGATCGGGCCACACATGGAAGCCAAAAATGCGGTCGGCCCCATAGCGCTCGAACACACCACTCTCGCATACCGTCTTGGCACCACCGGTCGTTTCCTCGGCCGGCTGGAACACAAAAAGCACGTTGCGTTTAAGTGAACCCGGCTGCTCGCGAATCGTGCGGTCGACATACGTCGCGGCGGCGAGCGCCATGGCCATGTGTCCGTCGTGCCCGCAAGCGTGCATCTTGCCGGGATGAGACGAGGCGAAGGCCGCACCCGTCGCCTCGGCAATGGGCAGCGCATCCATATCCGCACGAATCGCCGTGGCATGCGTGGCACCAACGCCAGCGTCAAAGAAAGCGCAGACGCAGCTGGGGCACGGATGGGTCACCTCGCAGGCAAGCGACGCCAACACGCCCTCGATATAGGCAATAGTCTGCGGAAGATCGAAGTCGAGCTCCGGGATCCTGTGCAAGTCGCGCCGATAGCGACGGAGTTCTTGGAGCTCGGTCATAGAGGTTCCTTTCATTGGTGTGCGCCGGTTGCTATCTATTGTGCCGCAAGATTGCCATACCCTTATTTCCAGCATATCCCTGCATTTTTTAAACGTTATATACGAATACTCTTGTTTGGTAAAGTGCAACGTGGTAGGGTCGTTACCACTTGATAGAGGCGCGGGCACGAAGAACCGCGGGCGAGCCGGCAGGCTTTGACCCCGTGGGGAGGCGAAACCCGCCGAACTGGGTTTTTCGGGCACGAACAACCTGGTGGGCCTGTGGGAAACACCCACAGGACTGTCTGCAGCAATGCGGGAGCGCTATCCGGACATTGGGTCCACGCTATGCGGATTCGATGCGCAGATGGCGCCGTCTGGATAGCGAGGTTTACGGGACATGGCATTGACCCCCAACGAGGCATATGCGGCCAAGCAGCCGTTTGTGGACAAGGAGACGCTCGAGCATATCGTCGAGCAGTTCCCCACGCCGTTTCATCTATACGACGAGGCGGGCATCCGCCGCAACATGCAAGAAGTGCGCGACGCCTTTGCATGGAACCCGGGCTTTAAGGAATACTTTGCCGTCAAGGCCAACCCCAACCCGGCGCTCATCTCCATTCTCAACGAATACGGCTGCGGCTGCGATTGCTCGAGCTATACCGAGCTCATGATCGCCCGCTCGCTGGGTATCACGGGACACGACATCATGTTCTCGTCCAACGATACGCCGGCTGCCGACTTTGAGCTCGCCGACAAACTGGGTGCCATCGTCAACTTTGACGACATCAGCCACATCGAGTTCTTTGAGCACGTTGCGGGGCCAATCCCCAAGACGGTCAGTTGCCGCTTTAATCCAGGCGGCCTGTTCCAGCTCTCCAACGGCATCATGGACAATCCGGGCGACTCCAAGTACGGCATGACCACCGAGCAGCTCTTCGAGGCCTTCCGCACGCTCAAGGCCAAGGGCGCCGAGCGCTTTGGCATCCACGCATTCCTTGCCAGCAACACCGTCACCAACGACTACTACCCCAAGCTCGCGCGCATCCTCTTTGAGCTTGCCGTGCGCCTGGAGCGCGAGACCGGCGCACACGTCGCCTTCATCAACCTATCCGGCGGCGTCGGTATCCCCTACCTGCCCGAGCAGCAGGCCAACGACATCCACGCCATCGGTGAAGGGGTGCACACGGCCTACGACGAGATTCTGGTTCCCGCCGGCATGGGCGATGTGGCAATCTGTACCGAGATGGGCCGCTTTATGATGGGCCCCTATGGGTGCCTGGTCACCAAGACCATCCATGAGAAGCAGATCTACAAGGACTATATCGGCGTGGACGCCAGTGCCGTTGACCTTATTCGTCCCGCCATGTATGGCGCCTACCACCACATTACGGTGATGGGCCAGCCGGGTGGTGACGACAAGACCACAGCGCCCGCTACGGACACCTACGACATCACGGGCAATCTGTGCGAGAACAACGATAAGTTCGCCATCGACCGCGAGCTGCCGCATATCGACATGGGCGACCTGCTCGTGATTCACGACACCGGCGCGCATGGCTACTCCATGGGCTACAACTACAACGGCCGTCTGCGCTCCGCCGAGGTCCTGCTGCGCCCCGATGGCTCGGCAGACCTCATCCGCCGCGCCGAGCGCCCGGGCGATTACTTTGCCACGCTCGACGTGCTGCCGTGCGGCCGCGAGCTGCTGGCCAAATCGCGCGCCGATGCCGCCCGCCGTCGCGCTCAGGACGAGCGCCTAGCAGTCACCGCCCAATGGAACAAACGCGTCCAGATCGCGGAAGCGAAGGAGAAGAACATGGATATCCGCAATCTCGAGGGCTCAATCGTCGCCCTTGTCACGCCGTTTAAAAAGGACGGCAGTGTCGACTTTGACGCGCTTGAGCGCCTTATCGATTTCCACCTGCAAAATGGCACTGACGCCATCCTCACCCTGGGCACCACCGGAGAGAGCGCCACGATGACCGACGACGAGGACAACTCCGTTGTCGCCGCGGTGGTCAAGCAGGTTGCAGGCCGCGTCCCCGTCATCGCCGGCTCGGGCTCCAACTCCACGCAGACCATGCTCACCAAGTCGCTCACCTATCAGGGCCTGGGCGCCGACGGCCTGCTGCTCATTACCCCCTACTACAACAAGTCCAACGAAGAGGGTATCTATCAGCACTTTAAGACCGTTGCCGATGCCGTAGATATCCCCTGCATCCTGTACAACATCCCCGGCCGCTGCGGCTGCGGCATCAGCGTGCGCAACGTGGAGCGCTTGGCCGCGCACCCCAACATCATGGGTATTAAGGAAGCCTCGGGCAACGTCGCTTACGCAGCCAAGATCGCCCACCTGCTGTCCGATGACTTCCGCATGTACTCGGGCGAGGACGCACTCACCGTTCCGCTCATGAGCCTGGGAGCCTCGGGCACCATCAGCGTGTGGGCCGATGTTCAGCCGCAGCTCGTGCATGACATGTGCCGCGCCTATCTGGACGGCGACGTAGCGCGCGCCCGCGATATCCAGATTGCTGGCCAGCCGCTCATCAATGCCCTCTTTAGCGAGGTCAACCCCATCCCCGTTAAGGAGGCGCTCGCCCAGATGGGTATGATCGAAGCAAACTACCGCATGCCGCTGTGCCCCATGGCCGACGATACGCGTGCCGCACTTACCGATGCTCTGAAGGGAGCTGGTCTGCTTGATTAAGACCGTCATTATGGGAACGGGCCGCATGGGCTCGCTCATCCGCACTACCGCCGAAGGCATTGTCGACGCCGCCGGGCAGCTCGTTTTTGATATCGTGGCCCAGATCGGTTTTGACCTGTCCGAGCTCGAGAGCGCCCCGGCAGCCGACGTCATCATCGACTTCTCGAACGTCGTGACCTTCGACGCCGTCGTCGCCTATGTCGAGCGTACAGGCGCGGCGTTGGTCTCGGGCACTACAGGCTACACCCCCGAGCAGATGGATCGCCTGCGCGAGCTGGGTCAGAACACCCGCGTCATGCACTCCGGCAATTACTCCATCGGTATCGCAGCCCTGCGTCATCTGGTAGCACAGGCCACACGCGAGCTGCCCGGCTTTGACTGCGAGATTGTCGAGACTCACCACAACCAAAAGGTCGACGCCCCCAGCGGCACCGCAAAGCTGCTGCTCGACGCCGTAGTCGAGGCCGAGCCCGAGGCAGGCTACCACCCCGTCTATGGCCGCGAGGGTATGTGCGGCGCGCGTGACCCCAAGGAGATCGGCATGCACTCGCTGCGCGGCGGCACCGTCGCCGGCGTGCACGAGGTGAGTTTCTTTGGCCAGGACGAGGAGGTCACGCTCACCCACCGCGCCACGAGCCGTCAGATCTTTGTCAACGGCGCCTTGGCAGCCGCGCAGAAGCTCATCACCCGCGAACCCGGCTTCTATACGTTCGACCAGGTCATGTTTGCCTAACCAGGTATCAACCGTATCCACCCAAAGGAGAGACAGCACATGAGTAACGCAGCCGAGATGGATGCCCAGGAGATTATCAACTACATCGCCACCGCGCCCAAAAAGACGCCTGTCAAGCTGTACGTGCGCGAGAAGCCGGGCATGAAGGTCCAGTGGGGCAATGCACGCGTCTACGGCGGTCGTCGTGGCAAGACCGTCTTTGGCGACTGGGATGAGCTTAAGGCCATCCTGGACGCCAACGCCGATTCCATCGATTACTACGATGTGGAGAACGACTGCCGCAACTCCGCCGTGCCCATGCTCGACCTTAAGGGCATCAACGCCCGCATCGAGCCGGGCGCGATCATCCGCGACCGCGTCGAGATCGGCAACCGTGCCGTCATCATGATGGGTGCCATCATCAACATCGGCTCCGTTATCGGCGAGGGTTCCATGATCGATATGGGCGCCGTGCTGGGCGGCCGCGCCACCGTGGGCAAGAACTGCCATATCGGCGCCGGCACCGTGCTGGCAGGCGTTGTGGAGCCCGCCAGCGCCACGCCCGTCATCATCGAGGACGATGTCATGATCGGCGCAAACGCCGTGGTCCTGGAGGGCGTGCACGTAGGCAAGGGCGCTGTCGTTGCCGCCGGCGCCGTGTGCGTCGAGGACGTCCCCGCCGGTGCCGTCGTGGCCGGTGTCCCCGCCCGCGTCATCAAGATGCGCGACGAGAAGACCGACAGCAAGACCGGCCTCGAGGAAGGTCTGCGCCAGCTTTAATGCTTACTGCGTTTTACCAAACACCGTAAGCACTCGACGCTGCAAACGCCCCTAAGCGGCAATCTGACGTTCAATCGTCGGGCATGACCAAAAGGTCAATGCTCTCCTCTTTCACGTCACCTTGCTCGCTCTGGGGCGTTTTCGCTGACTTATGCTCAACCAGTAGCGTAATTAAGCCCCAAGTAAAAAGGCCGAAGCCCTCATCCGAGGCTTCGGCCTTTATTTTTTGCAGCGTCCAAGCGCAGTTTATCGATTCTCAATTGACCCGATATTCTTGAGCTCGATGGAGATGAGGCCGTTGGGTTCGTTGACGAACTCGATGTACTCGGAGTTCGAGCCCATCTCGGCCGGAAAACTGATCTCGATGCCCGTATCGGTACGAATCTTGTGGTTGCGCACTGCCGCACGCTCGACCTGCTTGCGCTCCACGGGAACGCGCTCGGGAACCTTCTCCTCGGTCAGTGCCGCGCGTACACTTTCCTTGATAACCGGCTCATCCTCAAAGACCTCGTCGACGATATCCCAAGGCGGCAATTCCTCGTCATCCTCGACCTTTTCAGCCACGGCAGCCTTGACCTTAGCAAGCGCCACAGCAGTGTTGGCGCCGTGTTCCTCGGCGACTTCCTCGACCACGCGCGTCACGGTGTCGATGACCTCCTTGCCCGACACGCCCGTATCGCACTGCAGCAGACCGTCGGGAATGAGCATACGGTCTTCGCCGGCAATCTTGCGCTTCTTGTCCACATAGCCGATCTCCATGGTGCTCGCGCGCACGATGGCATAGCTTGGCACCTTTTGCGAGGGGTTTGGCAGAATAGCGTAGTGGCGCGCGATGTCGTTGCGCACCTCCCCCTCCTCGCGGCCCACCTCGTGCATAAAAGCCTGCTTGGAGCCCAGCAGCATCACGGCAAACCAGCGGGCATCCTCGTCGTCGTCAAAGTCGGCCACGAGCACATCGGTGGACTCGGCTTTTTCGGCCTTGGTAAGCTCGGAGGAAATGAACTCCGCAATCTGCTGCGACAGGTCTACGAACTCGCGCTCGCCAAAGAAATAGCCCTTGAGCTCGCCGCCAAACGCAGAGTTCTCGGCAAACGTGGCGCGCTTATTGTCGGCCGAGGTTCGTGCGCGGCGCAGATGCGTGGTCACAAAGTTGCGCACGGTACGGCTCTCGATATCGAGCTCGCGCTGGCTCATAACGTTGACGGCAGAGTCAAAGTCCAGGATATGCAGAATCGCGTGATTGATTTTCATATACGGCATTCCGTTCTAGATCGATTTCGGCACGAACCAGTATAGCGGTCGGGCCCGCCCCAGGCGCATCGAAGCTTGATGCATCGGGGACAGGTTGCTTTGCACCAATGGTTAGCGCAGGAGCTCGGACTGCCAAGCCTCGAGCTGTTCTGCCAAACTCTTGCCGGCAGCGGGCATGTCGATCTGGGGTCGTTTAGGCAGCAGTGCGCATTTAAGGATTGCCACGATGGTCTGCGAGACAAAGCGTCGCGTATCCTCGTCAAAGCCTTGCGCAGCCTGGAGCATCACGGGCAGGCTCTCGCGCAGATTCCCGGCGATATCCGCAAACCGCTCAGCACCCGTAGCCTCAAACACGGAGAACAACGCATCTACAAAACGCTCGCGCTCGCTAGGCGACACTGCAAGCAGCATCTCGCGAATGGAGCCATCAACGTATCGAGCACCGGCGGACAGGCGCTCACAGTACACGAAGTCGCGACCATCAACCACCCAGCTAAAGGGATTATGCTGCAGCAGGCTGAACTCGGTGCTCTCAACGATGGCATAGTCCTCCTGTGTCTCGAACATCATGCCAAAGATCGACGACCGAGGTAGCGTCTTGTCGATTCGACCGGAAAGATCGGCAAAGGCGTTGCCGTTCAGAAACTCCTCGACGAAGCCCGGACCATCATGGGAATACACCCGTTCAATTCGCTCACGGGCGACATCGGAGCACATCGCCGCACCGTACACCGCAAGGTTTCCACCCTTGGAATGACCTCCGCACAAAAGTGGCCCGTCAATCGCATCCACCGCCTCGTCCACATAACGCGCCGCGGATTCCTGGGCCGGCACAGGACACCGGAATGCCATGTTAAAGTCCTCTTTCCAGCCCACAATCGTGCTGTCGGTCCCCCGGAAGGAAAGATAGCTAAACCCCGCCGGAAATCGGAACGTCATAGCCGCAAATTGCTCCGTCGTCTCGGCATTACTCACAGTACGATAGCCGCAAACACGAACGCCACGGTAGCGAGGGCTTGCTGCCACGGCCTCCAACAAGGCCCTGCTCCCCTCCGGATCCCACAGGTCGCCAATCATGTCCCGGTAGCACTCGGCACGCAGCAGCTCGCGTACGTCTAGGCCCTGCCAGTTCGTCAGCTCCGCCATATCACCCGGCAAACGCAAATAGGACAACCACGCAAAGACCAGGCTATCCACCGCGCAGAACGGCCGTTCCTCAAACGGATCAAACGCCGTCTGGGCATAGGTCAAAAAACTAGGCGAATCCGACATGGCCCTCCCATCAACTATGCTGCATTGGGGTCAGGTTACTTTGCACCAAAAAGGCGCCCGGGCCGTGTGGGCTCGGACGCCTTCATTGTAGCTTTTCGCTCTAGCGAGCTTGATTTAGCAGGAGAAGTCGACGCTGTCGATGATGTCCTTGAGGGCCTTTGCGGAGGCGGTGAGCTCATGCTGCTCGTCATCGTTCAGCGGCACGGGGACGCGGCAGACAACGCCATCGCGGCCGACGACGGTCGGCATGGAGATGGCCAGATCGGACAGGCCATACTCGCCCACCATGAGCGAGGAGACAGGCAGAACGGTCTGCTCATCACGCATGACAGCGGTGCAGATGCGCTTGACGGCCATGGCGACGCCATAGTAGGTGGCGTGCTTCTTCTCGATGATGGTGTAGGCGGAGTTCTTGACGTCCTCGGCGATACGCTTCTCAGCAGCCTCATGCTCCAGGTGGCCGTGAAGCTCACAGAAGGTGTTCAGCGGAACGCCGGCAACCTGAGCGCTGGACCAAGCGACAAACTCGGAGTCGCCGTGCTCACCCATGACATAGGCCTGGACATCGCGCGGGTCGACCTCGACGTGGGCACCAAGCATCTGCTGCAGGCGGCCAGTGTCGAGCACGGTACCGGAACCGATGACGTGGCCCTCGGGCAGGCCGGACATCTTGATGGCGGCGTAGGTCAGAACATCGACCGGGTTGGAGACGATGAGCAGAATGCCGTCGAAGCCGGACTTCTTAATCTCGGGGATAATGGACTTAAAGATGCTGACGTTCTTGTTGACCAGGTCCAGGCGGGTCTCACCGGGCTTCTGGGCAGCGCCAGCAGTGACGACGATCATGGCGGCGTCGGCGACATCGGAATAATCGCCGGCGTAGATCTTCATCGGCTCGGCAAACGTCATGCCGTGCGCGATATCCAGAGCCTCACCCTCAGCGCGGTTCTTGTCCACGTCGATGAGGACCATCTCGGAGAACAGACCACTCTGCATCAGCGCGAACGCCGAAGACGAACCGACGAAACCGCAGCCGACAATAGCGACCTTCTTCTCGTTAACCATTAGAAACTCCCATCTCTCTCCACAAACAAGCCGCCCGGGAACGACCCGAGCGGCTTGCCGTAATCCCAATACATCCAATCGGGACTTTGATTATGCTCCTATTCGCAGCCAAATATCGACCGTTTACCGAAATTATTTGCAGGATTCGTAAAATAACTGCACGAAATCGGTTTCGAGCTATTGACGAGCCGAAATAGCTTTCTAATACAGGCCCGCCTCGCGAATGGCCTCGACAGCCAAAGCGATCTGGTCGGGCGGCAGGACCAGCGCCATGCGCACATGCCCCTCGCCCGAAGGACCAAAGCTCGCGCCCGGCGTCACCACGACGCCGGCCTTCTCCATAAGCTCCTCGCAAAACGCCATGGAATCGGTGCGACCACCGGGAAGCTTGGCCCACACAAACATAGAGCCATGCGCGTTGGGACGCTCCCAGCCCAGGCCCTCAAGACCGTCGCACAGGGCATCGCGGCGCTCCTGGTACTTCAGACGCTGCGCCTCGACCTCATCGCGCGGACCGTTCAGGCAGGCGATGGCGGCCTTCTGGATCGGGAAGAACATACCGAAGTCGATCTGGCCGCGCAGCTTGGCAAAGGCAGAGACCACATCCTCGCGGCCGACCAAAAAGCCGATACGCGCACCGGTGACGTTAAACGACTTGGAGAGCGAGAAGAACTCAACGCCCACCTCGAGCGCGCCGGGATACTGCAAGAAGCTGCCGCCCGGCTCGCCGTCGAACACGATGTCGGAGTACGCGTTGTCATGGACGATGAGCAGGTCGTGCTCGCGGGCGAAAGCGATGATCTCCTCGTAGACCTCGGGCGTACCCACCGAGCCGACCGGGTTCGCGGGCAGCGACACGATCATATATTTGGCACGATCAGCAACCTCGGGATCGATACCCGCCACATAGGGCAGGTAATTATGCTCGGCAACCAGCGGATAGTATTCGAGCTTGGCATCGGCGATCTTGGCACCCGCCTCAAAGACCGGGTAGCACGGATCGGGAACCAGAATGGTGTCACCCGGATCGAGCAGGGCCAGGCCCAAATGGCCCACGCCCTCCTGCGTGCCGTTGCACGACTGCACCATAGACGGCGTAATGCCCGAAACGCCAAAGCGGCGCTCATAGTAATCGCACACGGCCTGCTTGAGTTCGGGCAGGTCGCGCAGGGCGTACTTCCACATCTCGGGATCCTGGGCGGCTTGTGTGAGCGCCTCGACCACGTGGTCATACGGCTTAAAGTCGGGCGTGCCCACGCTCATGTTGTAAATGGTCTTGCCCTGAGCCTTCAGCGCGAGAAGTTTGTTGTTGAGCGAGGCGAAGACCTCCGCGCCAAAGCGATCGAGACGCTGCGATGCCTGCATGGTGCCACCTTTCGATATAAAAAAACGCGGCGCTCCGACAAGAGCGCCGCGCGATACGGGCCATCAGATTGCAAAAGTGTAACGCTTGCCACCCCCGTATTGGTTCAATTTAGCCAACCTTAGTCAATTGGATTGAGCGCGTCGATCTGCGCAAGCCACAGACGCGAGCTAGCGTCACTCGGCATACGCCAATCGCCGCGCGGGCTGAGCGTCACCGAGCCCACCTTGGGACCATCGGGCAGGCAGCTGCGCTTAAACTGCTGGGCAAAGAAGCGACGGTAGAACGTACGTAGCCACGTGTGGACGGTCTTGGCGTCGTAGACGCCCTCGAAGCTCTTGAGCGCCATGCGGTAGATCTTGCCAGGCTCAAAGCCAAAACGCAGCAGGTAGTAGAGGAAGTAGTCGTGCAGCTCGTACGGGCCCACCAAATCCTCGGTCTTCTGCGCAATCTCGCCGTCGCCCGTGGGCGGCAGAAGCTCGGGGGACACCGGCGTATCGAGGATATCGAGCAAGACCTCGGCAATGCGCCCGCCAAAGACATCGGCGGCATAGCGCACCAGATGGCGCACAAGCGTCTTGGGCACGCTCGCGTTGACGGCGTACATGCTCATGTGGTCGCCGTTATAGGTAGCCCAGCCGAGTGCCAACTCCGACAGGTCACCCGTGCCGATGACAAAACCGCCAGCCTGGTTGGCCAGATCCATCAGAATCTGCGTACGCTCGCGGGCCTGGCTGTTCTCGTAGGTCACGTCCTGCACGGTCGGATCGTGCTCAATGTCCTTGAAGTGCTGCTCCACAGCCGCGTGGATCGAAACCTCGCGGAAGCTCACGCCCAGGTCGCGCGCGAGCGACTCGGCGTTGGACTTAGTGCGATGCGTCGTGCCAAAGCCGGGCATGGACACGGCAGTGATGCCCGTGCGCGGCAGCCCCAGCGCATCGAAGGCACGCACGGTCGCGAGTAGCGCCAGTGTGGAATCGAGGCCGCCGGAAAGGCCGATGACGGCAGCCTTGGTACCCGTATGGGCAAGGCGGGTCTTGAGGCCCGCAGTCTGCAGATTGAGAATAGTCTCGCAACGCTCGGCCAGATCACCGTGGTCGGCCGGCACAAAAGGCGCGCGAGGGAAAACGCGGTCGATATCGCAGGCATCGCGCAGGACAGGCTCTTTGGCCAGCACGCCCTCAAAAGAAAACTCAACGGTCGTGGCCTCCGGCGCATCGTCCGCGCGCGCCCACGTCGTCGAGCGACGGCGCTCGGCAACCAGGCAGTCAAGATCGACATCGGCGATGGCCATATCGCAGGTAAGCAGTTTGGTCGCGGCGAGCTTGGAGCCGTTTTCGTAGACGAGGTTCTCGCCCGCAAAGACCATATCGGTCGTGGACTCACCCTCGCTCGCGTCCGCGTAGGCATAGGCGCAGTACAGGCGTGCACTTTGGTTAGAGATAAGGCTGCGGCGGTAATCCGCTTTGCCGATGATCTCGTCCGAGGCCGACGGGTTGAGAATCACCGTCGCACCGGCAAGCGCCATCTCGGTCGAAGGAGGCGCCGGCACCCACAGGTCCTCGCAGACCTCAACGCCCAGCACCAGGTCCTCGGCGCCCTCATCACAGCAACGGTAGACAAGCCCCGAGCCCAACGGGACCGGACCCTGACCGGCAAATTCAAGCCAAACGGGATCGGTAGGTGCCGGAGCAAACCAACGGCGCTCATAGAACTCGCCATAGTTGGGCAAATACTTCTTGGCCGTGAGGCCCAAAAGCTCGCCCGCGCAGCACACAGCGACGCAGTTGTAGATATTCTCGGCAACCGCAACGGGAAGACCAATGGTAAAGACAATCGGCAGCTCACGAGTCTCGTCGAGGATATGCACCAGAGCAGCCTCGCAGGCATGCAGCAGTGTGCGGTTATGGAACAGATCGGCCGCGGTATAGCCGGTCAGGTTAAGCTCGGGCAGCACCAGCGCGCGAACGCCACGCTCGGCAGCCTCACGCACGGCAGCCAACGCCACCTCGGCATTGCCCTCGACATCGGCCACGCGAATCCGCGGCGACGCCGCCGCCACACGCAAAAAGCCGTCGTTCTTATTAGCCGAAACGCAGCATTGCCTTGTTGATCTGGACACTGGAGGCCCCTTCTACCCTGAGATTCAGTCTAACGGACGTTCACATATCTCTAACTAGCCAAAGCAACCTCCCAGTTTACTGAGACGCCAACCTGTGCTAAGAGCATGTATTCCAAAAATATCTTTAATTAAAAAAGGAGAAATCGATAATCGACTTCTCCTTTAAGCGAGGCAAGTAAATTCCGAAACTAATGGCAGAATTTATCCATGTAGTCCTCAAAGTCGAACACTTCTACCACGACGCCCTCTTCCTGAGACTCTTTCAGTTGCTCCAAGAGATCTTTGTTAATAACGTCCATGCAGAAACCACCTCTATCTAATCAATTGTAGTATATCTGCTTTCATGCAATTATCAACCAACTTGTTTAATTGCTCCTCGTTTGCCGATAGTCCCTCTTTTTTCAAAATGTCGCGCAGCTCGTTCTTAGTAATCGGCTTTTCAAACAACGAAAGCAAAGCGAACGAATAATCATTAACCGCACACATTCTATGGGTGGCACAACTCAGCAGTACTCTTAACCCCTCTTTTGAGCGTCCGACTTCTTTAACAAACGAACTTTTAACCAATTGAAAACCATTATCGTGCATTACATAATCGGCATCGATATTTGTATTCAGCAATCCATAATGCAACAGTTCTTCTATCGCCCTTGTCAGCTCGAGGTCGCCCTGATCAAGAATAAGAGAAATGCTACAATCGGCCTCCAATAAACGGGCCAACTTAAGGTATACCAACTGGGAAACAGCATAGACATGATGGTATTCAGAATTATAGAAGTAGGCAAATGGCTCAACGAGCACGACAGAGGTCTTGGAATCCAGCCAGATTCGATCAGCTGGATTTAGACTAGTTAGCCGTCGCTTTACTTTGGTCAAATGTCCCTTATACCTGACAGCGTGAATAGAATCTAGGATCCAGGTCACCTCTGAAATATGAAGCCGCTGGGGCAAGTCAATTGTGTCACTACCGTTTATGACCTCTTGCATATAAAAATCAATATGATGCTCATCAGATAAGGATTTTGCTTCATTTAAAGTTAAACCAGTGCCTGAAACATAATCCACTTCGAGGCGCAAATCCTCATATTGGGACTTCGGCATTACAGAGACACCATACTTATCGGGATGATTCCAAACATCCGACCCCATAACGAGACCAAAATTCGTAAATCCTCTCGTGGAATATGGAACACCACATACCTGTTTTGAATAATTCAAAACATTCTCTGTATAAGCTAAGGTGTTCAGAGCCTCTTCTTTAGTTTCGGTCGGAAAGCCAATCATAAAAAATAGATGAACAGGAATACCCGCATTGAGACAATCATGGATATTGCGATCAATCCAATCAACTCTCGTGTTCTTCTTCATTAGATCAAGAACTCTTTGGTTGTATGACTCGAGGCCAAACTGAATCTGCCTACATCCACTTTGGTATATCTTGTTAAAAACGTCTGTACTTAGGGTTGGAGAGAACCTCGTTTCTCCATGCCAGAAAAACGTTTTTCCCGATGCGTTTATTTCATCCGCGAGTTGCTCCATTCTTTTGCCTTCGAATGTTTCATCCACAAAAGAGAAAACTCTCGTGCCGTATTTTTCATTTAACCGACACATTATTTCAAATACTCTCGATATAGGCATCTTTCGGTAACAACCACCGGTAGCACCGGGAATGGTGCAGAAGGCGCAATGATTAAAACACTGCCTAGAGGAATAAACCGGCAATATTAGCTCAGGCATGAAGTATTTAGAAAGGGCGAAGCCATCGAAATCGGGAACTGTATCGTTGATAAATGTTTGCTCAATCCGATGGTTTTTATATATCTTTCCACCTTTAGCATGGCAAAGGTTTGGAACACAGTCGAGATTGTCATCACCAGAGTCAAGAGCCTCAAGAAGACGTGCAAGCGGCTCTTCGCCGTCATACATCATTATCGAATCAATGTATTCAAAAAAGGGATGCCATTCTTTCATGCAGTCATCTGCTAAACGAGTAATGTAATTGCCGCCCAATGAGACGTGTTTAACAGATGGACATTCTTCTTTAATCAGTTTCGCTAACGTAACTGCAGAAATCAATTGGAAACAGCCGCTCACCGAAATCCCAATAAACTCGATTTTTTCCCTCTGAATACGCTTAAGAAAGGCAGTTTCATAGAAGGAAATAAACGGATTATGCAAGGTATCCGCAAGCGATTTCATTATTTCTGGTGTCGAATAATAATCATAGGGCAGATCTATGGAGTTGAACGTGTATTTAACTCCATATGAGACGTGATTTATGATATAGAGTGCATTTCTAAAAATGTTTTCAGCATATTGTCTTTCTTTTAGATTAAAGTATCTCTTCGATCTGAAAATATCTTTTGCCTCGTCAACATTAAGTGCCGACTTTTGTATCAACTCGATTGTTAATTGAACATTCGAACTAAACGAATCCTTTGATTCCCGATACCTTTTACAGCACTCTTCGACATGTCTAAAAGATAGGAGGTCATCGTAAAATTCCACGTTTAAGTCAACAATGTCAACTTTGTATTGTTCAACCTCTTGAAGATATGACTTCAAAACAGGCAAGGCAAGATACGGCCCCACTGGACTCCATCCTGGGGGAAATACTAAAAGCGTTTTAGGCATATCAACGTCACATCTTTCGCAAATAATTCAATTGAAACACAACTACCATCATAATTGAAAATACACCAAGTCCTGTAACGAGAATTGAGAACATCGCGATGCTCGTGAACAGGGAAACAAGAAGTGTTGAAATAACAACAGCAACCGATTGCAAAGACTCCCTAATTGAAAACAGGCTTATCGATTCAGATCCGTCTCTCGCCAAATCCTGCAGCGATGTTATGAGAAGCACATCTTGAATGGCGTTTCCGGCACCGACGATAAAAAGGAAAATAAACGATATCCCAGACGCATAGCGATAGCCAAACGCCAGATACGCACCGAGCGCAAGATACGTCACAAAACAATATGATTTAACGCAATCGGAACCACTGATTAAACGACCGTATATTGTATTTCCGAACAACAGTCCGATTGTAAGACTACTCTGAAGGAATCCATATTGTATCGATGACGAGTCAAATTGCAATTGCGCTATAGCTGGCAAAAGAGAATTCAGAGAGCCGAATGCCACGCCACTAGAAATATCGATTAATAGGAAACCAATTGCCAAGTGCTTCGCGCTAAGATCACTAAATGCAGTCCTGTTTTTTTCATTTTTGCTTATTCCCTCTTTATCATTAACCTCGATAACCGACGGAACATCTCGCAGCAACCAGAACGACGCGGCAAAAGAAAGCGCGTCTAATGCAAGAACAGCCTCCGCCCCAAATTGAGCGACAACAAAACCGCCGGCAACTGGCCCCAGGACCATCATCAAATTCTGCAGGAACCCAAACGAATTATTAATTACGTCGCGATTGATACTATTCGTATTGGCTCTTAACAACGAGTAAAAGCAGGGCATTTCTACCGTTCGGCAAAGCGATACCGCGCACGTAATAGCAAACATACTCCATTTACTATCAACAAAAATATAGCAAACGAATAATCCCGCGCGAATTAAGTCTGCCAATCTCATGGCCTGCAGTGTCCCGATACCCATCTTCTGAGGCAGCTGCGCGAGCGCAACTGAAAACAGAGAGGGGGCAAATCTGCAGCAGACCATCAAAGCAGTTGCAGAAACATCGTGAGTTACCTCGTAAATCAGCATTGGCAAAGCAATATTCGCACACCAATTGCCTATTTCGCTTATCCCTCTAGCAATATATAGGACCCGAACCGGACGGCTAGCTCTCAATACCGTGAACATCACGATTAACCTCGTATTTCAGGCCTCGTTCATCCCTTAATAGGAATCCATAATCAACCAAGTACCGCCTCAACACGGCATAATCAGGATAGAGCTGTGACAGCACACGATTAACCTGAAGCTCCGTATAACTTGTATTTAATTCAAAGAAAGAGACGGCCCATAGCAGCATGATTCTTTTATAGCTTTCCTTTTTTGGAATTGAAACCAGCTCGCCATTCTTGAGAAATCGTTTTTTAAAGTCTATTAGCTCATCCATTCACATCCTCCATTTCATACGCATCTAATACTAAAAATGCATACGCTTTAGGTCATCGCATTCAGCTTCTTTATTCGAACTAAACTCGAACTAATCTAAATTATTTGCTCAGACACTCTTCGAAAGCTCGTTTTTCACTCTGAGTAAAATGCCCTTCCCAGTCAGTCCACGAACAGGAAGGCAACTCACAACGAGCGGAGTCGAAGCCCTCTGCCGTCGGTCGCTCAAAATGCACGATAACCTTTTCGATATCGCCATCTGTAATCAGGTCAGAATGAATGACCTCGGTACCATCTTCGAATGTCATATACGGGTACATCACGTAAACCACCTCGCAATAGTAAATCCAGTTTAGCATCAAGCTATTGCACCAAAGACAGCAGGCCCCCTTGATGAGTTGATGGTATCTGTTAAATGTCACGTACGATTCACATCTGGTGGGTACCCTGATGGCTACACGAAACGAAGCAGATTTACATCGGGAGGACCCCGTATGACAACCAAGTACACCGACGCGCCGCGCACGCGTGTCATGACGCCGGCCGCACTCAACAACGGCGTTCACGAGAACCATTCCATCGGCCAGACCATGGCCATTGCGCCCAAGAAAAAACTCTTTGATGACATTTCCATTCCCCAAATCATCGCCGGTGCCGCGGCAGCCGCCACGAGTGTCGCGCTCGCTTCAAAGATTGGCATTGCCGGCTCGGTGATTGGTGCCGCTGTGAGCTCAGTCATCACTGTTGTGTCCTCGCAGGTCTATCGCCACTTTATCTCCGCCAGCGCCGAAGCAATCAAGGGCACGCATGCCGCTGTCGACTACCCTACCGGCGCCTACGAGCCCGTTGAGCCCAATGTCGAGGAGCACCTAGGTGGCGCCGCAACCACGCAGGAGATGCGCCAGGTTGCGGGACGCGCGACCACGGCGCGCGTCGCTCCCAACAGCCTGCGCGCCAAGGCGGCGGCTGAGCGCAGCCAGACGCAAAAGAAGGTCATCGTCTTCTCGATCGCTATCGCCATCGTCGCGGTCATCGCCTGCGCCGGCGCCATCCTTATCACCACTGCCGGTGAGGGTCTGGGCGAGCGTCCCGAGCCAATCCTGTCGTCGCGCACGAGCGAGAGCGATGCAAATGGCAACACCCAGTCGCAGGATCAGCAGGCACAGACGGACGATACGCAAGGCAGTTCTACCTCTGCCAATTCGTCCTCGAACACCCAAAACCAATCGCAGGGCGTCGATTCTTCCGTGAACAACAGCGGCACGCAATCCAGCACGACTGACTCAAGCCAAACGACTGACGGCTCTCAACCGAGCACGGGCGACCAGGCGAATGGCAATACACCGAGTACGGGATCTACCGACAACAGCAACACCAACAGCTCGAGCGGAACCGCGTCCGGCACGGCATCTGACAGTTCAAGCCAAGGCACGACATCGGGCAACTAGGCACTGCATCCCCAGATAGGCAACCTGTACAACGGGCGCGAATCGACAGCGGTTCGCGCCCGTTTGCCTTGGGCGCCGTCATGGCGAGCGCCATGCGATGGTAAGATGCTTTACATGTGTAAAGAGGAAATTTGCCATGAGCAAGACAATAGTTAGGCCCATGCTTTCGCTGGGCAACCACATCTATCTGTATCGCCTGCTGCGCGATGCGATTGGATGCGGCAAGCAAACGTTTATGACGCAGGTCGAAGAGGCTCTCGCCGTTGACGACATGACTGCTTATGACCTGGGCTTCGAATCCACGCGCGAGCTGCTCGAAGAGCTTGACGACTGCATTAAGCTGACCGTCTTTAAGGGCGGTCGCCTGTATGCCACCGTCATCGCCAACGAGGCCTGGGATGCCGCACTTGCCAAGGGCGAGGACAAGCCCAAGACCGCCAAGGGCGCTAAGCAGTCCTACAAAAAGAAAAAGCGCAGTGAGAAGGACCTCAAGGCTGTGCGCCCCAAGCACGTTAAGCGTCCCGAACCAGAAGCCGCGGTTGAAGCTGTGCCGGAGCCCGAGCCCGAGACAGAGATCGAAGTCGCTATTGAGGTAGCAGTAGAAACCGAAATCGCCGCCACGACCGATCCTGAAGTCATATCCGAGCAGGAAGCCACTGCTGAGCTCAACGAAGCTCCCAAGTCGACAACCGAAGAAGCCGCTAACCAACCCGAGACGTCTGCGTTCCAAAACAGCAATGTCTTTGGCAACGAGGCCGAGGACGATCAGTCCGACGAACCCGCCGATCAAGACGCTACCGAGTCGGCGCCGGAGCCCGAGACACCGCAGCCCGCCATCTCGCTTACGGTCGTCTATGACCCCGAGAACGCAAACGCCGGCATCACCACCATGGCATCCACGCCGGTCGAAGCAAAGCTGCCTGTCGAGGCAGAGGACGCCCCGCAAGCCGATGCCAAAACCGAGACTGAAGACACATCCGTCTCCGTGGAACCGACAGATTCCGCAGTTAAGCCGGAACCGGTGCCTGAGTCTGCACCCGTCATCGAGTCCGCATCCGAACCTGTCTATGACCAGATTCCCGCACCGGCTCCGGTCCCCGCTGCAGCACCGGCCCCCGCACCCGCAGCGCCCGCCATCCCCGAGGACTTCCCCGTCGATTTCACAACCGAGGTCTTCTGCCCCGGCCCGCTTTTGCACCAGCTGTCGACCTATCTCCCCTACGGCGCCGACACGCTCGGCATCGTCGGCGAGTACTACTGGATCGCCCGCGAGCGCGGTACCATCGAGGCCGCGCGAAACCGCGCAAGCTTCCCCCTGCACTACACGCAGGCCGGCGAGCGCCGCGAGGTTGCCGTGCGCATCCGCCGCAACACCGCCGGCGGTCTCGGAGCCGCCTGGACCATCGATAAAGTCGAAGAACCCGAGCAGTAACGACAAACGGCTCAAATCCAAATCAGGATTTGAGCCGTTTTTGCTCATTCGTTTAAATTGCTCATTTGTCGATGCATCGTAACCAACAGCGAGCGAGCCGCAAGTGCCCCAGGTTGCCGTGAAAGAGGAGCGACGCGTACTTTGGTACGCGAGCGACGGTTTGAACGACAAGATGGGGTGCTTGCGGCTCGCGCAGCATCATCTCGTTACGCGGTTTGGTAAAACCGCGTAACAAACCTAGTCACGCGTCAGCTTGCGGTGAATACGATGCGGCTGGGCTGCGTCCTCGCCCAGGCGCTCGATGCGGTTGGCCTGATAGGCCTCGAAGTTGCCCTCGAACCAATACCAGTTGCCCGGATTCTCGTCGGTGCCCTCCCACGCCAGAATGTGCGTGGCGACGCGGTCCAGGAACATACGGTCGTGGCTAATAACCACCGAGCAGCCCGGGAACTCGAGCAGCGCCGCCTCGAGTGAGGACAGCGTCTCGACGTCGAGATCGTTCGTGGGCTCGTCGAGGAGCAGCAGGTTGCCGCCCTGCTTGAGCGTGAGCGCCAGGTTCAGACGGTTGCGCTCGCCACCGGAGAGTACGCCAGCGCGCTTCTGCTGGTCCTGGCCCTTAAAGCCAAAGCTCGCCACATAAGCACGGCTCGGAACCTCGGTCTCGCCGACCATCATGTGGTCCAGGCCGTCCGAGACGACCTCCCACAGGTTCTTATCGGGGTCGATGCCAGAACGGTTCTGATCGACATAGGAGATCTTGACGGTCTCGCCCACCTCGAGCTCGCCCGAAGTCAGCGGCTCCAGGCCCACGATGGTCTTGAACAGCGTGGTCTTACCGACACCGTTGGGGCCGATGACGCCCACGATGCCGTTGCGCGGCAGGGTGAACGAAAGGTCGTCGATGAGCACGCGACCGTCGAATTCCTTGTGCAGGTGATGGGCCTCGAGCACCTTGTTACCCAAACGCGGTCCAACGGGAATGCGGATATCGGTCCAGTCGAGCTTCTGGCTTGCGCGGGCCTCGGCCTCCATCTCCTCGTAGCGAGCCAGACGAGCCTTGTTCTTGGCCTGGCGAGCCTTGGGCGAGCTGCGTACCCACTCGAGCTCGGCCTCCATGCGCTTGGCGAGCTTGGCGTCGCGGTTGCCCTGCGCCTCGATACGGGCGGCCTTGGTCTCCAGATACGTGGAGTAGTTGCCCTTGTAGGGATAAAGGTGACCGCGGTCGACCTCGCAGATCCACTCGGCAACGTTATCCAGGAAGTAGCGATCGTGCGTGACGGCAAGCACCGCGCCCTGGTAGTTGTGAAGGAAGTGCTCGAGCCACAGGATCGACTCAGCGTCTAGGTGGTTTGTGGGCTCGTCAAGCAGCAGCAGGTCGGGAGCCTCGAGCAGCAGCTTGCACAGGGCCACGCGACGGCGCTCGCCGCCGGAAAGCACGTTGACCGGCATGTCGGAATCGGGCAGCTGCAGGGCGTCCATGGCCTGGCCGAGCTTGGAATCGATATCCCAGCCATCAGCGGCGTCGATCTCGTCCTGGAGCTTGCCCATCTCGGCCATGAGGGCGTCCATGTCGCAGTCCGGGTCGCACATCTCCTCGCCGATCTTGTTGAAGCGATCGACCTTGGCAATCATGTCGCCAAACGCCATGCGCACGTTCTCGATGACGGTCTTGTCGTCGTCGAGCGGCGGCTCCTGTTGCAGGATACCCACGGTGTAGCCGGGGGTGAGCCTGGCATCGCCGTTGGAAACTTCCTCGATGCCGGCCATGATCTTGAGCAGGGTCGACTTGCCCATGCCGTTGGGACCCACGACGCCGATCTTGGCACCGGGGTAGAAGCTCAGGGTCACGTCGTCAAGGATTACCTTGTCGCCATGGGCCTTGCGAGCCTGATACATCTGGTAGATAAACTCTGCCATTTGCCTGTTCTATCCTTTCTACCTGCTGTTTCCCTATTCTTGATTCGCTTTAGTAGAAACGAAATGAGGAAACCAGCTCTGAAACGTAACGAAAAAGGGGCATGGTTGCCCACACCCCCTAATACTACCTGGGAAAAGTCCCCCTTAACACACTATGAACTGCGTACGCTAGTTTTCCGCAACCTTAACGAGCGGCTCGCTGCGATTTGCGCCACAACAGATACGAGTAGACGTAGACGGCTCCAACCGAACCAAACGCCAGAACCGCAATCACCGCGGCGACGACTTCACTCGAAAGCACGCTGCCTGCCACGCCCATCACAATCAGGCCAATACCCAGCACCATAAAGCAGGCGCCGCCAAAACGCTGCGTACGGCGCCAGTTCTCGGGATCGGCAAGCGCCCAAGGTGTCTTGATACCGAGCGTATAGTTCTGCTTCACACGCGGCAAGTAGTTGCCTACGCCGATGAACAGCAAACCGACAACACCGGAAATCAGCACGTTAACCGAACCGACCGCCGGCACCACGCCCCAGACCGTAAGCTCTCCCAGCCAGCTTATGGCGCACATGAACAAGGTGAAGGCGATTACGAAGCCCTGATAGAACTTGCCCGAGGTTCGATATGCCTCGCCTTTGGGGTCGATGCGCGGCACCACGCAGAACATTGCGAGAAGCGCCAGAGGCAGCGCGCCGAGCGCGGAGGCCATCCAGCTAGGACCCCAACCGTCGACGGCGCCGTTCGCGCCCCAGTGCGTGGGAATCTGCGCAGGCAAGCTCGGCATCACCATGAGGTGCGCTACGACATTGGCGACGCACAGAGCGACCAGCGCAATCCACACGCGCGACGATACCCCCGTGGGGTGAATGCCCTTGTTTTCGTTATTCATCCTTATCACCTTCAGTGTTTGTAAAGCCCATAAACCAGCCAATTAAATCCTGCATGACGGTGGTGTTTAAGCTGTATACGATGTTTTGGCCATGGCGCTCGTCGGTCACCAACCCGGCATTTTTGAGCGTCGCCAAGTGATGGCTTAGCGACGGCTTACTGATATCGAAATGCTCGGCAAGCTCCCCCGCCGTGCAATTGCCCTCGCGCAGCAACTCCAAAATGCGCCGTCGCGTTGGATCGGCAAGCGCCTTAAAACCCTCTCCCGGCATAAGACCTCCTCTCATCATCTCTCATGACGCGCACACTATACTCGATATTTAGATGTTTGTCTAACTGTCTAATCTTGTACTCAAAAAAATAGCCGCCTCCGCGTAATGCGAAGACGGCCACTTCTCACGCTACAAACGTGTTTGGGAGTTGGCCAACCCGCTGCAACGGGTGCCATTTGCTTTATCTTATGCGAATCCCTGCCTCATTTCAACAAGCCCCTAGGGCTCAAATGGAATCGCGATAATACCTATAATGGCGATAGCTAAAACACGACCGCTTCCCCATCGGAGGATGTCTATGACCGAAACTGCTGCACTCGTCGAGACACGCGACACCAAGCTCGAAATCATCATGGGCCGCGAGGCACTCGACAAGCTCGCCAACGCCACGGTGCTGATACTCGGCTGCGGAGGCGTGGGCTCTAGCTGCTGCGAGGCACTTGCCCGCGGCGGCATCGGGCATTTTGTAATTCTGGACAAGGACACCATCGCGCCCAGCAATATCAATCGCCAGGCCATCGCCTTTCATAGCACCATCGGCAAGCGCAAGGTTGACGTGATGGAAGCCATGATCCACGACATCAATCCCGCCGCCAGCGTTATCAAGCGCACCGAATACCTGCTGAGCGACTACATCGATGAGTTCTTCGCGAGCGTTTTGGAGCAGACGGGTGGCAAGCTCGACTACGTCGTCGACGCCATCGACACCATCTCGGCCAAGCTCACCATTGCCAAATATGCTCAGGACCACAACATTCGTTTGGTTAGTTCCATGGGCGGGGCCAACAAGCTCCATCCCGAGTGTCTCCGCTTTGCCGACATCTTCGATACGGTACGTGACCCTATGAGCCGCATTATGCGCAAAGAATGTAAGAAGCGCGGAATCAAGAGCCTACACGTACTGTTTAGCTGCGAGGAATCGGTTAAGACACAGCCCCGCGATCCCTCCAACATCCACGAGCGCACCGAGCTGGGAACTGCCAGTTTTATGCCGCCCATCATGGGCCAGATGATCGCCGGCGAGGTTATCCGTCAGATCAGTGGCCGCGGCACCGAGCGCGTGCGCGCCGATGGCCAGCGCCTAGACTAGCGGAGCGCGCCGAGATGGAGCCCCGGTTATTTGATGCACACTGCCATCTTGATCTAATGGCTCACCCGGACGCCGTTGCCGATGAGGCAACGGCGCTGGGCCTGATTCTATTTGACTGCGGCGTCGATCCGCACGACTTTGCACGCGCCAAGAAGCGCGCCTGCGGCCGTTCAAATATCTTTGCCGGCATCGGCCTCCATCCCTGGTGGCTCGCCGACGGACGATGTGGCAACGCTGAAATCAATCTGCTTTGCGAAGTTGCTGCACAAGAACGCTTGATCGGCGAGGTCGGGCTCGACTTTTCCGCTCGTTTTGCCGGAAGCGAGCCGCTACAAGTACAGGCATTTGACCGGCTCTGCGATGCACTCGCGCAGCACCCTCTTGCCGGGCGCGTGATATCAATTCACGCTGTTCGTTCGGCAGGAACCGTACTGAACGTCCTCGAATCGCATGGACCACTCATCCCAAACTCCGACTCCCCCGTTATCATCTTCCACTGGTTTAGCGGTACTTCGGACGAACTCGCCCGCGCGCGTAATGCGGGCTGTTATTTTTCCGTCAACGAACGCATGCTCGCGTCCAAACGAGGACGCGAATACGCACGACAGATTCCACTCGACCGTCTACTGCTCGAGACCGATGCGCCGGCCGAGCCAAACACAGAAACAAGCGCGCAGTCGCTCATCAAATCGCTCGCAAGGACCTCGATGCGCATTGCCTCACTCAAAAACTGTGACGCAAAGCGCATCGAGTCGGTAGTTTTAGCAAATGCGCACTCTGTTTTTGACCTTCGCTAACCACTGTGGGCAAAAATGCCAAGGGACATGCGAATCGCACAACGCAGTCCCTATTTTGGAAGGCAGTACAATTCGGCAGCATTACACCAATTCGTGCATGAGATCACGGTTGCGTGCATACAATTCGTCAAAGATATGACGACGCGACGCATATAGCTCGTGGGCAGCCATATCGGGCACGATTGTTTGTGCAACGCCAAGGACTTGGGCGAGTTCATCCCATGATGCATAGGCGCCACCTGCGAGAGCTGCCATGATGGCATCACCGAAGCATGCGCCCACCGTAACCTTGGCAACCGAGACCTCGCGCCCGCATACGTCGGCGATAGCCTGCATCCAAACTGGATTCTTGGTTCCACCTCCGACAAGCATAATGCGCCCAATTGGCAGTCCATGCTCTCGCTCGATAATGTCGACATGGGATGCAACGGTATACGCGACGCCTTCCAAGGCGGCGCGAACCATATGGGCTCGCGTATGCCTTCCGGTCAGGCCAAAGAAGACGCCACGTGCCTCGGGATCGTTGAGCGGAGTACGCTCCCCCGCAAAGTACGGCAGGCACAGGAGCCCATCGGCACCCGGCGCCACATCGGCGGCATCATGCGCCATGACCGAATATGCATCGGGGCCACCGTGGCCCTCGGCCTCCACGGCGTCGCGATACAGCTCTTGGCGCAGCCACGATGTGAGTGCACCCGCCGTATTGGTCCCCGCGCAGATCCCGTAAGTTCCGGGAATGATAAACGTCCCTGGCCACAGGCGGGCATCATCGACCATATGATCAGCTAGGTAGATGAAATACGCCGTGCTCCCCAACTGAACCATCATATCGCCGGGACGAAATACACCCGTCGAAATGGCCTCGGCACCAGAGTCGCCCGTTCCCACTAAGACAGGTGTCCCTGCCGCGAGCCCTGTCGCCTCAGCCGCGCGCTGCGTAATCACCCCGGCAATATCGGTAGCCGACATTACCTCCGTCATCTGGTCAGGCCGGCAGAAACGAGCACATTCCCGAGCATCAACCCTCCAAGTGTAGCGGTCGTATAGGGGAAGAAAATCCTCCGCCAAGTAACGGTCCACCGTAAAACGCCCCGTCAACTTTGCGCATAGAAACGATGATGCCGTCAGGAACTTCGCGGCACGTTCGTGCACCTCGGGCATATTCTCCTTAAACCATAAGATCTTGGGAGCAATATCTGATGAGCAGGGATCGTGCCCGAAAAGTTCGCGTGCGCGACCTGACCCATATTCGGAAAGGAACTCGTCAATCTGCGGCTTCGAACGTGCATCGACTCCATACAAAATCGCGGGCGCCAGCGCGTTGCACTCGGTATCGACCGGCACACAGTCGCAACCCAATGCGGAAAGGCCCACGCATCCGATCTGCGCCGCGTTAACCCCCGATCGCATCACCAGCTCGCGCGACAAGCGGCAAAAATCGCCCCACCAAACTGCCTCAGCATCATGCTGGTACCATCCATCACACGGGTTGTCCGTCTCATGTCCACAAGAGGCTTGGCAAACGATGTTGCATCGATCATCGATTAAAACGCCTTTAGAGGCGCTTGTCCCAATATCAATACCCAGATAGAGCGCCATAGGTGCCTACTCCCCTCGCGCCGTACGAGCGGCAGCCATAAAACGAACCACCCGCTCAACATCAACCGGGGCATCCAGCTTTCCGTCGCGCTTTAAGCACGTGCCGACAAACGCGCCATCGTAGTGAGCAAATACGTCAGCCACGGTATTTTCGCGACAACCGGTGCCACATACCACGGGCACTTCGCCAACACGCTCGCGGACCTCGTCGGCAAGCTCGCCCGAAGCGCCACGACCGGCAGCCGAACCGCCGATGACTATCGCATCCGGTAGGCAATTAAAGAGAAGTGAATCGGCAATGTCCGCGGTCGTGCGGTCGTTGAGATAAACCTCGCCCTCGCTCGTGATGAAGTGAAAAAGCTTGAGGTCGTCCAAGCGCAGCGCCGCCTTGCGACGCATGGTGTGAGCGAAATCTCGGTTAATCAGCCCGAGATCACCGGCCCAGGCACCGCAAAAATTGCAGCGCGTGAACTGCGCGTCGACGGCAGCGCACAGCTCGATTGTGGCATCACCATCGTAAATTGCCTCAGCTCCCCAAGGAGTCGACAGATCATGGGACAGAGCCCCGATTACATAGCCCATCGATGCAAGGGTTGAGGGAGAAACATGCTGCTCATAGGGCATCGAGAGCTCATTGGTAATCAAAATGCCATCGACACCGCCCTGCTGCAACGCCTCGAGATCGCGCTTGGCGGCTTCCACGACCTGCGATACGCTTCCGCCCGGGTAATACAGCGGATCGCCCGGCAGAGGACGCAGGTGCAGCATTCCGATAACCGGCTTTTCGTTCTTGAACATCGAAGTTAGAAACGACATAACGTGCTCCTTCATAGGGTTATTGCAGGGACGTTACTCCCCCAGCACCTCGACGTACACTTTTCGCTTCTGCGGACCGTCAAACTCCGCAAGATAGATGTTCTGGGCACTTCCGCACACGATGTGGCCATCTTGGACGGGAAAGAAGCAACTGTTTCCACAAATCATGCTCTTGATATGCCCACAGGAGTTGTTACCGGTGGCTCCATAGCTCGGCAGGAAGTGTGCATGCGCATAGGGGGCATCGAGTGGGGCGATGCGATCAAGCGTCTCCATAAGATCCGTCTCCACGCAGGGAAGCCCCTCGTTTACCACGATTCCGCAGGTCGTATGCGACAAAATAATCGCCGCCAAGCCATTGGTCACCGAGCTGCGTTCGATGGCAGCGTGCACGTCCTCGGTAATATCGATGAACTGGTCCGGAGCAGTCGATAGATAGCTCAATGTCTCGAGCGTCACCATGTTCACTCATCCCCTTCAAGAAAACGCAGGGCATTACCCCAGTAGAGCCTTTCTCGCGCATCATCGCGCATGGGCACGGTATCGAGCGCCCGCTTGAGTTTGAATGCACGGAAGCGCGGCGTATTGCTGGCGAACATCACTTGGTGCGATAGCGCGCGCTCATACCACAGCGGCCCCATATCGACCGTGAAAAGACGCTGCATCATCTCCTCGGGCGAATCGATGTAAGTGATAGAGGTGTCCGCGTAGCAGTTGGGATACTTGAGCAGCATCGCCACGGTCTCGCGCACCCAGGGCCAGCCAAAATGGGTCAAACTAAAACGCACATTTGGATGCGTTGCGATTGTGTGCTCAAATGCAAGCGGGTTACTGCGCGAGACCTCTGCGCCCGGCTCCCAAGACATACCGGCATGGAAAACCACCGGCTTGTTATAGCGCTCGCACAGTTCGTAAAGCGGCTCGGCCACAGCATCATCGGGGGCAAAACCCTGCTTTGCAGGATGCAGGCAAAGCCCCTTTGCCCCCAACTCGGTAAAGGCGCGCTCCAATTCGTCTGCGGCACCGCTCACCTGCGGGTCTACGCTCGCAAATCCCCACAGACGATCGGGATGTGCGGCAACCAGCATGGCAATCTGGTCATTGGTGCCAAAGTGCCCTCCGCATGCCGTGGTTACATCGAGCGGCATGAGCACGCTCTTCTGCACATCGCAGACGTCCATCTCGACTTGAAGCTCATCCCAATCCATGGGGCCCATATGCCCCATACCAAATTCTCGTGACCAAAAACCGAATCCATCAGGCTCATCACCCGGCGTACAGATCTCGCCGTAGAGCATAGGATGGACCAACATGTCGATAACCATTTCGTACTCCTTTCCAGGCATTTGACCCTAGTACGGCTCAAACGAACCGATCACTCGGGACGACAGCTCAGCGCCCGCCTTCATACACGCCGGAATATCAAGGCCATCGATCACGCCCTTGGTAAACCCGGCGATATACGAGTCGCCGGCACCCACGGTATTAACGACCTTCTCCGCCGGCACGATCCCGCACTCATAGAAGCGCTCACCGTCATAGGCAATGCTTCCCTTCTCGCCAAGCGTGGCAACCGCAACGCGCGGCCCCAATTCCTGCGCGTGACGTACCCAGTCCCGCAGCTCCGGAGTGTCATCTTCAAACGACATAAATGCGTAGTCAACGTAGGGAAAATGATTCTCGCAGGCATATTCGGGATCCTGGCTGAACACCGAGAAGTCCATAACCACCGTCTTGCCCGCATCATGCCACTCGGGCAGGAGGTCCAAACAATTGCCAAACAGGTCGGTATGAATGATGTCATGCTCTAGGATAAACGCCCGGTCATCTTCATTCGGACGATATGTCTCCATTACGCCATCGATTGCCTCGAGATGCACGCGATCGACGCCGTCTTTCAATGCCATGAGCATCACCGAGGTGTCGCCATCCTCCACCCGCAGATGAGAGATATCAAACCCCTCGGCGGCCAGCGCCTCTCTCATCTTGTCTCCGTACTCGTCCTTGCCGACAACCGACACGGCGGATACCGAAACGCCCATTCGTGCAAGATGGATACCCCAGTCAATGCCATTACCAGTCGGATAGAACACGCCGATGTTTTGATAGACGTCCGCACAGCAAAAACCAGCCGCACACGCTTTAATACCCATGGTCTTCTCCAATGTTCAAAAGGGGACCCACCACATGGCGAGCCCCCTTTTCGCGTTTCGCTTATTGTTTTGCATCGGCTGTCCAAGGCCTCATAGCCAGACCGCCGTACGCTTTCTTAAGCTATTCGACGATTGGTGCTCCGTGGCCCCAAGAACCTTCCATGCCGCACACGGTCGAGGCAAACCCGGCAGCAAAGTCGAGCGCGCGCTCGATGGCCTCGGCGCCACCCTCACCACGCTTGGCGGAATCGAGATAGCACATCAAAAACGAGGTGAGGAACGAGTCGCCCGCCCCCATGGTGTCCTTCATGTCCGTTACCGGTTTAGCCAGCTGGCGGTAATAACGCTCGCCGTCGTAAGCGATGCAGCCCTCGGCGCCCGCCGTAGCCGACACAAAACGCGGACCCAGATCCTTCACCCATGCCAGACGCTCGCGAATCTCGTCCTCACTCGCGGCATCCGCCGCACTAAAGAAAGCAAAATCGACATAGGGCGCAATCTGCTCGTAGTACTCGTCGGTGGAGTCGTCCGAAAAGTCAAAAGAGACCGTGACGCCCGCAGCCTTCAACTTGGGCAGCTCGCGCTCGGTGAAGCAATAGTTGCCCGAATGAACCACATCGAACTGCTTCATGTACGAAAGGTCAAAGCGATCGAGAACATAGCGCGCATCGCCACGGATACCGCCCTCGTTGGAGCCGAGGAAGACACGGTCACCGTCAACGACGGTCACGCGAGCCGCTCCGTTCTCGCCAATCATCTGCTCGCACTTGTCAAGCTCGATACCCTCATCCTCGAGGCTTGTAATGACATGCTCGGCAGCGGCGTCATTGCCAAAAATGCCCATGTATGCAGAGCGTGCGGCACCGCATTTCTTGGCATAAACGGCGAAGTTCACCGCATTGCCGCCGGGATACATGGTGTGGATATGCTCGTAGCGATCGACGACGTTGTCGCCAAATCCGAGCGCGTTAACGTTAAATGCCATGGCCTTTGCCCCTTCTAGTACTCGACAACACCCATATAGCGACGGAAATCGGGATCGTGATCAAACACCTTGCCGCGTGCAGCACGCAGCTCGCAGTTCATGGCGTAGAACAGCACCGGGTCCAGATAGGCACGGACGCTCGCCGGCACGGCTTCCATACCGTACTCCTTGGCATCGAGCACCATCAGCGTATCGGTATGCGTCTTAAGGAACGCAAGGGCGCGCTCGTCCATGGCACGGCACTCGCTGGAGCCCATCTGCAGGAAGTAAAAAACGCCATCCTGAGTAGCCTCGAAGGGGCCGTGGAAGTACTCGGCAGAGTGGATGTAGCTGCAGTGCTGCCACTGCATCTCCATAAGAGAGCAGATAGCGAAACCGTAGGTCTGGCTAAAGTTGGGACCGCTGCCCAGAATGTAGAAGAACTCGTGCTCCTGGCAAAGCTTGGCAAAACGATCGCCTAGCTCGGCATTTACCTTCTCACGTGCCGGGGGAAGAATCTTATCCATCTCGGCGATACCGGCATACATATCGGCAAGATCGGCGTAGCCCTCCTGCTGATCGAGCAGCTCGGCCGCAAGCGACAGCGAAATGCCAGCGGGGACCTCGGCCTGCGGCACGCCCTCGCCCCACGGGTAGACCCACGTGGTCCACTTGCCGGAGTCAATCTTGGATCCAGCGTTGTCGGTCTGGGCGATCACCGTAGCGCCGGCAGCAAGGGCAATCTCACAGCCCTCGACGACCTCGGGGGTGTTGCCACTGTGGCTGCAAGCAATGACCAGGGATTTCTCACCCAAGCGGCGCGGGCGCATGATATCAAACTCGCGAGCCGTATAGATATACGAAGTGAAGGTGGTTGCCTCGCGCTGCAGAAGCTCATGAGCCGGGATCAAATCGATCATGGAGCCACCGCAAGCAATCCAGTAGACGCTGTCGAACTTGCCCTTCTCGGCAATTGCCTCTTTGATCAGATCGTGTGCGTTCATATCCAGTTCCTTTCTTGTTTGGTCCGCAATCAATGACGTTGGCTGCGTGGCCGATAGTTGGTTTAGTCAATCAGATATTTCTCGAATGCGGCCATGTTCTTGGCATCTGCCGCCGCCGGGTCATCGTAGTAACGCCCGTCCGTGATTTCCTGGCCCAGCATGCCATCGAAACCATGGGCATTAAGCGTAGCGACGAAGGCGTCCATATCGTGCTTGCCATCGCCCCACACCAGATGGCCATACGGGTCACCGTCGATAAAGTGCATCTCGTGAATTGCCCCATCACCAAAGGCGGCAAACCAGTCCTCGAGCGTCTCGCCCGCAACGCCCATCGCGGTTGTATCAACCATGGGCTGTAAGTACGGGCTCGCGACCTCGTCAATCATGCGCTTCGCATCGGAAACCGTCGTTACAAGGTTGCTCTCCTCGGGACGCAGGCTTTCCATCGTAAGCACCAGACCGTGCTCACCGGCATACTCCGCCAGAATGGACAAGTGCTCGCGGCTGCGCTTCCAGGCTTCCTCGCGGTCCTCGTCCCAGTCGCCCCAGCCCGAGTTGACGGACATACGGTCGCACCCAAGTACCTCGGCAAGCTCAATGCCGTGCTTAAAGTACGCCAGGCTGCGCTGTTCATGCAGCGGTTTGCGTGCGCAGTACTGCCAAGGATAGACAACATTCTCGGGGCACAGAGTACGATACCTAAGCCCACGGTCTGCAGCCTTTTTCGCCAGGACCTCAGCCTCAAAGTAGCCCGTGTGGTCGAGCGTCACATGCGGCTCCGCACACCACAGCTCAATGGACTCAAAGCCCAAACGCTGCTGCACATCAAGGAAGTAATCGAGCGACCACATGATGTAGTGGATATTCATGCCCGCAATCTGTTCGCGGCGCAGCGTCGGTTTGGATTCAGACATCTTATGCCTCCTTATTTCGATCGAACACGATTTGTCCGTCCGACATCGTCATATCAACCGAAAGATCGCGTGCGTCGCGATAATCGAGGTCGAACACATCCCGATCGAGCACGCAGATATCGGCAAGCTTGCCGACCTCAAGCGTACCCAGTTCGTCTTCGCGCATCAGATCGTACGCGCCCCCGGCAGTCCAAGCACGCAAGAGCTCGACAAGCGTCAGCGCGTTGGCCTCATTCACGGGCAGCCCATCGTCGAAGTATCCACCGCACGCGCTGTAGATTGACTCGCCCAGGCTCGGAATCAGCAGTGGCAAATCCGTACCACAGCACACCGTGCATCCGGAATCTTCCATGCCGCGGCGATTCCAGCTGTGCAAAAGTCGCGTCTCGCCAATTTGTCGACGCATCATCGACAGGCAATCCTCGCGCCGGTCCAGCGTCAAAATCTGCGGATAGACCTCGCAAATTCCGCCTAACTTGCCAAACTCGACAAGATCGGTCGGATCAGAGTTCTCGAGATCGGTAATCGCATGGCGGCGAAGCAACCGTCCATGCTCGTCTCGAGGCAGCGAGGCATAGAGCGCCACGGTGCGACGAACGGCGCCATCGCCCTGGCAATGCAAGGAATATCGGAAGCCGTCAGCATCAATTGCGCGCAGCTCGTTCTCAATCAGATCCCACTCGGGCTCTTCGACAACCGTCTTGCCGGCAGCTCCCGCATCGGCCGTGTCCTCATAGGGGTCAATCATCTCGGCAAGCCCCGCCCATACGCCGCGATCGGTCATACGGTTGAAGCCAGAAAAACGAACGAACGGTCCCCGAAAGCGCTCTCGTGCCTCGCGAGCATACGACAGATTTGCACCGGCACCCACCGGCTGCGACATCATAGAGACGCGAACCGTCAGCTCACCAGATTCTTCACGGCGAGCCATTTCGTCGGCAAAACCGTAGTAGTCATCAAACGCCATCTCCTTGATGGCGGTAACGCCGCGCTCGTTAAGCATGCTCATGTAGTCCGAATACCCCGCACGTACCTCGGGCAGCGCGAGGAAATCGCTCATCATGCGCCAGATCTTCTCGGCATAGCACGCCTGGGGTGTGAAGCCGTATCGCGCACTGGCGGCAGCATTGAGAACGCAGGTCTCCGCACCCGGTGTAAAGCAGACGACAGGGATATCGCCAAAACAATCGTCAAACACAGCCGCCGTATTTGCGTTCTCGGCATCCGATGCCAACGTTTCGGGTAGGTTGTGGCCAAAAGCCGCCGCGCAATCCGGATGATCTTCTTTCCATGCACGCAAGAGCGACACGGCCTCTTTGGCATCAGCGATGCCGGACAGATCAGGCCCCAACGTCCGCAGCGCCCAGCCTGTATAGAAGGTATGCACATCGATCAGGCCAGGCATGACGGTGCGGTCGCCCAGGTCAACTACCTCGTCCGCCTGGGTCAAATACGAAGCTAGCTCACACTTGGTGCCAACAGCCTCAATTCGATTGCCACGGACCGCTACGAAACCTTCAAACGGCAGGTCCCCCGTACCGGTAAAGACGCTCTTAGACGTCAGGACCGTCAAACGATCAGACATCACAACCACCTACGCCGGAAGCATGCCAGAAATTGCCGTTACGATCAGGCCAAAGACGACCATGAAGATGAAGAACTTCCAAATGGTCTTCCACCATTGGCCAAACGAAATCTTAGCCACGCCAAGGCCGGCAACCGTCATGCCCGCCACGGGACTGATGGTGTTGATGGTCTGGTTGGCAAACTGGAGCGCGGTAACGGCCGCCTCGGGATTGAGGCCCATGAGCTCGGTCAGGGGGCCCATAACGGGCATGGTGAGTGCCGCCAGGCCAGAACTCGAGGGAACCAGCAAAGAGAGCAGGCCAAGGACGATATACATAAACGTGGTGTAGACGGCGGCGGGCGCACCGGCGAGCGCAGTAGCGAGCGCCTGGAGGATGGTGTCGATGATCATGCCGCCCTCGGCGATGACCAGAATACCGCGAGCGATACCGATAACGATGGCGGCGTACGCAAAGTCGGCGAGACCTTTAACGAACTCCTCAGCAATCGTCTGCTGGTCAAGACCGCCCAGGATACCGGCAAGCAAGCCCATGCCAAGGAACACGGCGGAAATCTCATTCATGTACCAACCCTGGGTAACAAGACCCCAGACGATAATGCCCATACCGCAAGCAAAATCGATAAGCACGAGCTTCTGACGGGTAGTGAACTCTTCCTCGATGGAGGCATCGGTCACGGAAAACTCGATACGCTTGAGCTTATCGTCCTCGTACGTAATGGACGACTCGGGGTTTTTCTTGACGCGCATGGCGTATCGCATGGCCCATGCGATACCGACGGCAGTGAAGATGACCCAAGAAACGGCGCGCAGCCACAGTTGCGGATTGCCCTCGATGCCAATGATGCCCTGGGCGATCAAAACATTAAACGGATCGATGGTCGAAGCGCAATATCCCAGGTTAGGACCAAGGAAGCAGATGATGAATGCCGTCATCGAGTCATAACCGATACCCATCATGATGGGAATGAAGATGGCATAGAACGGCAGGGCTTCCTCAGACATACCAAACGTGGTGCCGCAAATGGACAGCAACGTCATCGTGATGGGAATGATGAGGATGTCCTTGTTCTTGAGCTTTTTAATCACGCGGCTCATGCCGGCATTCAAAGCGTTGGTCTTGGTGATGATTGCGAACGACCCGCCAATCAATAAGACGAACGCAACGACGTCGGCAGCCTCCTGGATGCCCTTAGTGGGCGCTTGCAGGACCGCGAAGATATCCTGCCCCAGATTGATGGTCTCGCCGGTCTCGGAATCGGTGTAGTTCTTATCGACCTGTTCATAGGTTCCAGCAACGGCGACTTCACGCTCGCCCGCCGCTGTCGAAATCGTCTTGCGCTGATACTGACCAGAGGGAACGATCCAAGTCAAGACCGCAAAGACAACGATCAGCAAGAACATGATCGTATAGACATGCGGTAATTTGAACTTAAAACGTCTGTTTGTCTTCTTCGCCTTCGTATCTGACATAGATACCTCCAAAGAACTCGAGACTGCATCGCATCTCGCTTCAACGTTTGCACAAGGCAAACGTTCTATGACGTTCTATAGGTTACCAGCAGCTTTTCTCGCCATCAAGATAATTTCAAACTGATTGCCGCAACGCGGTTGAACGGTTGCGTTTGCGCCGTGAACGGTATGGAAACGCCCGGTGAGATGATCCACCGGGCGCTTTCATACGCAATGTCCTAGATGTCAAAAACGTAGCGAGACCCAACGATCCGCTGACGACCGATGATAAACGGCCGCCGCTGCTCATCGAAAAAGAAGGCTTCCATATAAAACAAGGGTTCGCCAACGGGAACTGCCAACAACCGAGCGACCTCGGGCGACGCACACGCGATCTCAAGCGTGCATGGGTCGGTAAACGCGGGCGTGCGGCCCGTCAGGTTGCGCACGAACTCAAAAATGGATTGGTTAGATAGAGGTGCCGTTGATAGATAGGCGTTGTCCTCGTAAACATATATGTTGTTCTCGAGCATGACAGGGACGCCATCGGCAGTACGCACGCGCTCAACGCAGATCAAGTCAGTTCCAACGGGAACACCAAAGAACTGTGCTTCGGTGGAATCCGCCGGCAGCATCTTTCTCGAAATGACACGCGCCCCCGGTTCCATTCCGTTAACGCGGCATGCGTCCGAAAAACTCTGGACGTCATCCTTCTGGCGAATCTTGCGCTTGAGCTTGGGGGCATTGACAAACGTGCCTTTCCCCTGTCGCTTCGTTAGATAGCCCTGTTGGACGAGCTCCTCAATAGCGCGTCGCACGGTAACGCGGCCAACTTTATAGCTCTCAGCCAATTCGAATTCGTTGGGTATCCGCGCACCTGCCTTGTAGGCACCGGAGTTGATTTCGTTTTTGATGATATCGATAACCTGTTGGTACAGCGGTATCGCTGCTTTACCGTCAGTTAGCCCTTCAGTCGGTGGCATATACCCTCTCCAAGCACAATTAAGCCTAAAACGGACTTAGGGGCATTCAACAAGTCCTTAAGCCCGCATTAGCTTAAAGTATGCTAGGTGTCGCACCAAAATGTCGGCTATTTACTCATCAGACCCGAAAAACGCGCAACTACCGCGCTCCTAAGAAAGCTCAAGCAGTTCCGGCAGCTGGTCGATGATCTTGTCCGCAGCATCCTGGCTAAAGCCAAACCGCTCCTCGCGCTTGGCGATTACCGTCAGACCCGCTCGCTTGCCGGCAGTGATGCCAGGCACCGAATCCTCAACGCAGCAGCAACGGACCGCAGGCAGCCCCAACAGGTCCAGCGCATGCAGGTAGATGTCGGGCTCGGGCTTGCTCTCCTTAAACTGCTCGCCGCTCACCACGTACTCAAAGGCATCCGACAGACCACATGCATCGAGTACTTCCTCGATGCTGTCCATGGGAGACGAGCTCGCCAGCGCCACGCGAACGCCGCGGCGCGGCAGCTCTCGAATCGTATCCACGGCGCCTGGGTTAATCAAAGCCTGATAGTCACGCGGACGCTTATGCGCCCACTCGTCCCAACGGGCCAACGCTTCCTCGCCAGTGAAGTGCCCCTTACCGGCGCGCTCAAACCAATCGACCAGCATATGCAGGAAGAACTGATGCGAGGTACCGACCTGCCCATTCAACTCCTCTTGAGTCAGATTAAGCCCAAGCTCCTTGGCAAACGCGGCAGTCTCGCCCAAGTAGTAATACTCGGTATCGACAATGACGCCGTCCATGTCAAAGATAACGGCGTCGAACGGAAATGCGGACACGGCACCCTCCCTAACAAAAGGACGCCCGCAAGCAGGCGCCCGAGCCATGCATTAATCGGCGATTCTAACCCAGCAGCTTATCCAGCGCCACCGCAATGCCATCTTCGTTGTTATCGGCGGTCACCATCTGGGCTACAGCCTTAACCTCATCGACGGCGTTACCCATGGCAACACCGGTGCCGGCCCACTCAATCATGGACTTGTCGTTCTGGCCGTCGCCAAACGATACGACCTCACTGGCATCGATGCCGAGCTTGGGCAGGGCACCCTCGAGTGCGCGGGCCTTGTCGATACCGGGCGCCGTGTACTCAAAGTACCAGTCGGCCGTAAACATGCCCGAAAGCGTCTGCTTAAAGGGCGCATACATCTCCTCGTAATGCGCCTGCAGGTAGGCCGGATCGCCCGCCGTCAGCAGCTTGTCCACGGGATAAGCATCAGCGACCTCATGCAGGCTCTCCACCTCGCGAATCTTAAGATCGCACGCGTCGCGCTCATACTTGACGATATTCTTCTGTGAGCCGTCAGGCAGCGTGATCATGCAATGGTACGAGTCCTCGACGTGCAAATCGCGACCGAGCGAAATCATAGGGATCACGTCAAAATTACGCAGGTGATCAATCAGGCGATGCAATTCGTCGGCAGGCATAGCCTGATCGAACAGCACCTCGTCGGTCTGGGCATCAACGACGTGTGCGCCGTTAAAGGCCACCAGCAGACCGTCATGGTTTTGAAGGTCGAGCTCTTGCGCCAAGGCGCGCAGCCCCCATGCGGGACGGCCCGAAGCCAAGATGAGCTTAATGCCCGACTCCTGCGCCGCGAGCAGCTTCTCGCGCGTACGCGGGCTGATGACCTTTTGGTCGTTGGTGAGCGTACCGTCGATATCCATTGCGATGGCTTTGATTGCCATATATGCCTCCCTGACATTGAACAACCTTGTCTGAGCCATCATACAGAACACCCACGGCGGCGTTGTTTGCAACGGGAAAAATGTCATATTGTCCCAAACATGAACGGCGCGCCTTCGACGATTGCGATGCCCGTCGAGGCGCCTCCCGATACATTCCATCCTATCCAAATAGCAAAGGGCCCGCATCCCAACGGATACGGGCCCTTGTCGGCTATGCGTTAGTTTTCGCAGCGAATCCTACTTGCGGTGAGCTCGGTAGAACTCGATGAGCGCCTGAGTCGAAGCGTCCTGCTCGGCCTTGGCGGCGTCGTCGTGGAAGGCCGGGGTGATCTGCTTGGCAAGCTGCTTGCCCAGCTCGACGCCCCACTGGTCGTAGGAGTCGATGCCCCAGACCGTGCCCTCGACAAACGTGATGTGCTCGTACAGGGCGATGAGCTCACCAAGCGCGAACGGGGTCAGCGTGTCGCCAAAAATCGAGGTCGTCGGACGGTTGCCCTCAAAGCAGCGGGCCGGGACGATCTGCTCGGGCGTGCCCTCGGCACGCACCTCATCGGCCGTCTTACCAAAGGCGAGCGCCTTGGTCTGGGCCAGGAAGTTGCCCAGGAACAGCTCGTGCACGTCCTGACCGCTGTCGGTCGCAGGGTTGGCGGTATTGGCAAAGGCGATGAAATCGGCCGGGACCACCACGGTGCCCTGGTGCAGCAGCTGGTAGAAGGCGTGCTGACCGTTGGTGCCGGGCTCGCCCCAGAAGATCTCGCCGGTATCGGAGGTCACAGCGCTGCCGTCCCAGCGGACGTGCTTGCCGTTGGACTCCATGGTGAGCTGCTGCAGGTAGGCCGGGAAACGGTGCAGGTACTGGCAGTACGGCAGCACGGCGTGGCTCTTGGAACCGAAGAAGTTGACGTACCAGACGTTGAGCAGGCCCATCAGCGCGACGGCGTTGTTCTCGAGCGGCGTGTTGCAGAAGTACTCGTCGATGGCATGGAAGCCCTCAAGGAACTGCTGGAAACGCTCGGGGCCGAGCACGACGATCAGCGACAGGCCCACGGCGGAGTCGACGGAGTAGCGGCCGCCGACCCAGTTCCAGAAGCCGAAGGCGTTAGCGGGGTCGATACCGAAGGCCTCGACCTTCTCGAGTGCGGTGGAAACGGCGACGAAGTGCTTTGCCACGGCCTCGGCGTTCTGCTCATCGGAGCCATCGATGGCGCCCTGAGCCTTGAGCTGCTCGAGCATCCAGGTCTTGACCTCGCGGGCGTTGGTGAGGGTCTCGAGCGTGGTGAAGGTCTTGGAGACGATGATCACGAGCGTGGTCTCGGGATCCAGACCCTTGAGCTTCTCGGCCTGGTCGTTGGGATCGATGTTGGAGATATAGCGGCAATCGATACCGGCGTCGGCATAGGGACGCAGGGCCTCGTAAGCCATGACCGGGCCCAGATCGGAGCCGCCGATGCCGATGGACACCAGGTGCTCGATCTTTTTGTCGGTAACACCCTTCCACTCACCGGAGCGCACGCGCTCGGCGAAGGCATACATGCGGTCGAGAACCTCGTGCACGTCGGCGACGACGTCCTGGCCGTCGACGATGAGCTGGCCCTTCTCGCTTGCCGGGCGGCGCAGCGCGGTGTGCAGGACGGCGCGGTCCTCGGTGGTGTTGATGTGCTCGCCGGAGAACATGGCGTCGCGGCGCTCCTCGAGCTTCACCTCGCGGGCAAGATCGCACAGCAGCTTGACGGTCTCATCAGTCACCAGGTTCTTGGACAGGTCGAAGTGCAGGTCACCGGCGTCAAAGCTCAGCTTGTTCACGCGCTCGGCATCGGCGGCGAACCAGGCCTTGAGGTCGATACCCTCGGCCTCGAGCTTCTCCTGATGGGCCTCGAGCGCCTTCCAAGCGGCAGTCGACGTAGCATCGATAGGTGCGGCAACAGTTGCCATAGAGTCCTCCTCAGCATACGGGCGCACGCCTCCATGCGCCCGGATAATCAGATGCCCCTATTCTAACGCAGGTCAAGACTATAATCAGCGAGCGTTGCCAATCGGCCCCCAAACGGCAACCGACCAAAAAGGGACAGGTTTAATTTGGCAGGTCAAACGCTTTACCAATCAAAAATAACCTATCCCTTTATGCCAAATATTAGGCCGCAGCGCAGACGCTACCGAGCAACTCACGCAGAGGAGACCCGATGCCCTCCAGCAGTTCGGGCGCGATGATGGCAAAAACGGGAACCTCGCCGGCCCCCACGACGGCAGGCACTTTGCCCTCCGAGACGATACATCCATAAGGGACAAAACCGTCTTCGCCGACATCGAGCGCCGCCATGCGACGGGCGAGCTCGCGCGCAAAGCCGGCAGTATCGGCATCGCCAATCGCCAAGACAAAGTCCACGCCTTCGTCGGTCGCCAGGGCCACGGCTTCGTCGATCAGCTCGTCTCCTCCGTCGCCTTCAACCGAGCCGCAGCGGAAAAGCACGCGCTCGAGCAGGGCGCGATCGAGCGAGCCCAGCGCCGCCGAAACGAGCTCATCACGCGTGTGCTTGTCGCCTCCCAGCACGACCAGTGCCTTGGTGCCGCCATAGTGGGCAACCAATCGCCCGCACCAGCGAGCCACATCCCCATCCGCAACCAAGCGCGTCGGCATACCAAACCCATAGTTGACCATTATCCCCACAACCCTTCCGTGCGTATAGGCGGTATCAATCGTTAGGCTCATGCTACGAAGCGAGGTTTTCCGAGCTGTTTCGCGCTCTTTAGAGCTGCGTTAAAAACCCGATGCAACCGCACGACCATACCTGCCAAAAAGGGGCAGGTTTTGACGGTGTCCGGTCGAGCAGGTATTATCGAACAGGTATTCGATAAGAACATGTGTTTGATGGGAGGGCGCGTGGGGCACGAGCGTCACACCTATATCTGCATCGACCTTAAGACGTTTTACGCCAGTGTCGAGTGCGTCGACCGCGGACTCGACCCACTCACTACGTGCCTGGTCGTTGCCGACGAATCGCGCGGGCGCACGACCATCTGCCTCGCCATCACACAGGCTATGAAGGACCTCGGGATACACAACCGCTGCCGTCTGTTCGAGATTCCCGACGGCATCGACTGCATCAAGGCCGTACCGCGCATGCAGCACTACATGGAGGTGTCGGCGAAAATCTACGGCATCTATCTGGAATACGTGAGTCCGCAAGACATTCACGTCTACTCCATCGACGAATGCTTTATCGACGTGACGCCCTATCTGGACCTCTATCACACCGATGCGGAAGGGTTCGCCTGCACGCTGCGCGACGAGGTCTTGGCGCGCACCGGCATCACGGCGACGGTCGGCATCGGCCCCAACCTATTCCAGGCCAAGGTAGCGCTCGACATTACCGCCAAGCACGTACCCAGCCGCATCGGCATACTCGACGACGGGACCTTTCGCAAGGAGATCTGGCCCCATCGCCCCATCACCGACATCTGGGGCATCGGCCCCGGCGTGGCGGCCCGTCTCGAAAAGTACGGCGTCTACGATCTGATGGGCGTCGCCGCGCTCGACGAAAACCTGCTTTACGATGAGCTCGGCGTCAATGCCGAATATCTCATCGACCACGCCTTCGGGCGCGAGCCGACAACCATCGCCGATATCCAAGCCTATCGCCCGCAAGCGACCTCGACCACCACAGGACAGGTGCTCTCGAAGGGCTATGCCTACGAGCAGGCCTACACCGTCTTGCGCGAGATGGTCGACAACGCCGTGTTGGATCTAGTCGATAAGCACGTGGTCTGCGACAGCATCTCGCTCTTTGTGGGCTACGCGAGCGAGCGCGCCGACATACGCCGGCTCAACGCCAGCGGCACGGCGCAGTATATAGACGGCTGCGGACACCTGCGCTCGAGCACCTCGGGCATCGAGCCCGCAGCGACCGATGGCCCCGAGCTCGCGCCCCGTGCTCCCAAGCCCGTCCAGCGCGATGACGAAAGGCGTCGCCTGGTGCGCGAAGCGCAGGCAATCGATGGCATCTTTGTGGGAGAGCATGGCGGCAAACCGCGTGGTGGCTATGCCGCACTCTTTGCGCACTCCAACGCCTCGCGCAAGCTGCCCGAGCGCACTAACTCGTTTAAGAAGATCATGGGCTATTTTGATGAGCTCTGGGCGCAGACTGTCGATCCCAAACGACCGGTCAAGCGCATCAACCTTGGATTTGGCAACCTCATGCCCGAGGAATTTACCACCATCGATCTGTTCAGCGATATCGAGGCCGATGAGCGCGAGCGCGACCTGGCGCGCGCCGTCCTGGCCGTGAAAGGCAAGTACGGCAAGAACGCGCTCGTCAAGGGATTAAGCTTTACCGCCGGCGCCACCGCGCGCGAACGCAACGACCAAGTTGGAGGACACCGTGCCTAAACCCAAACAACAGCCCGTGCGCCCGCCGACCGCCTTCGAGCGCCTGGCGGACCCCGAGGGCAGGCGCCGCGCCGCCGACCCCAAGCTCACTGCCAACGGTGCCGTGCGCGCCAACCGCGCCGCGCAGTTTATGCCCTTTGCCGCCCTCACGGGATACTACGAACTCGTGCGCAAGCAGGAAATCACCGTCGAGTCAAAACGTGAGCTCACGGAAGAAAAAGCCCTCGTACTTTCTAAAAAGCTCGAGGGTCTCAAACGTGGCGACTTGGTTCGTGTCACCTATTACGATACATACGGCTATCGCAGCCGCACCGGCATCCTCGACGAGGCGCTCCCCGCCTTCAAGCTCCTCAAGCTCCGAGACATCGCCATCGACTTCGACGACATCCAAGACATCGAACTGCGCGGACGAGCCTAGCCAAGGAAGCGCATCCAGGGCGGCGCTTACAGCGTCATGACGTAGTAGCCCGCGTCTTTCACGGCCGTCTCGAGGACACCACGATCAACCGGCTGCTTAGAGCGCACGCGTGCCGTGTGGTCCGCATACGTCACCGTTGCCCACACGCCATCCAGCGCATTGAGGGCATTGGCTACGTTCTGAGCGCAGCCGTCACAGCTCATGCCGCCGATGAGCAGCTCATCGCTATAGGGATAGTGTGACGCATCGGTATCCACCACAACAACCTTTTTGGCCTTCTTGCCGCTCGTACCATCGCTGCAGCAACTCTTCCCGTGTGTCGAAGCGGCAATGCGACGCAGTCCAAAAAACATGCCGACGGCAATGACGGCCAGCACGATGAGATTCGCAGGGTTGAGCAAGTCACTCATGCGCTCCCCTTTCAAGTAGCACTATCTAGATACCCCCATGGGGTGTCCCCATCTTAACCCAAAATCATGTCTGTTCGGTCAATTAGTTTCCCTCTTCAAACTTTTTTGTTGACCATGGCTTACTTTCGTGTATAAGTTTTCCTAGGCTAACAGTTTAGATCCGTAAGGAGCGCCGTGACTCGAACCATAGACATCCCAACGTTTCAGGCAGCGGTCGTGCGCAACTGCTCCCCCACGCTCGCGGGCATCAAGCCGGCATCGCTCTTTACCTATCCAGGCACCTACGCCCACGGGAACGGCTCGACCACAACCGAAACCATCGCAGAACGCCGAGCACGCCTGCTCGACGTTATCGCCCAGTGCAATCGCGAGCTTGACCCGCTCGGCATCCACCTGAGTGTTTTGGTCTGGCGGCCCTGCGGAGCACTCGTGTACGTGTACCGAGCCAAAAGCCTCGCCACCTATTTCGCAGACCCTCGCGCCCAAACAGCGCTCGCCTCGGAAGGCTACGACACGAGAGACCTTTCGACATGCCTTGTGCATTTGGCATCACGCATCACGCTCGCGAGCAATAACGTCGCGGAATGCGCTTGTAGCCAGACTCGATGCGCACTACCCCAGCAAGCTAGCTGCAGCAACGACTGCACCTGCGAGTTTCCGCACGAAATAGGCTACTTCCTTGGATATCCCTACGACGACGTGCACGAGTTTATCGTCCAGCGCGGCGAGAACTACAAGGTCTTTGGAGCTTGGAAGGTCTACACGGATGTCGAGCAAGCGCTTGCGATGTTTGACGCCTACCGCGCTTGCACTCAATACCTCACCTTTGTCTATCAGCAGGGCTGCAGCTTGGCGCAACTTGCCCAGGCAACCCGATAGAACATAGAAGCCGCGGCAACCTGCCGCACAACTGAAAGGACAAAACATGAGCAAGATCGCCGTCGTCTACTGGAGCGGCACGGGCAACACCGAGGCCATGGCAAACCTCGTCGCCGAAGGCGCCACGTCCGCGGGTGCCGAGACTGAGGTCATCCCCTGCGCCGACTTCTCTGCTGACAAGGCCGCCGAATATGATGCCTTCGCCTTCGGCTGCCCCGCCATGGGCTCCGAGGAGCTTGAGTATGACGAGTTTCAGCCTATGTGGGACGAGGTCAAGGAGACCCTCGGCGGCAAGAAGGTCGTCCTCTTTGGCTCCTATTCGTGGGCCGAGGGCGAGTGGATGGACAACTGGAAGGCCGACGCCGACGAGGCCGGCGTCAACGTCGTGGACTCCGTCATTTGCTACGATGCGCCCGACGATGAGGGCGAGGCGGCCTGCAAGGCCCTCGGAGCCGAGCTCGCGTAACGAAACCAGGCCTCCAAAAGAGCCTGTATCACAGCGCATCCCCATCCCTACAAAAGAGCGGGGGCTGGATTCAAGTCCAGCCCCCGCTCTTTTGTAACGGCAGTTACATCAACCGGCTACGAGATATTTCCCAAGAACGCCTTGGTGCGCTCGCTCTTGGGGTGGTCGAAGACCTCGCTCGGCGTACCCTCTTCCACAATGACGCCGCCGTCCATAAAGACGACGCGGTCGGCGACATCGCGGGCAAAGCCCATCTCGTGCGTCACGACGATCATGGTCATGCCGTCGCGTGCCAGGTCGCGCATGACACCCAGGACGTCGCGCACGAGCTCGGGGTCGAGCGCCGAGGTGGCCTCGTCAAAGAGCATGACGTGCGGGTTCATCGACAGGGCGCGGGCGATGGCAACGCGCTGCTGCTGACCGCCCGAGAGCTGGCTCGGCATAAAGTCGATACGCTCGGCAAGACCGACCTTGGTCAGCTCCTCGACGGCAATTTTCTCGGCCTCTTCCTTGCTGCGCTTGAGCACCTTCTGCTGCGCGAGCATGACGTTCTTTTTGACTGAGAGGTGCGGGAACAAATTGAACTGCTGGAACACCATACCCAGATGCGTGCGCACCTTGTTAAGATCGACGCCCTTGGCGCACACGTCCACACCCTCAACGACAATCGAGCCACTCGTGGGATGCTCAAGACGGTTGATGCAGCGAAGCATCGTCGACTTACCCGAGCCCGAGGGACCCAGAACTACGACGACCTCGCCCTTGTGCACATCCAGATCGATATCGCGCAGGACCACGTTATCGCCAAAGGCCTTCTGGAGGTTCTTGATGCTGACGACGACCTCGTTCGAGTTATTGGTTTCGCTCATGATAGGACCTCCTTACAGACCGGCGATGTGATCGGCGGGCGTCGCGACGACCTGTCCGGCGCTCTTGGCGGGACGCTTCTTCTTAGTTTCGGCCGTGCCCAAAAGCCTCGCCTCAAGGCCGCTCACCAAGCGAGCGAGCGGCAGGGTGATGACCAGATAGAACAGGGCGGCAACCACGTACGGTGTAATAGAGCCCGTCGTGGCCACGATGGTGCGGGCGTTCATGACGATCTCGACCACGCCCACGGCCGCGAGCAGCGACGTATCCTTGTAAAGCAGGATAAACTCGCTGGTCAGCGTAGGCAGGACATTGCGGAACGTCTGCGGAATCATAACGTAGAGCAGTGTCTGGAAGGCGTTCATGCCCAGCGAGCGCGCAGCCTCGTTCTGGCCCTTGGGGATCGACTGAATACCGGCACGGAAGATCTCGCACAGGTAGGCGGACGAGTTCATGGCCATGACGATGACGCCCAGCACATAGTCGTCAACCTTGACGCCGGCAAGCGGCAGGCCAAAGAATGCAATATAGATCTGCAGGAACGCCGGCGTACCACGGATGATATTCACATAGATGCCGGCAAGGCAACGCAGGATGCGCGACTTGGAGATGCGCATGAGCGACAAGGCAAAGCCAAAGGGAATTGCCAGCGGAAACGCCACGAGCACGATCGAGAGCGACATGAGGAAGCCTTTGAAGACGATCGGCAGGCTCTGGACCAAAATGACCGGGTTCAGGAACAGGCGAAGGAACATGTTGGAGTTCCAGGCCTCGACCCACGGCTGCTCTTTAAGGTCGGCCAAGAAGTTATCGAAGGCCGTCACGCCCTTGATCTCCACCGACGGAATCTTGGAGATCTTCTTGGTCGACCCGTCGGCGAGCGTATAGGTGCCGCTAAAGGCCTCATCGCCGCCCTCGACGGGGAAGGTCACGCCGTAAACCTCGACACGGAAAAAGCCGCCGGCAGGCGCCGTCTCGCCAAAGTCAATCTTGAGCGTCTGGCCGTCAGCCTTGCACGTGGGTTTCATGGGCGTACGATCCATGAGGTCCTCGCCCGAGAGCATCGTCAATCGCGTGTCATCGGTACCAAACGTCGTGCCGTCGACAAACGTCAAAGAAAGACCGCTCAGCTCCTCGTCGGCATCGGCCTGAACTTCCCAGGTAATGCGCGTCTCGGTGCCGCCGACCACATCGCTGCCCGAACCGGTGTTGGGTCGGGCGGTAATCTTTGCGGTCTCAAGCGCCTGGGCGGTCGTGGGCGCATATGCCCCCGCGCACACCAGCGCGAGCGCCACGGCCATGACGCAGGCTAGCTTTTGGAGCAAGACGGGCAGTGGAAAACGCTGCTCAGCGGCCCCTTTGTTCAGTCGAGACAAGGTGGCTCCTATCGTAGAAGTTGCCGGCAAAACGAGACGGAAACGCTCTCCGTCAAGAGAAGCGCAAAGGCCCTCTCCGCAAAACGGAAAGGGCCCGCGCGCAATCAAGTAGTTATTTTACTTGATGTTGTACTTAGCCATGAGGGCGTCGACGGTACCGTCGTCGGTCAGGTCCTTGATGGCCTGGTTGACGTCGTCCTTGAGCTTAGTGTTGCCCTGGTTGATGGCGATGGCGTACTCCTCGCCGGTGCTGATCTGCTTGATGGTCTGGCAGGTGTTGAACTGCTCGGCGGTCAGCTGGCTGGCGACGGAGCGGTTGGTCACCACGGCGTCACCCTTATCGGACTGCAGGGCGCTGAAGCACTCGGTGGCGTCCTTGTAGGGAACAATCTTGGCCTTGGGGAAGTTCTCCTGGGCAAAGGCCTCGGCGGTCGAGCCAGACTGGACGATGATGGTAGCGTCGGCGTTGTTGAGCTTCTCGCTGTAGTTGTCGGCCGTGATGTCGGTGTTATCGACCTTGGTCACGATAGCCTGATCGTCCATGTAGTAGGAATCAGAGAAAGTGACTTCCTTCTCACGCTCGGGCGTGTCGGTGATAGCCGCGATGGAAACATCATACTTGGCGCCCGAAGCGACGCCCGGAACCAGCGTGTCAAAGTCATTGTTGACATACTCGACATCCAGGCCCAGCTTGTCGCCGATAGCCTTGATGAGCTCAAGGTCAAAGCCCTGATAATCGCCGTTGTCATCCTTGTACTCAAACGGAGCGTACTCGGCAGAGGTGCCGACGGTGAGCGTACCGTCCTTGACGAGTGCATACTCCTTGGAGCCGTCGACCTTCTCGACCTTCGCGTTGTCAGAGCTGCTGGAACCGGCATCGGAACCAGAGGTGGCGTTGGACGAACCACAGCCCGTCAGTGCAAGAGCGAGCGCCATGGCGCCCGTGGCTGCAAACGCGCCAAGCTTCTTGAGCTTCATAATCAGTCTCCTTCCAGTGACCCCGTTTGATTCAGAGGTCTGCAAAAACTGTTGGCTATTATGCACCCGGAATTACGAATCTGCAATGAGAAAACTGATTGAAACAAACCCATAACGTGAATGGAATACTCCACTTAGCAACAGTCATTACTGCTGCAATGACCTTAACAGTTTGATTTCAGCTGCATAACCTGCAAGTTCGTTCGGCGTCTCCAAAATAAATGGAAGTGCACGCAAGCGGCTATTCGATACAATATTCTGCATAACCTGCATACCGCCGCCAAACTCTTCACTACCCAGGTAGCCCTTGCCGATGCACTCGTGGCGATCCTTATGGGCGCCGCAGGGGTTCTTGGAGTCATTGATATGCACGGCGCGCAAGCGCTCGATACCCACCACGCGGTCGAACTCGTCGAGTACGCCGTCCAGGTCATGGATGATGTCGTAGCCAGCATCGCTCACATGGCAGGTGTCCAAACAAACGCCCAGCTTATCGGACAGCTCCGGGCACTTGGCGGCAACGCCCTCGATAATGCGCGCCAGCTCTTCAAAGCTACGGCCCACCTCGGTGCCCTTGCCCGCCATGGTCTCAAGCAATACCGTCGTCTGCTGTCCCTCAAACATCACCTGGCACAGCGTGTCGACAATCATCTGAATGCCGGCGTCTGCCCCCTGTCCCACATGCGCACCGGGATGGAAGTTGTAGTAGTTGCCGGGCAGTGCTTCCAGACGCTGCAAATCTTCCGCCATAGCCTCCAAGGCAAACTCCCGCGCCCGCTCCTTAGCGGAGCAGGGGTTATAGGTATACGGGGCATGCGCCACTAGCGGTCCAAAGTCGTTTTGCGCCATAAGCTCGCGCAGAGCCGCCACGTCATCCATGTCAAGGTCTTTTGCCTTGCCACCGCGCGGGTTGCGCGTAAAGAACGCAAAGGTATTGGCACCAATGGACAACGCCGTCTCCCCCATTGCCCGATAGCCCTTCGTCGTCGAAAGATGACACCCGATCGTTAGCATCTCCAACTCCCCCTCATCAGTTGCGGTGAAATACGGTCTATTGGTGCCTTATTTTGGCGCAAACAGACCGTATTCCACCGCAAGATATAAAAGGGGCATCAGGGGCAAGGTCCGCCGAGCCCCCTTGAGCACCAGCACCGCAGCCTAGAGCGTCAAGCGAATCGCATCGATAATCTGCGCGCAGCGCTGCGTGGCGGCAAGAGGCATAACGGGGCTTTCAAGCTCTCCCGTCTGGACGAGCTGCGTCGCATGCTGAATTTCGCCGTAGAAATCATCGACCTCAAACGGGGCATTAATTTCGAGCATTCGTCCGTCGGAGTACTTCACATGGGCGAGCTCGGGGCGATGGAGGCGCTCGATTTCCACCGAACCCCGTTCGCAGGCAATCATTAAGCGGCTTTCATATGCTGCTTTGCCGTCGCACACCATATGAATGGGTATACCGCCGACACTCATATGGATCTCATCGGCCCAATCCACGCGGCCACCCGATACGTCACGCCAGCGAACTTCACGAGACGAAACATCGCACGCACCCGCAAGCAAATCCTCAAACCACCCGACCGCATAGCAGCCCATGTCATATAGACAGCCGCCCTGCAACGGATCGAGCAGATAACTCGAAGGGGACTCACCATAATCGAGTTTTTGCACGCTTTCGATCGAGACGATACAGCCGAGCTCGCCCGACGCAAGCAAGTCCTCCACGCGAGTGCGCATCGGGCAAAACCGATTCTTCATCGCCTCCATAAACAGCACGCCGCACTCGCGAGAGGCGGAGGCAATCGAGAGAGCCTCTTCCTCACTCAAAACGGCCGGCTTTTCGCACAGCACGGCCTTTCCGGCGCGCAGCGCGCGACAGGCCCAACGCGTATGCATACCATGCGGAAGAGCCAAGTAGATTGCGTCGACATCGGGGTCGGCAATCAGCGCATCATAAGCCGCATCGCCGCCATCGTCAGCCGTGACATAACTGTGCGCAGCATCGATCGAAAACGCCCTGAAAAACTCCTCAACATGCGAAGGAGTGCGACCGGCGGCAGCCACAAGCCGTGCCCTGTCGACCTTCTTGAGCGACGATGCAAATCGATGCGAAATGTGCCCAGCGCCCAAAACGCCCCAACGAACCTCACGCAAATCATCACATGAATCCCGATGGCCCACGACAGCTCCCTTCAGTTGCGACGAAATAGTTCCTGCTATCGCCCTATTCTGCCGCAAACAGGAACTATTCCATCACAAGATATAAAAGGGTCATGAGGAGCGAGTTTTGCTGAAGACTTTAAGCGCGGCCGTTACGGGGCCAGGCTGGAAACGTCGGCGCGCGTCGTCGAGACGCTCGGGGATATCGATGTGTTGCGGGCAGTGACGCGCACATTTGCCGCACTTGACGCAATTGCTCACGAGCTTGGGCTCGCTCGTGCGCACCGCGCTCGCCGTAAAGTATTGCGACAGCCCCGTAAACCAGCTGTGCGCATAGCTCGCGTTGTAAGCGGCAAAGCAGCCGGGAATGTTAATACCCTTGGGACATGGCATGCAGTAGCCGCATCCCGTGCAGGGCACGCGATTCGATTTTTCAAACTCCGCCAGCACACGTGCGATGGTATCGAGCTGCTCTGTCGTCATCGAATTCGGCAGTGCGCGATCCGCCAATGCCGCGTTCTCGTCCACCTGTGCGGTATCGGTCATGCCCGAAAGCAGCATCGTGACCTGAGGATGGTTCCACACCCACGAAAGTCCCCAGGCGGCAGGAGTGCGCAAATGCGGGTCACGGGCGCCATCGAGCACGGCGCGGGCCCGCGGAGGCAGCTTGCCCGCCAGGCGTCCACCCAAAAGCGGCTCCATCACAAACACCGCGAGCCCGCGCTCCGCAGCCGCCATGAGTCCCGCCGTTCCCGCTTGGTAGCGCTCTCCAGCGTAGTTGTACTGGATCTGGCAAAAATCCCAGTCATACGCGTCAAGCATCGTGAGGAAGTCCGCGGCGCTGCCGTGGTACGAAAAACCTATCTGGCGAATACGCCCCGCAGCCTTTTGGTGCGCAATCCAGTCCTCGATGCCCAACGCCACCACGCGCTCCCACTGGGCGGGCGAGGTGATGTTGTGCATAAGGTAATAGTCGATACGGTCGGTCCGCAGGCGACGCAGCTGCTCGTCGAAGAACCGATCGAAATCCTCCGCGCATTTGCACGAAGCATGCGGCAGCTTGGTTGCGAGCAAAACCTGGTCGCGCAAGCCCAGGCGCTCAAGCGACGCCCCCACGCACGCCTCGTTGCCGGGATAGAGATAGGCCGTGTCCAGGTAGTTAATCCCCTGCTCCACCGCACGGGAGATGATGGCGTCGGCAGTCTTCGCATCCGGGCGTCCCGGCGCACCGGGAAACCTCATGCAGCCCAGCCCCAACGCCGAGATACGGTTGCCGCTTTTGGGGTCAACGCGGTATTGCACGGCCCCTCCCTTCGCCATCAGCGCCCCGGCAAGGCGAAACACAATGGTCACGCAGCCGAAACATCGTGGAATCGCAATCGAGAACGTATCGTAACGCAGCAGAAATCGAGCTGTCACGGCACCGCATTAACATCAGCAAAAAGCCCGATGAAAGGAGCCAAGCGTGACCACACGCGAGGACGTCTACCTCTACCCCGGCGAGCAGTACATCCTCTCGGTCGACCGCTATCAGATCGAAGTCATGGACCATCTGGACGAGCTTCCTGCCACAAGCGCCGTCATCTTCTGCACCTTCCCCAAGGTGCGCGATGGCGTCGGATTCCTCGCGCGCGTTTTTGCGGTCTGCCCTGCAGCGTAGAGCCCAGGCAAACGTTTCTTTTTCATAACAGCCGCCCCGCGCACCCAGCAATCACCCTGGCAGCATACAATCCATCAGGCGCCCCTTACGCGGGCGCCTTTTATATGGGGAGATGATTCACATGCAGATCAACAAGGTTGCCTTTATCGGCAAGGGCGGCGTCGGGCTGCTCTATGGCAGCATGATTGCCAAGACGCTCGGCAACGATGCCGTCGAATACATTATGGACGACGCTCGCTTTGAGCGCCATGCGAACGACGCGCTCACCGTCAACGGCAAGCCCTGCGATCTCACGTCCGTCCGCGCCGGCGAGGCGACACCCGCCGATCTGGTCATCCTGACGGTCAAGACGACGGGGCTCAACCAAGCACTCAAGACCATGGAGCGCGTCATGGGACCCAACACGCTCATCGCCTCGCTGTGCAACGGCATCACCAGCGAGCAGAAGATTGCCGAGCGCTTTGGCTGGGAGCACACCGTCCTCGGAATCTGCCAAGGCATGGACGCTGTGTTTCTCAACGGCGCGCTCACCTTTACCAATGCGGGCGAGATCCGCTTTGGTGCGGCCGCCGGCACCGACCCCGCGACCGTCACCGCTATCGACGGGCTCTACACGCGCTGCGGCATCGCCCACACCGTCGAGGACGACATCGCCCACCGCATGTGGGCAAAACTTATGCTCAACGACGGCATCAACCAGACCTGCATGGCGTACGGCGGGACCTACGGAAGCGCCACGGAGCCGGGCTCCGAGCAGCGCCGCTGCTTTGTTTCCGCCATGCGCGAAACGCTTGCGGTCGCCAACGCCGAGGGTATCGAGCTCACCGAGGCAGACCTAACGCAAATGGTGCGTCTCATAAAAGGGCTCGACCCCGCCGGCATGCCCTCGATGGCGCAGGACCGCGTCGCTCAACGCAGAACCGAGGTCGAGGAATTTGCGGGTACCATCTGCCGCCTCGCGGCCAAGCACGGCATCCAGGTGCCGCAAAACGAATGGCTCTATTCGCGCATCCGCGAAATCGAGGCCAGCTGGTAGCGCCCGGCGTGCTACAGCCTACAGCCTCAATAGCAAAGCCGCCGCAAGGGGCACTCCCCTTGCGGCGGCTTCCTTCTTCATCTATGGGCAAAACCAGCTTCACAACGGCTAGCGCCGCACCTGCGGCATCTCGTCCTCGTCATCGCGGCAAAGGGTCACGCCCGCGCTTCCCAGCAGCGCTGCTGCGATGAGCGCGCCGACCACAATAGGAGCAGCCCCGCACGAGCCCTGCATGCCTACGACAAGCGCAGCTGTAGGGCCAAGACAGCCAAGTACCAATGCGACGGCGGCGATAGCGATATCTCGAGCGTTCATGAGACCACTTCCTCCACGGGAAAGACTTTGTTTCTCATGACTTAGTGTGCCCCGCGCCCATATGCCCAACGTAGTGCCACGGTAAGGGCTCTGTTAACCCAAATACAAATATAAAACGAGCGCCTTTACGTTGCCCGAAAGCTCGATAAAGACGCCCGCCCATCATGTGCCTATTTTGCTCTGATGGCAGATTACCAACCGGTGTAGTAGTCGGTGGTTCCGGCGGCGCAGCCGGAGTCATAGACCTTGCAATCACCCTTGGAGCCCGTAAAGGTCGAGCCCTGGGCCATATCGCCCGCGGCAACAACGTAATAGCCGTCGGAATCGCGCCAGAAGCCCTCAGAATCCTGCGTCCATTCGCCCGTGCGGTGGTGATACAACACGTTGCTGCTGTAATAGGTCTCACGGCGCCCGTTGTAGTTATTGACACCCGCAGAGCGCGTCAGGCCCGATCCGTTCGCGTAGGACGCGGCAGACGCGTAGGACGGAGTGTAACCGGCGTTGTAGTACGAAGCCTGGGCGGCCTCGGCAGCCTCCGCCTCGGCTGCGGCGGCCTCGAGCGCTTCGCGCTTGGCATTCTCAAGCGCAGTGCGCAGCTCATCGAGCTCGGTCGACTTCGCGTCGACCTCCCCCATCGTCAACAGACTACCCGCACCGTCGATACAACCCTGCAGCACAGCGCGCTCGTCATCGGTAGCATAGTCGCCATACATATTCATAATGATCTGAGCGCGCATCTCAAGGGAATCGCGCTTGGCCTCCATCGAGGCGTTCCACTCCTGCATGGAACCATAACCATCGCCGCGATAATCAACGGGCTGCACCAGCGTCGCCTCGGACGGCGTAGATCCAACCGTATCGGACAGTGTTGCCGCGTGGGCATCAGTTGCGCCGGCGCCTGCCAAAAGTGCCACGGTCAGAGCGGCGGAAAGGGCAGCGGCTTTCGGTTTTCGTGAATCGATCCTCATGTAGCTGGAAACCTCCGTAGTGCGTTTTTGCTGCGTTTGAGCTGCGTGTGATTCGATCGCGCTGCATAGTACCTCGAGCAAATCGCGACCTGCGGTTTTACTCAAAAGGCGCACGTCAATTGCGTAAAACTCACATCCTCTCAACAGGAGTTTTCCACAACTCAAATGCATAAAGCATGCCAAAAACCCTGTAATAGCGCCCTTCCTATGCAAAAAAGGCACCTGCGCAACCATTGCTTGCGCAGGCGCCTTGAGCAGGCATTTTATGCAGTTATACCTATCGAGTCGCAAGGGGTCCTTGCACAAGTCGCCTTACTCGTCCAGCGCGGCGAAGGCCTGCTTCAGATCCCAAATGATGTCCTCGACGTTCTCGGTACCGATGGAAAGACGGATCGTGGAGGGCGTGATGTTCTGCTCGGCGAGCTCCTCGGCAGAGAGCTGGGAGTGCGTGGTGGTAGCCGGGTGCACGACGAGCGACTTGACGTCGGCCACGTTGGCGAGCAGCGAGAACACCTGCAAATGATCGATGAACTTCCAAGCTGCCTCCTGGCCACCCTTAATCTCAAAGGTGAAGATCGAAGCGCCGCCGTTGGGGAAGTACTTCTGATAGAGCTCGTGATCGGGGTGCTCAGGCAGGCTCGGGTGGTTCACCTTGGCGACATGGCTGTCACCAGCCAGGAACTCAACGACCTTCTTGGTGTTCTCGACATGACGGTCAACGCGCAGCGACAGGGTCTCGGTGCCCTGGAGCAGGACCCAGGCGTTGAACGGGCTGATGCAGGCACCCTCGTCACGCAGCAGGATGGCGCGGACATAGGTTGCGAAGGCGGCGGGACCGGCAGCCTCGGCAAACGAAACACCATGGTAGGAGGGGTTGGGCTCAGCGATCTGGGCGTACTTTCCGCTCGCCTTCCAATCGAAGTTACCGCCGTCGACGATCACACCGCCCAGCGAGGTGCCGTGGCCGCCGATGAACTTGGTTGCGGAGTGGACAACGATGTTGGCGCCATGCTCCAGCGGACGGAACAGATACGGGGTGCCGAAAGTGTTGTCGACGACAACCGGCAGACCGTGCTTCTTGGCGATCTCGGAGATGGCGTCGATGTTGGGGATGTCAGAGTTGGGGTTGCCGAGCGTCTCGAGATAGATGACCGTGGTATTGTCCTTGATGGCACCCTCAACCTCTTCCAGGTTGTGGGCATCGACAAACGTGGTCTCGACGCCAAACTGGGAGAGCGTATGCTCGAGCAGGTTGTAGGAACCGCCGTAGATGGTCTTCTGAGCCACCACGTGGTCACCAGCCTGGGCAAGAGCCTGCAGGGTATAGGTGATGGCAGCGGCACCGGAGGCGACGGCAAGACCGGCCACGCCACCCTCGAGCGCGGCGATACGGTCCTCAAAGACGCCCTGGGTGGAGTTGGTCAGACGGCCGTAGATGTTACCAGCATCGGCAAGACCAAAGCGGTCGGCGGCGTGCTGGGAGTTGCGGAACACATAGCTCGTGGTCTGGTAGATAGGCACGGCGCGGGAGTCGGATGCGGGATCGGCGCTCTCCTGGCCAACGTGAAGCTGCAGGGTATCGAAACCAAAGGTGTGCTCGGGGTTGTTGATGAACTGGCTCATGATGATCTCCTTGATCGAACAAAAATAAATAAAAAGAGAGAAGTAGGTCGCTGTCTCCTGATCACGCCGACGGGCGCAAACAGGAGCCCGGCATTCGTCTTGGTAAGCAATTCATATGCGGGCCTCCTTTCGCATCCCGGTTCCGTGGTTGGCTTAATTACCTACTGCCTTTGTGTGTTTTGAATAGTACGAGCATTATTTCCCTCGGTCAATCACTTAAAAGCGCTAACCTGTTATCGTTTTTATAGATAACAATCGGAAGGATTGCGTCGATGACCCTCCAGCAGCTTCGTTTTCTGATCGCCGTGGCAGAGTCCGGCTCAATCAACGCCGCAGCTCAGCGCCTCTATACCGCTCAGTCCAACATCTCAAACGCCGTCAAAAGCCTGGAACAGGAGCTCCATCTGGAGATCTTTACGCGCTCCAGCCGCGGCGTCACGCTCACCAACGACGGCACCGAGCTTTTGGGCTATGCGCGCCAGGTCGTAGAGCAGGCCGACATGCTCGAGGCACGCTACGAGGACGGTGGCACCCCGCAAGCCCGCCTCGCCATTTCCGCCCAGCACTACGCCTTTTCGGTCGAGGCCTTTGTCAACGTGGTCGAGCGCTGCCGCGACAGCAAGTTCGAGTTCATCATGCGCGAGACCACCACATCGCAGATCATCGATGACGTCCGTGCGTTTCGCAGCGATATCGGCATTCTGTATCTGGATGACTTTAACGCCCGCGTTCTGCAGAAGGCCTTCGCCGATGCCCGCGCAAGCTTCCATCCCCTATTCGACGCGACGGTCCACGTATTCGTCAGCGAACGCCACCCGCTCGCACGCCGCCCTCAGCTGTCCCTTGCCGACCTCGCGCCCTATACGCGCTACAGCTTTGAGCAGGGAACCTCAAACTCCTTCTATTACGCCGAGGAACCTTTTAGCTATATCCCTTGCGACCGCAACATACGAATCTCGGACCGCGGAACACTTACCAACTTACTTATCACGTCGAACGGTTACACCCTGTCGACCGGAGTCCTCTCCAATGAAATGCAATGGGGTATGGCATCGATCCCGTTAGCAGACGCCCCAACGATGCACGTTGGCTACATCATGCACGACGAGCGCAAGCCCTCTCTCCTCTTGCAGCAATACCTCGACGAGCTCAACCGCATCATCCATGCCAGCTAACAGTCGGAAGACGGGGTAGAAATCGTAGATTGCTGGCCCCCGGCGGGCATGGCGCTACAATGGTCACTCACATGAAATGCACTCAAAGAAAGGAAGCCCGTGAAGGTCATCATCTATACCGACGGCTCGGCCCGATCAAATCCGGGACGCGGCGGCTACGGCGCCGTGCTCAAATACACCAACCCCGCCGGCAAGACCTTTACCTCCGAGCTTTCGCGCGGCTACGCCAAGACCACCAACAACCGCATGGAGCTCATGGCCGTTATCGTGGCGCTCGAGGCACTCAACCGCCCCTGCGAGGTCGAAGTCCATTCCGATTCGCAGTACGTCGTCAACGCCTTTAACAAGCACTGGATCGACGGCTGGAAAAAGCGCGGGTGGAAAACCGCCAACAAGCAGCCCGTCAAGAACCGCGACCTGTGGGAGCGCCTACTCACCGCCAAAAGCAAGCACAAGGTTGAGTTCATCTGGGTTAAGGGTCACGCCGGCCACGAGCTCAATGAGCGCTGCGATGAGCTCGCCACCACGGCGGCCGACGGCAGCAACCTCGATATCGACACCGGCTTTAACGAGAGCGACCTGTAATAGCGTTTTCGCACAGCTTTATATCCCCACGCGCTACACTCATCCTGTAGACCAAACAACGCAAGGGGGACGTATGCTGCGCATCGCGACCATCGGCACATCCATGATCACCGACGACTTTATCCAAGTCGTCAACGCCAACGACCAAGCCGCGTTTGTGGGCACGCTTTCACGCGATGCCAATCGCGGTGCTGCCTTTACCGCCGAGCGCGATGGCGAGCGAAACTTTATCTCACTCGATGAGCTTGCGGCAGCCGCCGACGTCGACGCCGTCTATATCGGCAGCCCCAACGCACTTCACTACGAGCAGGCCCTTGCCTGCATCGCCGGTGGCAAGCACGTCATCGTCGAGAAGCCCTTCTGCGCCACCGAAGCGCAGGCGCTGGAAGTCTTCCGCGCTGCCGAGGCAGCAGGTGTCGTGGCCCTCGAGGCCATGCGTCCCCTCCACGATCCCGCCTTCCACGCCATCGAGGACGCCCTGGGCGAGATCGCCCCCATCCGCCGCGCCTCATTGCGCTTTGGCAAATATTCCTCGCGCTACAACGAGATTCTCGCGGGACGCGCCACCAATATCTTCGACTGCAATATGGCATCGGGTTCCCTCATGGACATTGGCGTCTACACCGTCGAGCCCATGGTCGAGATTTTCGGCATGCCCTCCGGCCTTACGAGCATGACTACTCTGCTCGACCCCACCACGCGACAGCTCACGCACGGCCCCATCGATGGCTGCGGTTCCATCCTTGCCAGCTACGGCGGTGGCCGTATCTCCGTCGAGCTCGCGCACTCCAAAATTACGAATGACCTGCTGCCCTCGCAGATCGAAGGCGAGCGTGGCACTATCCAGATTGACCATCTGTCCACGCCCCGCAACGTCCGTATCGACTATCGCGGCGATGTCGTACGCGGATCGGCGACCGAGGCGCCGCGCGAGCAAGGCGGCAACGGACGCGCGCTCGACCTTCCCAAGTCAAGCAACACCATGGAATACGAGCTCGCGGACTTTATCACCGCCATCGACGGCATCGATAACGTTAAGGAAGAGATTTGGGAGACCCCGGCGGGACGCCACGAGCTTGGCCACTACCGCGATGTCACGCTCGTCTCGCTGCGTATCATGGATGCCGTGCGCCAGCAGGCCGGCATAACCTTCCCGGCCGACGCAGGCAAGCAGGCATAGCGATGGGCCTCTTCGATACGTTCTTCTCCAGCGTCACCGGCGGCAGTCGAGAGCCTCAAAAACCATCAAACGTCGAGCTCGAGCTGCGCCGCAGGCTTACTGTGCTCGCAAGCGACGAGGCCACTCAAGACGCTCCCCTGCGCTATTTCCTGCGCTGGGAAGGGCAAGTCCAGGGCGTCGGTTTTCGCTTTACCAACACCAACCTCGCGCAGACACGCGCACTCACCGGCTGGGTGCGCAACATGGAAGACGGCTCGGTCGAGATGGAGATACAGGGAGCTCCGGCAAACATCCTATCTCATCTCGAGGCGCTTCATGCCTCCTACGAGCGCATGGGAACGCGTTTTCACCTCGTAGAAGCCCAGGCCCAAGCCCCACTTGCCAATGAAGACAGTTTCATTCCTCGTTATTAGTATTGTGTGCTAAATACGGTATCATTTACCTACGGCCGTTGATAGAAAAGAGGCGAGGCGCATGGCGGTGCAAAGAAGGAATACCAGGCAGCGAAAGCTGGTTCTTGACGCCGTGCGCCAAAGCTACAACCATCCCACCGCCGACGAAATCTACAACGTCGTGCGCGCACAGGATGACAAAATCAGCCGCGGCACGGTCTACCGCAATCTCAACCTCCTGGCCGATGCCGGAGAGATCCTCTCCATCAAGACACCAGGCGGCAGCCGCTTCGATCGCACGATCGAGCCGCATGCGCATATCATCTGCACCTCGTGCAGCCGCGTCATCGACGTACCGCTCCCCTTCGATGCCCAGCTCGACGCCAAGGCGTCCGAGCAAATCGGATGGAGCGTCAGCTCGCACTACACCATCTTTGAGGGACTCTGCCCCGACTGCCAGTAGCCTTTGGGACATGCCTGCAAATCTACTTGCCCATCCGCTACAGCAAACAGTACATTTCTAGGCATGTCCCAAATATCTACTCGGCGAGCAGGCGACGCAGCTCCTCTTCGACCGTGCGTACGTAACGGACGCGGTCGTTGATGCCACGCATAGAGGGATTGCAGCTCTCCATTAGATAGGGATGGCCCACTACGTTGAGCATGTCGCGGTCGTTTTCGTTATCGCCAAACGCCATCATCTCATCGGGCGAAATTCCCAGGGCACGACCGTAATCGGCAAGCGCGGAACCCTTACCCGAATCAAAGCCGATAAAGTCCGTCCACTCGGTTCCCGACGTCATCACGTCAACACGGTCGCTAAAGAGGCGCTCGAAATACTCCAGGGCCGCCGGCTGATCCACCTCGGGCATCTGGAAGGCAATCTTAATGACGTCCTCGTCGATGTCCTCGGGACGGCCGACCACCGCCACATCGCAGTGGACCTCATAGCGCAAATGGTCGACGAACGCATCGTTGCCGCTTATGGTGTAGAGGTGCCCCTCGCAGGAAAGGGTAACGTCGGCATGGGGGTAGGCGACCACGGCATTCGCGATATCCATCGCCAGGTCACGCTCCATAGAGCGCTTGACAACGGCACGCCCCTCGCTCATCACCAGGGCTCCGTTTTCGCATACATAGGCGAGCTCATCGGCCACCGGGGCAAACAGGTAGCGCAAGCTCGCATATTGACGGCCGCTCGCCGGCATAAACACGATACCGCGACGATGCAGTTCATCGATGAGTTCAAAGGCCTCGGAACGCGGCTCGCGCTCCCCCGGATGCAGCAACGTGCCGTCCAAATCGCATGCAATCAGCTTGATTCCCTCAAGACCCATATGCTTCCCCAAAGCCTCCTATCAACAGCAAGACGGACCTTGATTGGTCGCCCCTCAAAGCCCGCCTTGCGTATATACGCGCTTAGCCGCGCGTCTTTTTTACGATGGTAAAGTCGGGAGCCATGCTCACGACGGCCTCCGCCGCACTCGATGCAAAGCGCCGGTCCGCATCGAGTTCACGGGTAACCACCGAGAGCCGAACACCCTCGACGCCCCGGAGCATGCGGCCCAAAACAGGCTGCACCGGCGTATACATGCGCACGGTATGCTCGTCCGAATCGCCTCGGAAAAGCGGCGCGTGCATATTGCCGATCTCCCAGCACGCATGCGCGAGCGCAATCGGATCCATGCGGTCGACTTCGACCAAATAAACCTCGGCGCTGCGCAGGCGCACGACAACCGCCACGGGCACCATGCCCGAACGGTCGATGGCGAGCACGTCGCCATCGGCAAGACGACCGCCGTCGGCAGCATCCAGCCGAACATCGATCGTGCGCCCCAGCTCCGTCACGCCCGCAAACGCGCATACATCAGCCCGGTCCCAATCGAACAGTAGCTCGTCAACTTCAAAGACGCCGCCCAACTTCCGGCGAAGCAGGAGTTCATAGGACGGATCGTTGAGATTTCCCAAGCATGTCGTCGAAACCAAGCGTTCAGGCATACTCTAACCCTCGACCTCAACGAGCTCGATATCAAAGTTGAGGTCCTTGCCGGCCAGCTCGTGGTTGGCGTCGAGCGTCACAGCCTCGGGCGTTACGTCGATGACCACGGCGGGAACGGGCATACCGCTCGGCGTGGACAGGAAAAGCTTCATGCCCTTCTCGATCTGCTCGATGTTGGGAACCTGTTCGGCCGGGAAGGTCAGAACCATCTCGGGATTGTGCTCGCCGTAGGCATCGGCAGCAGGAATGTGCACGGTCTTCTTCTCGCCCACCTGCATGTCGACAACAGCGGCGTCGAAGCCCTTGATCATCTGACCGGCGCCGCAGGTGAACTCCAGCGGCTCGCCGCGATCGTAGGAGCTATCGAACTGCGTGCCGTCATCGAGCGTGCCGCGATAATGGGTCTTGACCTTCTTGCCCTGGTTGGACATGGTAACCTCCGTGATAAGGGCGGCGCACAACGCGGGCCGCCGTGAACATATGGCGCTAACTATACCCTAGTCATACAATTCAATGACAGTTTGCAAAGAAACGCTGCAACCGGAGGAACCATGGCATATCCCGTATTTGACCTACACTGCGACACTGCCGACCGAATCGGCTGGGCCACGCTCGATCTCGACCTGCGCTTTACCGCCGGCACCGACGGTTATTTCCCCGGCGACGAAACGCATCCGCAAGATTTCGACCTCATCGAGGGTAACGCCTGTGCCATCTCGCTCGCAAAGATCGGCAACACGCCGTGGGCACAGTGCTTCGCCACGTTTGTCCCCGACGAGATTCCCACCGCCCACGCCGCGCGCTTCCAGGCGCAGATCATGGCGCATATGAGCGGCCAGGCAATGCTCAACCACGACCGTATGGTCAACGTGCGCAGCGCCGCAGACATTCGCCCCGCGCTCAAGGACGGCAAGGTCGCTTGCATCCACACCATCGAAAACGCCACGTTCTTTGCCGAGGACCCCGCGCTGATCGAGGTGCTCAAGAGCCTGGGCGTGCTTATGTCGTCACTCAGCTGGAACGCGCAGGGACCGCTCGCGAGCGGCCACGACACCCACGCCGGCCTCACCGCCGCCGGCATCGAGGCGCTTACGCAGATGGAGCACGCCGGCATGGTGCTCGACGTCTCCCACCTCAACGATGAGTGCTTTGACGAGGTCGCCGCCCGCGCCACGCGTCCCTTCGTCGCCAGCCACTCCAACTCCCGTGCGGTTTGCGGCGCCAAACGCAACCTTACCGACGACCAGTTCCGCACCATTCGCGACATGGGTGGCATCGTCGGCCTCAACTACTGCAGCGAGTTCCTTTCCAACGACGCAACCGACAAGACCGCCGCAGACGTCACCTTCGACCAGCTGGCGGCGCATATCGAGCACTGGCTCGACCTGGGCGGCGAGGACGTCATCGCGCTCGGCGGCGACTGGGACGGCGCCACGGTGCCCGCTTTCCTCTCCGATGCCAGCAAGATGCCCGAGTTCCAGAACATGCTTTCCAAGCATTTTGGCAAGACCGTGATGCAAAAGCTCTGCAGCGACAACGCGCTTGCCTTCTTCGAGCGTTATTAATTTCACATCCCTTGAGCGGGCCGGCATGCCGAACGGTCGACATGCCGGCCCGTCCCCGATCTGAAGGACCGCTTTTGACGCAGCAGTTTACGATTTCCGCATCCCGACCGGATGGGACGACCATCCCCGTCGTCGTTACCAAAAAGCGCGTCAAGAACTTCAACCTACGCGTCACATCGAGCGGCGAGGTCCACGCCAGCGCACCGATCGGCGCCAGCCGCGAGCGTATCGAAGCGTTTGTGAAGCGCAACAGCGCCTGGATTATCAGCCGACTTGCCCAGCGCGAGCAACGTCAGGCGACGGCACGAGAGCCGCTCAGCCCCTCGTCCATCATTGCACTTTGGGGCAAGCCCATCACGGTACAGGATGCACTCGATCACAACTTTGCATCACCCGCACCGCGACCCAAACAGGCCACCTTCGCAAGTTTTATGGGTACCGATGAATCGGACGAAGGCCCACAGGCCAAGCGGCACGCAATCCTCGACGGCCTAACGTCCGATGAGCTCCAAGCCCGTATCGACCAGCTCTATGCAACCGAGGTCACCACGGCGCTGTACGATATGGTGCACGCGTACGAAATCGCAATGGGCGTCACCGTGGCCCGCGTCTCCGTGCGCAGCATGAAAACGCGCTGGGGATCATGCACGCCCAAGACCGGCGCCATTCGCATCGCACTCGAACTTGCCGCCTATCCCATCGAATGCCTCGACATGGTTGTCGCCCACGAGCTCGTCCACTTGCTCGAGCCAAGCCACAATCAGCGATTCCACGCCCTGCTCGACACGTACTGTCCCAACAATAAAGCTCTGTCGCAGCGGCTCAAGCAGCCACCCATAGAGTCGTATTAGAACCGGTTAGCGCACGCGCTCGATCTCGACGCCGCAGCTTGCCAGGGGCAGGCCAACAGGAGCCCACGGCTTATCGAGCTTTATGCGCACACCAAGCAGCGAGGGATAACGGCGCAGCAGCATCTGGGCTGTCCCCTCGGCTGCCGCCTCGATGAGCTTAAACGTATGCTCGCGCAGATAGCCATCGACATCGTGGCACACCGAGCCGTAGTCAATCGAGGCATCCAGGTTATCGTGCTCCCCCGCCGCGCGCAGGTCGGCATAGAGCACCAGAGAAACGATGAACTTCTGACCCAGCGCGTTCTCCTCGGGATACACGCCATGGTTGGCAAAAACCTCAAGGCCGTCAATGACAATACGATCGGCATGGCGCAGATCATCATAGCTCACGTGAGGCACCGCCGTTGCGGTGGATATTTCGCCCCTTCCACGGCGGGCGAGCTCAGCACCTTCAGTCTTGGTTGCATTCTCGGGCAGTTTTTTGTTACTCAACGCGATCGTCTCCTTCGTTTAGAACCCCAACCGCGCAAACTAACTACACGCGAATCGACAGGTTCTTTTTATCATCGCTCCAGTTGCAAGCATTGCGCGCGGGGCATGCAAAGCAGGCGCGCGACGCTTTGTCGGCTGCATAGAGCAGACGCTCAAGCGGTTGGCTGTTCACGCGCAGCTTTCGATGGCCCAGAATGGCCGTCTTAATGGCTGCGGCATCGGCCGGCTCAAACGCCACGTCATCGGGCATGCCGCCGAGAATCGCATCAGCGACGCGTTCGCTTGCAACATCATGGGATATACCCGATTCATACTGTTCATCTTTGCCGATATCGTGAAGAAGTGCCGTGGCGTAGATGACCTCGCGGTCAAATTCGAGCTGTTCCTCGAGATTCTTGATCCACATAATGCGAGCGACATCGAGCAGATGGTCAATACCGTGGCGGCAGAAGATGCGCCCCGATTCCAACTGTGCAATGTTGCCCAGGTGCCGTCGGAACAGCCCGTTGGCACAAATGTAATCAATGCGAGGCATGGCACCAAAGGGGGCCAGGCCCGAAGCCATAAAGCCGCGACGCGACGTCCCCTCATCGGTCTTCGATGTAAAGTCGTTGACGACTCTCATGGTTAGCGGCCCAACATCCTAAAGAAACGCTCCTCGAGCGCGGGATCGGTCTCAAAGACGCCGCGGCGAGCGAGCGTCACGGTCTTGGTGCCGGGCTTTTGCACGCCACGCATCGTCATGCACATATGCTCGGCCTCCATCAACACAATCGCTCCCTGGGGAGCGAGATAGTCCATGAGGGCATCGGCAACCTGTGCACACAGTTGCTCCTGCAGCTGCAGACGGCGCGCATAAACCTCAACCGTGCGGGCGAGCTTGGAAAGCCCAGCCACCCGACCGTTAGGGATATAACCAATGGCGGCCTTGCCATAAAACGGTAGCAGATGATGTTCACACAGCGAATAGAACGTGATGTCGCGCTCGATAACCAAATCATTCGAAGCGACGGCAAAGGTTTTGGACAGGTGCTCCTCGGCACTCTGGCCCATGCCGCCGGCGATCTCACCATACATACGGGCAACGCGCGCCGGGGTCTCCAACAGGCCCTCACGAGTTGGGTCCTCGCCTATGCCCTCAAGCAACAGCTTAATGGCGGCCTCGACTTTTTCCTGATCGACCATCTGGGCCTCACTTTTCCGATTTCACGTTCGCGCTATGGTACCACGCCCTCCGGCATCGACCACAAGCTACATAGTATGGGTCGAATAGACCGGATCATCACGCCAAAGTTCAACCGCATCACAAAGCGCAACGCCCTCGCGCTCAGCACGGGCGCGCGTAGCGTTCATATCGATCACGCGCTGGTTACTCGAGCCCCTAAAACGCAATGAGATATCATACAGATCCTGAACAAACGGGCCATCCACCAACATGTCGAGGCAGGCAAGGATACGGTCCGTGACCTCGGTATGGTGGCGGCCTCCCGGCATAAGCTCCTCGAGCACATCGCCGGTGAAACACCAAATAGTCTTCCCCGACCCCGCTGGATAGGCCGCGCGAACACGCTCGACAAAATCAACGAGTCCCGCTTGATTCTCGGGCTCCATAGGCTCGCCGCCCAGAATCGTCAGGCCGTCAATAAAGGGATGATCGAGGCTCTCGATAATCTTGTCCTCGACGGCACGATCAAACGGCTCGCCCGCGGCAAAGTCCCACGCGACGGAGTTAAAGCAATTCTTGCAGCCACGACGGCACCCGCTCACAAACAGAGAAGTGCGGACGCCTTCTCCATCAGCAATGTCGAAATACTTAATGTTCGCGTAGTTCATAGGTAACTCTCCCGGGAGGCCGGGACATATCATCCCGTCCTCAAACATTCTCGGCCTTCGGCCTGCGAAACTGCGGGCGGGACGATATGTCCCGGCCTCATGCAAAGGGTAACTCAATGAACGAAGCGAACATCGAGTATAGGGTTCGAGGTCTAATAAAAACTGGGTTGCGGCTCAACCGCCATCGCAAGCAAAGCGTTGTTGCAAGTCAACTCATTTCCGCTAAGAACTTCGAGGAGCGAGCAGGCTGCGTGCTGCATCTCAGCTACATCAACTTGGCCGCCCCGTAGCGAGGCCCCGGACCTTTGCTCGATATGAGTTCCGCACGAACAGGAGGCGCCAGTGGCGCCTCCGTCGTGAGCCAGGACTGTCCGAAATAGCGAGTAAAGGTCCGGGGCCTCGCTACGGGGCGGCCTGGGATGGTTATTAGAGATGCAGCACGCGGTCGCGGATCTCCTCGGTTCGACCCTGGTTCCAGAACTGGGTACCGATGTAGCCGCACGTACGACGAGCGACGTTCATCTTCTCCTGGTCGCGGTTGCCGCAGCTGGGGCACTCCCACACCAGCTTGCCGTCATCCTCGACAATCTTGATCTCGCCATCGTAGCCGCACACCTGGCAGTAATCGCTCTTGGTGTTGAGCTCGGCGTACATGATGTTGTCGTAGATGTACTGCATCACGCGAATGACAGCCTTGAGGTTGTCCTGCATGTTGGGAACCTCAACGTAGGAGATAGCACCGCCCGGCGAAAGCTGCTGGAACATGCCTTCAAACTTAAGTTTGTCGAAGGCATCGATCTCCTCGGACACATGGACGTGATAGCTGTTAGTAATGTAGCCCTTGTCCGTCACGCCCGGGATAATGCCAAAACGACGCTGCAGGCACTTGGCGAACTTGTAGGTCGTCGACTCCAACGGCGTACCGTACAGCGAGAAATCGATATCACTTTCGGCCTTCCACTCCGCGCACCTGTCGTTCATGCGCTGCATGACGGCCATGGCGAACGGCGTGCCCTCCTTCTCGGTGTGGCTGTGACCCGTCATGTACTTGACGCACTCATACAGGCCGGCATAGCCCAGGCTGATGGTGGAATAGCCGCCCACGAGCAGCTTGTCGATCGTCTCGCCCTTCTTCAGACGCGCCAGGGCGCCGTACTGCCAAAGAATCGGCGCGGCATCCGAAAGCGTGCCCATCAGGCGCTCATGACGGCACAGCAGGGCACGATGGCACAGCTCAAGGCGCTCGTCGAAGATCTTCCAGAACTTATCCATGTCCTGATGCGAGCTCAGCGCGACATCGGGCAGGTTGATGGTCACAACACCCTGGTTAAAGCGACCGTAGTACTTAGGCTTGGTCGGGTCATAGTTCAGCGCGTTGGCGACATTGTTAAAGCCGTTGCCCGAACGGTCGGGCGTCAGGAAACTGCGGCAACCCATGCAGGTGTAGCAATCGCCGTTGCCGGCAGTCTCGCCCTTAGACAGCTTAAGCTCGCGCATCTTCTTCTCGGAGATGTAGTCGGGCACCATGCGCTTGGCGGTGCACTTGGCGGCGAGCTTGGTCAGATAGAAGTACGGCGAATCCTCGCGAATGTTATCGTCCTCGAGCACGTAGATGAGCTTGGGGAATGCCGGGGTGATCCACACGCCGGCTTCGTTCTTAACGCCCTCATAGCGCTGACGAAGCGTCTCCTCCACAATCATGGCAAGGTCGTGCTTCTCCTGGGGCGTACGGGCCTCATTGAGATACATAAAGACCGTCACGAACGGCGCCTGGCCATTCGTGGTCATAAGGGTCACGACCTGATACTGAATAGTCTGGACGCCGCGACGGATCTCGTCACGCAGGCGGTCCTCAACAACCTCGCGGACCTTTTCGGGAGATGCGGAAACGCCGAGCTCCTCGAGCTCGCGGGCGACCTCGCCGCGAATCTTCTGACGGCTCACCTCGACGAACGGGGCAAGATGGGTCAGCGAAATCGACTGGCCACCGTACTGGGAGGAAGCAACCTGGGCGATGATCTGCGTCGCGATGTTGCAAGCCGTCGAGAAGCTGTGCGGCTTCTCAATCAGCGTACCCGAGATAACAGTACCGTTCTGGAGCATATCCTCCAGGTTCACCAGGTCGCAGTTATGCATGTGCTGGGCAAAGTAGTCCGAATCATGGAAGTGGATCAGGCCCTCATTGTGAGCATCCACGATCTCCTGGGGCAGCAGCACACGCTGAGTCAGGTCCTTGGAAATCTCGCCGGCCATGTAGTCACGCTGAACGGAATTGACGGTCGGGTTCTTGTTGGAGTTCTCCTGCTTGACCTCTTCGTTGTTGCACTCGATGAGCGACAGAATCTTGTCGTCGGTCGTGTTCTTATGGCGCTTCAGGCTCTGAACATAGCGATAGATGATGTAATGGCGAGCGACCTCGTAGCAGTCGAGACGCATGATCTCGTCCTCGACTAGATCCTGAATCTCCTCGACCGACACGGTGTGGCCCGCGTTCTCGCATGCCTCGGCGACGTTTTGTGCCGCGTAAACCACCTGGCGGTCGGTAAGACGAGAGCTCTCCTCGACCTCCAAGTTTGCGGCGCGGATGGCATTGACGATCTTATCGATGTCAAAGACAACCTCGGTGCCGCTGCGCTTGATGATCTTCATCCTCTTGCCTCTTTCGCGTCGTAGTCTCATTGCGCTTCAGAGCCAAACGATGCCCGGCAGGGCTTGCCCCGTCTTGCGGCGCCGTCGCGCAATCTGTGTTCTCGATAAACCATAAGCCTCAATGCGGACACTCCCAGGAGCCGATCAAGCGGCTCAAGGACACGTTCAAAAGAGGCAGTTAAGGTCTTCGTTCTCTGTCCGCCATCTATCATACGACAAAGAGGCATCTATATCCTGTATTCTTTTTTTAGGTCAAACACAACATATAGTGTTTCAGCAGGTCAAAGCAATTGGTCATTTTGCAGACGCATTAAAAATGAGGGGTTCGTGGCAAGTCGGTAAAACGTTACCAGCACGGCTACCTGCATGGCAGTTATAAAACCCCCTTAGTTAGGCCGCTGACAAATCCTACCAAAACCAAGCCGCTCACGCCAAAAGAATCCAAAAGATTATGCTTGACCAACATGTTGCGGTCGTGCCTTGCCGAGCCTCATGCAACCGCGGCACGAATCCTTGAAAGATATGTGTGTGCAAACGGAGAAGATGAGAGTTTCCTCGGATGACTGCTGAGAAGCATCCCGGAAGATCAAAAACTCGAAATTTGGTGACGTATTTGGCGACCAAAACAAAACAGCTCAGGGGCTAAGCCTCTGAGCTGCGAACATTTGGTGGGCGTTAGAAGATTTGAACTTCTGACCTCTTCCGTGTCAGGGAAGCGCTCTCCCCCTGAGCTAAACGCCCAAATGGAGCGGACAACGGGGCTCGAACCCGCGACCCCAACCTTGGCAAGGTTGTGCTCTACCAACTGAGCCATGTCCGCTTACGAGGATTAATCTTACGTGATGCCCGCATCCTATGCAAGAACTTTTTTTGAAAAGTTTCGCGACGCCCTCGCGAGCCTCATGAAGGCATCAGACACCACGGAAGGCGCAGGCAAACGCAAACTCGCCGCAAGAGGCCCCTACAACTCAGCGAGCATGATCCAGGCAGAGCTGTCCTGCACGAGCCTGCCGTCTGCGAGCGGTGATGAGGTGAGCAGGACCCTGCCCGCCGGCAGCTCCACGGGCGCTGCACCGAAGTTCGTCACACACGCCCAGCCGTTGTCGCGGCGATAGGCGATGACGCCGCCCTCAGCGCCCTCGGCACCATCCGCAAGGCCGGTGCGCCCGTCAAGATCGAGCCACGCGAGATCGTTGGCGCACCCGCGCAGCTTGCGCCGCAGCCAGAGGGCGTCACGATAGAGCGCAAGCATCGATGTCGGGTCCGCTTCTTCCCTATCGGCAGCGTAATCGGAAAACCATGCAGGCTGCGGCAGATGGGGCGCCGCATCGGCGTCCGCCGGTGAAAACCCAAACGATCCGCCCTGCGCGGGATCGTCCGCCGCCACCCACGGCAGGGGCACACGGCAGCCGTCGCGCCCCTTCTCGCGCTTCGGTCCGTGCGTATTGGTCGCAGTAGGATCTTCGAGTACAGCCCACGGAATGTCAGCCACCTCAAAAAGGCCGAGCTCCTCACCCTGATACACGTATGCCGAGCCCGGAAGCGCCAGCTCGAGCAAAAGGGCCGCCCGCGCGCGGCGCTCGCCGAGTTCACGTTCCTCGTCATAAGACGACCCGTCGCGTAAGAGCCAGTCGAGCGCAATCTGGTGGTAGCGCGTCGCCTTGATCTGCGGCAGGGCATAGCGCGTCGCCACGCGCGGCACGTCGTGGTTGGAGAGCACCCAGGTCGAGGCGGAATCGGATTCTATAGCTGCCTTCAAGCCCTCCTCGATTGCAGCGTGCATGTCATCATAGGTCCAAGTGGCCTTGGCAAACTCAAAGTTGAATGTCTGGCCAAGCTCGCTGGGACGCGCGTAGAGATACTGGCGATCGGGCAGCACCCACGCCTCGGCAACGGCGCTGCGTGGCGGATCATAGCGGTCGAACACGCGGCGCCACTCGCGATAGATCTCGTGGACCTCGTTGCGGTCCCACAGCGGATGGGTGCCGTCCTCAACCATGTCATCGCCCTCGGCGAGATGCCACCGGTCGAGGTCATCGCGGTCGAGATCCTTGGCGAGACCGTGCGCCACATCAATGCGAAAGCCATCGACGCCTCGATCGCTCCAAAACGCCAGGACGTCGCAAAAGAACGCATGAACCTCGGGGCACGACCAGTCAAAGTCCGGCTGCTCAGGCGTAAACATGTGCAGATACCACTGACCGTCCGCGACACGCGTCCAGGCGGGGCCGCCAAAGTTGGCATTCCAATTGGTGGGAGGCAGCTCGCCATGCTCGCCGCGACCATCGCGGAAGATATAACGGGTGCGCTCGGGCGATCCGGGGCCGGCGGCAAGAGCGGCTTTGAACCAAGGATGCTGGTTAGATGAATGGTTGGGCACGATGTCGACGATGACCTTGATGTCGCGCGCATGAGCCGCAGCGATCATGTCATCGAAGTCATCAAGCGAGCCGAGACGTGGGTCGACATCGCAGTAGTCCGCCACATCATAGCCGCCATCGACAAGAGGCGATGGGTAAAACGGGCTCAGCCAGATAGCCTCGATGCCCAGCTGCTCAAGATAGTCCATCTGCTGGGTAATGCCCGCGATATCGCCCAGACCCGAACCAGTCGAATCCTTAAACGAGCGCGGGTAGATCTGATAGATCGCGGCGTCGGACATCCATGAGCGCGAAGAAGACTTTTCTGTAGCCATGGGGCGTATCTCCCTTGCAACGAGGTTATGCGAGATGCCCACGATGATACGCCCAAAGCGGACATTCGCGGCAAACAACGCCACAGCCACGCCCCAAACGCTCGCTCCCTCTCGGGTTCGAGTCTCCTGGGACGAATCGATCGATCAGTGAAAAGAACGGAAGGCCCACTCCTCCGGCCACGACAGCGAGCGGGCTCCGGGTGCCCCAAGTTGCCGCGAAAGAGGAGGGAAGCGTACTTTATGTACGCGACCGACGATTGAGGGGCAAGATGGGGTGCCCGGGGCTCGCGCAGCGTCAACAAAAAACGCGGTTCGTTAGAACCGCGTAAGATAGTTGGAGCGGACAACGGGGCGTCTGCGTATCCGCTTCGCGGATCCGCACCGGCTTCGGTCGCCTGTCGGCGTCCTCGCCAGCTCGCTACAAACGCTCCGCGTTTGCTTAACGCTCGCTCCCTCTCGGGTTCGAGCCCATACGATGGGTACGAAAAAGCCCGGCTACCGTAGTAGTCGGGCTGTTGCGTTTGGAGCGGACAACGGGGCTCGAACCCGCGACCCCAACCTTGGCAAGGTTGTGCTCTACCAACTGAGCCATGTCCGCATATGTAAAACAAAACGGGCGCCGGAGCGCCCGGATGTTGCTTGGAGGCGAAGCCCGGATTCGAACCGGGGGTAAAGGCTTTGCAGGCCTCTGCCTTACCACTTGGCCACTTCGCCGAAAAAGGACCGCCTAAACGGTCCGGAAATGCAATGGAGCGGACAACGGGGCTCGAACCCGCGACCCCAACCTTGGCAAGGTTGTGCTCTACCAACTGAGCCATGTCCGCTTGCGGGTTATTAATTTACGCGAGTTGTCCAAAAGACGCAAGTACTTTTTTCAAAAAACTTGTCTGCCGCATGTTCTTAGTAGCTAAACGCGCTAAAGCGATTGGCTAGGCACACGATTCCAGTGCTCCGCTAAACAGCTTCACCATCTGCACGCGCGTGCCGGCACCGTCCGTACGACGAGCAACCTCCACGTTATCGACGAGCATACGCATAAGCTTGATACCGCGGCCGCGTTCCTCGGATGCGACCGGCTCGCTCGTTTCATCGATAGAATAGCCAGCACCTCGATCAAGCACCTCAACCACAACGCGATCGCCATAGGCCTGAACCGTCAGGACGCACCCGATACCGCCCGCATGGTCATAGGCATTACCCAGTGCCTCCCCCGACGCCAATGCGACATCGTAGCGCTCGTCACGGCGCAACGGAAGCGATTCAAGGAGTTCGGCGATGCGATGTCGGTAGTATGGAAGATTCTCGATACCCTGACGGACCTCGACGCTCTTACTCCAGCGAGGCAGCTCCCCCACCGGAATGGCGGGAATAGGCTCCCGTGCCGGCCCCGCGACATGAAGGATATCGACAAGACGAGCAATCTCCAAAAAGCGAACAACTTCACCTGATGCATTGACGAGCGAAAGCAGGCCTTCTCGCCTCATGAGCTCACGAGCGCGCGTAAGCAGGAATGCCAAGCCCGTCGAATCGATAAAGCTAACAGCCTGACAGTTGATGACGACACGACGCACGCCGCGGCCAATCAAAGCATCCAACCGCCGACGCAGCGCAGGCACCGTGGCGATGTCGATATCGCCTGGTGGCGTCAAAACCGCTATGTCATTCCACTCATTCATACGACCATGGTTCCCCAAAAGAGCTTGTTCGATGCATGCCTTTCCGCAACCGTGCGGATTCGGCGCGCCCAGCGTCGCTGTTTAGGACCGGCCCCGCAAAAACTCAAGAGACACTAATGCGATGTCATCGTCCAGCGCCGATTCGGTAAATCGGTCGAGCTCGCCCAAGACCTTGCCGCAGATTCCCGATACGCCCTCACCCGAGACAGAGAGCAGAAGATCACGAAGGCGCTGCTCGCCAAAGAACGCTCCGGTGCGGTCGCGGGCCTCAATCGTTCCATCCGTATACATGAAGAGCATGTCGCCAGGAGCGAACGTAAACACGCCCGTCTCGTAAACCATGCTCTCAAATGCACCGATTACGCCCGATTGGCATCCAAGCAGCTCGACCTCTCCCCCACGGGCCTCGCCGCCACCCAGCGGCATCGACTCTGGCCTGATGACCATGGTCGGAGGATGGCCCGCCGAACAATACGTTGCGCGTCCGGTTTTAAGGTCAATCTTGGCGATAAAGGCCGTCACGAACGTCTCGACCCTCGAGAAGCCCATGAGCATGCTGTTAAGGGAGCGTGCCATGCGGGCCGGTCCAGCGCCCTCCCAGGCATATGCCGTCAGGGCCGTCTTGACGAGCGCGGACATCGATGCAGCCTCAATGCCTTTGCCAGACACATCGCCCAAAATCATGACGGCGCAGTCGTCGGGAAGACGGATGAGCGTATAGAAATCGCCGCCGACCAACGCTGAGTTCGTGGCCGACAGGTACACCGAATCGGCGGCGATTCCCGGAACATCCCCCAGGGAATTTCTCATGCCAATCTGGAGGGTCTGAGCGATATGGCGCTCCTCGCGCTTTTGAGATTCGCCTTCGTAGATCAGTTCAAAGTCATGCGCCAAGTGCACCAAGTAGTCATATTCAAGATCATCAATCGGCTCTTGGCTACCATCACGAAGCAGCAGCGCACGCGTCGTCGGCCCCTTCGCAACAGAAGCAGGAACGATTGCGTCGTTACTGTGCTTGCCATCGCCCTCAGGGCGTGGGCGCCCCGCCTCGATGCCGGCGTCGACGTAGAGACCCTGGCAAGGCAGGCCATGCGCTCTAAGCCAGCCTCCCATAGGCATCGATTCGTCAACGCGAGTTATACGGACGTGTTTAAGGTCCTCGGCACTCGTGCCGCCCAAAACAGATGCCTCAAAGCCATCAGGGGCAGCCCCCAAACGTGCCGCTGGCGCCGTCGTGGAAAAGAAAAGCTTCTCGGGATCGTCCGGCAAAGCAACGCGACTGCCGCCTTCAAAATCTATGACGTAGGAATCCAGACTGGCGTCATACTCAATAGGGCAAAAATGGCAGTTGAGCATATTGCAGATCTCGGACGATACCGCCTGGGTAGCCGCGGCGGAATCGTCTAGAAAGGTAAACAACTCATCCCGCAAGACATTGAGCGAGCGGCCAAGCTCGGCCGTGCGACGGGAGCGAAGGCTCGATGCCATGCCGACCAGCTGGATAGACAGGTAATCGCAAATGACCTCAAGTACATTAACATCATAAGCGAGCGGTGCCTGGGGGCGTTTCCAACCAACTTCCAGCACGCCGAGGATCTGCGTACCGTAAAAAACGGGAAGACAGATTTCACTGCGGTACGGAGGCATATCCTGCATGCGCAACAGGTGCTTAGAACGATTATCCAGGTCCATGAACATACCGGAGGCGGCCTTATCGCCCTCAAGGTCCTGTTGAATCGACAAGCGACAGGCACGCGACTCGCGAAGAACATACGTCGGAATGCCAGCGCCATACGGAAAAAACTCGGGCAGGTAGCTGTCGAGCAGCTCCTTGGAAACACCGCGGAGCTTAAAGCCGCCGCTCTCAGAAAAATAGATAGCAGCACCCGAAGCATCGAGCGTTCCTACAAGCTGGTTCAAAACGGTATCAAGCAGGCTGGGTAACTCATCGGAGCCCACAGTGCTCATAATGACCGAGAGCGTGCCAGAGAGACGCTTGTTCGCCACTCTAAGCTCCGATAACGCACGCTTGAGTTGCCGGTCGTGAGAATACTGTTCCTCAATACTGTGAAGCGCCACCAGGACACGTGGCGCGCGGCGCCCAAAGATACGTGGAGGCGTTACGGAGCCTGCGCGAACCAATACGGGAATAAAGGAGCCATCGCTCAGCTTGAGCATCAGTTCGCTCTCGGAGCCATCAGTTTCAAATGGCAAACGATGTTCCGTCGCACGTTCAAAAGCGGACGAGTACAGGACGTCTTTAACATCTCCACCGATGACGTCGGCGCGTTCCTCGCACATCAAACCAAGTAAGCGATTATTCACATGCAGAATGGTTCCGTCGAGCTCGCAGATGATGACAGCATCGCTCGTGATCTCGACTAGTTGGGCAACGTCTGCCCACTCGTTGCGTTCAAGCGTTTCCATCGTGGACCCCACCGTCTATCGGTAACAAAAAAGCCTCCGAAGAGGCTTCTCAAATGCGATGGTGTCGGAGGCGGGACTTGAACCCGCATGACCAAAAAGCGGTCACTAGCACCTCAAGCTAGCGCGTCTGCCAATTCCGCCACTCCGACATGCTATGTTGTTGATTCGCAGTTCGTTTTGTTCGACCCGCGCGTTCAACGAAGAAGATGATAACCTATGATTCGAGAACTGTGCAAGCACTTTTTTCAAAAAAGTTTACGAATTTGTAATTGCGCAGGTAGATCCGCATGTCCGGCCCCGAATCGGTGCTGCCTCCCGGCGCGTCCTCGGGCATGAGCGATATTTTGCTGCGCACTTCGTGCTGCAAAATATCGCTCCCCCTGCGGAATGCGCCGGGAGGCAGCACCGATTCGGGGACTACCAACACATACTCCAGGCACAGTTCTCAAACATGTTCTGGGGCTGATGCAAATTTGGTGGCTCGGCTTTGCCGAGCCCTTATATGGGGAGGCCGGAGCTAAAGCTCCGGCCTCGCTCAATTTCCTATTAGATTAAGTGAGCGATCAAGGAATCTCACTCCCCTCTGCCGCGTTAACGCAGGGCCCGCCCTGGTGTTGCTTTTCAGAACGTCCCGCAGGACGGAGGAAGCCCCGCAGCGCGTAGCGCGCAGCGGGGCTTCCGACATGTCCGAGGACGTTCTGAAAAGCAACACCAGGGCGGGCTCGAACGAGAACACCGACTACAGGTCGATGTGCGATTCCTTGATCGGGAACGGCTCCGCGAAGTGACAGGCGCAGCAGTGACCCGGTGCGACTTCCTTAAACTCGGGAAGCTTCTCGGAGCAGATGCCCTGCGCGATCGGGCAGCGCGTGTGGAAACGGCAACCGGTCGGCGGATCCAGCGGCGACGGCGGATCGCCAGCGAGAATGATGCGCTTGCGGGTCTTCTGGATATCCGGATCGGGCACCGGCACGGCAGACAGCAGCGACTGCGTGTACGGGTGGTGCGGCTCACTGTAGAGCGTCTTCCAGTCCGAAACCTCGACCATCTTGCCCAGATACATAACGGCAACGCGATCAGAAATGTGCTGCACGACAGAGAGGTCGTGAGCAATGAAGAGATAAGCCGTACCGAACTTGTCCTGGAGCTCCTTAAGAAGGTTCAGAACCTGGGCCTGAATGGATACGTCAAGCGCAGAGACGGGCTCATCGCAGATAATCAGCTTGGGCTTGAGCGCAAAGGCGCGGGCAATGCCGACACGCTGGCGCTGGCCGCCCGAGAACTCGTGCGGATAGCGGTTGATGTGCTCGGGGTTCAGACCGACGACGTCCAGCAGCTCGCGGACGCGCTCGATACGCTCTTCCTTTGTACCCACGCCATGAATGGTCATGGGCTCAGAAACAATTTCGCCGATGGTCATACGAGGGTTGAGCGAAGCATAGGGGTCCTGGAAGATGAACTGCATCTCGCGACGCATATCCTTGATCTCGTGCTTGCTCATCTCGGCAACGTCTTTGCCCTGGAAGAACACTTTGCCTGCCGTCGGCTTGGTCAGGCGCATGATGGTGCGGCCCGTCGTGGACTTACCGCAACCAGACTCACCAACCAGACCAAAGGTCTCACCAGGATAAATCTCAAACGAGATGTCGTTTACAGCAGAGACGACGCGCTTGGAAAAACGCTTGGCGAACATGCCGGACTCTGCGGGGAACTCCTTAGAAAGGTGCTCGACCTTCAGCAGCGGAGTGCGCTCGTTATTGTCTGCCATTTACGCCTCGCCTCCCTTCTTGGAATCCTTGCGCGTGCGGGACGTCTCAGGCGCGTTCTTGAGGAACTCGGGGTCACCGGAATAATGGCACGCAGAATAGTGGCCGGACTCGGTGACAACGCGCTCGGGGCGCTGCTTGCGGCACTTGTCCGTCGCATAGGGGCAGCGAGGAGAGAAGACGCAGCCCTCGGGCAGGTTCATGAGCGAAGGCGGGTTGCCGTGAATCGGCGTCAGCGGCTTCTTCTCCTCGATGGCCTGCTCCGGAATGGAACGAATAAGACCCCAGGTGTAGGGATGGCGGCTCTCGTAGAAGATTTCCTCAGCAGTACCGAACTCGACGGGACGGCCGGCGTACATAACCATGATCTTATCGGCCATATCGGCGACGACGCCCAAGTCATGGGTAATCATGATAATGGCGTTGCCGTTCTTCTGCTGCATCTCCTGCATGAGCTCGATAATCTGAGCCTGAATGGTAACGTCCAGAGCCGTCGTGGGCTCGTCGGCAATCAGGATATCGGGATCGCAGGCAAGCGCCATGGCAATCATGACGCGCTGACGCATGCCACCAGAGAACTGGTGCGGATACTCGTTGACGCGCTTCTCGGGCTCGGGAATGCCAACGAGGTCCAAAAGCTCGGTGGCGCGCTTGAGCGCCTCCTGCTTGGAGTAGCCACGGTGCAGACGAAGTCCCTCGCCCACCTGCTTGCCGATCTTATAGACCGGGTTCAGGGAGGTCATAGGATCCTGGAAGATCATTGCGATATCGTTACCGCGAACGTGCTGCATCTCTTCCTCGGTCATCTCGAGGATAGAACGACCGCGATAGCGAACGTCGCCACCCTCAATCTTTCCCGGAGGCATCGAGATAAGGCCCATGATGGTCATTGCGGTCACAGACTTACCGGAGCCGGACTCGCCAACGACGCCCAGGGTCTCGCCACGATCGAGCGTGTAGGAGACACCGTCGACAGCGCGAACGACGCCATCCTCGGTGTGGAAATACATCTTAAGGTCATCGACCTCGAGCAGATGCTGGCCCTCGGGAACCGGCTGGTCCTTCAGGTCCACATAGTTCTTGTTCTTCTTCATCCTTATGCGTCCTTCATCTTGACGTCGAGGGCGTCGCGCAGACCGTCACCCAGCAGGGTGAAGGCGAGCACCGTCGAGAGAATTGCCAAACCGGGCATGATCATCATCCAGGGAGCAGTCAGAAGATACTGCTGACCGTCCTGAATCATGGAGCCCCACGAAGGCGTAGGCGGAATAACGCCCATGCCGAGGAAGGACAGAGCGGACTCGGTCAGAATGGCGCCACCGATGTTCATGGTCGCGTAGACCACGATGGAAGCAACGGAGTTCGGGAAGATATGGCGCATCACGATACGCGCATCGGATGCACCCATCGCGCGAGCGGCGTCAACATAATCGTTCTCTTTGACCGTTAGGATCGCAGATCGGAAGACACGGGCAATCGAGGGCCAGCCGAGAATACCGATGGCGATGAAAACATTTTGAAGACCACGGCCGATAACGGCGATCATGGCGACAACGAACAGCACGTACGGGAACGCCAGGAAGATATCCGCGAAGCGCATGATGATCGTATCCCAGATGCCGCCATAGAAACCGGCCAGGGCGCCCATGATCAGACCGATCACCGTGGAGATGGCGGTGGCCATAATACCGACGGAAAGCGAAACGCGCGCGCCGTAGATAACTCGGACGAGAATGTCGCGGCCAAGGGCGTCGGTACCAAACGGGTGCTCGGCACACGGAGCCAGCAGCGAAGTCTCGGCCATGGTCGTCGAGTCAGAAGCCGTCGGCGACCCGAGCCAGGGCTTAGCCCACAGGTCTGCGGTCAAGGCAACCAAAACGACGATGATAATCCAGCAGATACCGATAACGGCGAGCTTATTCTTGCGAAGACGCTTGAAAGCGTCGCCCCACAGCGTGCGGGACTTGGCGGGAGCAGATGCGGCCTTGGTGGCGGTAGCCTGCTCCTGAGACTGAGAATCAGTTTCCTGCATGAGACGTACCTCCCTTAGGCCTTATCCGACGGACCGCCGAGGCGGATACGCGGGTCGAGGAATGCATAGCTAATGTCGACGAGAAGGTTGATCACCATAACGACGACAACGATGAGCGTAACGCCGCCCATAACGATGGGCCAGTCGCGCATGCTAATGGCGCGGTAGACCTCAGAGCCGATACCGGGCCAGTTAAAGACCGTCTCGGTCAGGATGGCGCCCGAAAGCATGCCGCCGAAGTCGACACCAATATAGGTAACAACGGGGATGAGTGCATTCTTAAGCGCATGCTTGACGATGATCGCGCGATTGGAGAGACCCTTGGCCTTTGCCGTGCGGATGTAATCCTGATTCATGACGTCGAGTAGCTGCGAGCGCATGATGCGGGCAGCATAGGCGGTCGAAACCGAAGCCAGCGTGATGGTCGGAAGCACATAGTGCATCCAATCCTGATACTGAGAGCTGGAGCCGCCGGCACCCGAAATCGGCATGGAGAAAGCGCCGCCGGTGGCATCCTTAAGGATGACGCCAAAGAACAGCTGCAGCAGCATGCCGAGCCAGAAGGCAGGAACAGCAACGAGGATCGACGTGGTGAGCGTTACCAAAATATCCCAGAAGGAATAGCGCTTTACCGCCGAAATGATACCCGCACCGATACCCATGATTGCCTCGAGCACAATGGCGCACGCGGCGAGTTTAACCGTATACGGATACTTCTGGGCAAAGATTTCCGCAACCGGCAGCTTGCGCTGATACGAATTGCCCAGATCGCCATGAAGCAGACCATTCATGTAATTCAAGTATTGGTCCACAAGCGACGTTGGAACGGGATCGCCGTTCTCGTCAAGGATCGCGTTGCCGTCCTCGTCCGCCTGGACCAGGTGATAGCGCACGCGAAGTTGAAGCTCTACCTCGGGGGACAGAGCCTTGTCTCCACCGATCAGCTTGATCGGGTCTCCCGGCACAATATTCTGGAGGGCGAACAGAATCAACGTAACGCCCAAAAATACCGGGATGAACTGAAGCACACGTTTAACGATGTACTTACCCATACCACTCCCCTATCTAGGGATTAACCTAAATGGGATGCCGATCGCCAGACCGGCATCCCAAAATTACCATCAGCCAGTTTACCCCAGGTTAGGGAGAACTGTATGTTTCCCATGAGGTCTACGTAAATACTTGACCCTCATGGAAGCTGCAAAACTCTTAGGCGAGCTCAGCGGTACCCAGATCGGCGTGCTTCTGCGGATCGACATAGAGGTACTTGACGCGATCGGAGCCGACGATGGTGTGCGTGTAGAACATCACCGGGATAACCGGGCAGTCAGCGGCGACCATAGCGTCAGCCTCCTGCATCTTGGCGATGCGCTCGTCGTCGTCAACCGTGGCACGGGCCTCATCGACCTTGGCATCGAACTCGGAGTTGTTGTAACCAGAGCGGTTGTCGCCACCGAGGGAGTCGGAGTGGAACAGCGGGTACAGGAAGTTGTCCATGATCGGGTAATCGGCGATCCAGCCCAGACGGCCGAACTGATAGTTGAAGTTCTGATACTGCTCGAGCAGGGCAGACCACTCGGGAGTATCGGAGACGGCGGTGACGCCCACCTTGGCGAGGTCGCCGATGATGGACTCCATGATCTCCTTGTGGCCACCGTCCTGGTTGTAGGACAGGGTCACATTGATGCCACGATCGCCGTTAGCGCCAGCGGGAGCGACCTTGTCGAGGTACTCGTTAGCCTTGTCGACGTCATAGGCGCAGAACTCCCATGCGCCCTCCTTGTAGCCGGCGATTCCCGGAGGAACGATGCCGTCAGCGGGGGTACGGGTGCCCTTGAAGATGGTCTTGCAGATGGCCTCACGGTTGATAGCCAAGGAGATGCCCCTGCGCAGGTCAGCGTTGTTGAACGGCTCGGCCGTGGTGTTGCACGTCAGATAGTACGTGGAAGGCTCGGAGCCGAGCAGCATGCGCTCGCCGTCACCCATGGTGTAGCCATCCTTGGACTCGCCGCGGTCCTTCTTGGCGGCGTCGATCTGAGCAACGGGAACGTCGCAGACATCGAGGTTGCCGGCCTGGAACTCCTTGTAAGCGGTCTCCACGTCCTTGATGACCTGGAAGTGGATGGCGTCGATCTTGGCCTTGTCGCCATAGTAATCGTCAAACTTCTTGAGGTTGATCTCCTGACCATCCTCCCACTTGCCGTCCATCATGAACGGGCCGTTACCGACCGGGGCAAGGTAGAAGCTCTTGACATCGGACTCGGCGCACTCGGGAACCGGGGACAGAGCCGGGTGAGAGGCGACGAACGGGAAGTCGGCGTAGGCGGAAGTCAGCTTGACGACGAGGGTCTCGTCATCCGGGCAGGTAACGCCGGACAGCTCGGTAGCATTACCGGCAAGCAGATCGTCATAGCCCTCGACCATGGAAAGGTGGTAGGAGACCTCGGAAGGACCATACTCGGTAGCGATGGCCGACTTAGTGTTGACCAGGCGCTCCCAGCCGAGCTTGAAGGACTTGGAGGTAACGTCGTCACCGTTGTGGAACTTGGCCTTCTTGATCTTGAAGGTGAACTCGGTGGCGTCGTCGTTAGCCTCAAAGGACTCGCAAGCCAGCGGAACGATCTCGCCCTTCTCGTTATCGTACTCCGTCAGAGCGTCGAAGAGCTGATACTCGACCTGAGTGCCCTGATCCTCCTGGACGTTGTAGGGGTCGATGCAGACCGGGTTGTTGATGTAGAAGTTCAGCGTCGAACCGGACTCAGAACCGGAAGCGTCGCCGCCCTTCTTGCCGCATGCGGCAAGAAAAGCCATGGAGCTCGCAGCGAGGGTGCCGCCAACAAAGGCGCGACGACCCATAACGGGCTGGTGGAACATAGAATCAGCCATGCCATCCTCCTTATGAGATAGGACAAAGTGAATTCGGCCGGGCAACGTCGAGACAGCCCAATCGAACCATTCAAACGCGGTCCGCTGTTATGGCTGGTTATGCAATGCGGGCCAACGTTTCGCAATACAGTAGCGCATTTTATGCACAATTTGGCGCTGATTCCGGTTAACGGTCGAGAATTTCTTTAGTTGGGCGAAGTATGTGGGGATATTTTGACTCTGTTACAAATATGTAAACAAAAAGGGCCCCGCACATGCGGGACCCTTTACAAACGCATATACGCCGATGCTTAGTAGCCGACGATGCCCTGCGGGAAGAAGAACATGCACAGCACGACGCACACGGCAAACACGACAGCCATGATAACGGTCAGGCGGTCAAGGTTCTGCTCCATAACGCCTGTGGCAGAGCTGGAGTTATACAGCGAGCTAGCGATCATATCCGAAACGCCGGTGCCCTTACCGGAGTGCATCAGGACGAGAATCGTCAGCGCCACGGCAGAAACAGCCCAAACGACAAACAGAAGAATCTGAAACGGACCCATAGATAAGCTCCTTAATAGAACAATTCAAACTCCAGTACTGTACCACAACCTCCAACACTCCCCCACCTGCCATTTAGGGACGGGGTAGAAATGGCAGAAATACCAAAAAGGGGGTCGTCCGGTTGTGGACAACCCCCTTACTAGAAAACGGTATTTGTTTTCTATTAGGCCTCGGTGGCGAGCACGCGACCCGTCATCTCGGCGGAAGGCTCAATACCAGCCATGGTGAGCATGGTCGGAGCGATATCGGAAAGACGGCCGTCCTCGATACCGGTGAGCTGGGCCTTCTCATCAACGATGATGAACGGCACACGGTTGGTGGTGTGAGCCGTAAACGGATGCTTGGAACCGTCGGAAGCGACGTCAAACATGTGGTCGGCGTTGCCATGGTCGGCGGTAATCAGCGCAAAGCCGCCCTTGGCGAGAATCGCCGGGACAACCTTGGACAGAGCATCGTCAACAGCCTCGACGGCCTTAACGGCGGCGTCGAAGACACCGGTGTGACCAACCATGTCGCAGTTCGCGAAGTTCACGATGTAGAAATCAGCGCGATCCTCGTTGATTGCGGCGACGAGCTTCTCGGTAACCTCGGGAGCGCTCATCTCGGGCTGCAGATCGTAGGTAGCGACCTTGGGGGAAGCGACGAGCACGCGCTCCTCGCCCTCCTTGGGCTCCTCGATGCCGCCGTTGAGGAAGAACGTCACGTGGGCGTACTTCTCGGTCTCGGCGGTGTGCAGCTGCTTCAGGCCATTGGCAGCGATAACGTCGGCCAGAACGTTCTCGGGGAACGTCTTGGGGAAGGCAACCTCGACGTCAAACGTCGGATCGTACTCGGTCATCGTCACAAAGTGCGACAGCTTGATCTGCTCGCGCTCAAAGCCGTCGAACTCCTTGTCCGTGAACACGCGGGTCATCTGACGAGCGCGGTCGGGACGGAAGTTGAAGAAGATGGCCGCGTCGCCCTCGTGGATGCCCTCATTGTGGGCAGCGAAGGGCTCGACGAACTCATCGCCGCGCGGATCCTTCTCGTAGTAGGCCTTGATACCGGCCACGGGGTCGGTATCGGCATCGGACGCGTTGACCATGACATCGTAGGCACGCTGGATGCGCTCCCAACGGTTATCGCGGTCCATGGCCCAATAACGACCCGAGACGGTGGCAACGCGAGCGTCGCAACCGGTCTCCTCGGAAATCTTGGCCAAGAAAGCGCAGAACTCGCTCATGTAGCCAGCACCGGACTGCGGGTCAACGTCGCGGCCATCCATAAAGGCGTGGACGCGAACGGTCTTGACGCCATGCTGGGCAGCCATCTTGACCAGGGCCTCGACATGGTTCATGTGAGAATGAACGCCGCCGGGGCTCATAAGGCCCATGAGGTGAAGGGTCTTGCCTTCGGCCTTGACATCGTCCATAGCCTTGACGAAGACCTCGTTCTTGGCGATGGAGCCGTCCTTGATGGCATTGTTGATGCGCGAAAGCTCCTGGAAGACGATGCGGCCGGCACCGATATTGAGGTGACCCACCTCGGAGTTGCCCATCTGGCCATCGGGAAGGCCCACGTCCTCGCCCGAAGCGCCGAGCGTGGTGTGGGGGTATTTCTCGTACAGGCTATCAAGGAAGGGCGTCTTGGCAGCGGCGACGGCGTTCTCGCCATCGGCCGGAGCCAGGCCACAGCCGTCCATGATGATCAGGAGTGCAGGAAGATGACGCTGTGCCATATGTCCTACTCGCCTGCCTTGACGACCATAGAGGCGAAGTCGGCAGCCTTGAGCGAAGCGCCGCCCACGAGGGCGCCGTCAACGTCGGGCTTGGCGACGAGCTCAGCGATGTTGCCGGGCTTGGCAGAGCCACCATAGAGAACGCGGATGCCGTTAGCGAGCTCCTCGCCGAACATCTCCTTGAGGGTCTCACGGATAGCGCCGCAGACCTCCTGAGCGTCCTCGGCGGTAGCGGTCTTGCCGGTGCCGATGGCCCAGATGGGCTCGTAGGCGACGACGACCTGCTTGGGGCAGGTGATCTCAAGACCAGCAAGGCCAGCCTTGACCTGGTTCACGACGTGCTCGACATAGGTGCCAGCCTCGCGGACCTCGAGAGACTCGCCGCAGCAGAAGACGGGAACAAGACCGGCGGCAACGAGAGCCTTGGCCTTCTTGTTCTGATCCTCGTCGGTCTCGTGGAAGTAGTCGCGACGCTCGGAGTGACCGATGATGCAGTAGGTGCAGCCAGCGGACTTGAGCATGTCGCAAGAGGACTCACCGGTGAAGGCACCCTTGGCCTCCCAGTACACGTTCTGTGCACCGAGGGCGATGGGGGCAGCCTGAATGCGGTCATGAACCGTGGTGATGTCGATGGTCGGAGGGCAGACGAGCACCTCGACGCCAGCCGGAACCTCGGGCAGAGCCTGAGCCAGCTCGTCGGCGAGCTTGGCGGCCTCGGCGACGTCGTTGTTCATCTTCCAGTTACCAGCGATAAGAAGGGTGCGATTAGGCATCGAGAAGCGCCTCCACTCCGGGCAGGGCCTTACCCTCGACGAGCTCCATGGAAGCGCCACCACCGGTGGAGATCCAGCTCATCTTGTCGGCCAGGTTGAACTTGTTGACAGCTGCGACAGAGTCGCCACCGCCGATGATCGAGGTGCAGTCGGCCTCGGCGACGGCCTCGGCGATAGCCTGGGTGCCGTGAGCGAAGTTATCGAACTCGAAGACGCCCATGGGGCCGTTCCAGAACACGGTCTTGGCGCCCTTGACAGCCTCGGCGTAGAGCTCCTCGGTCTTGGGGCCGATATCCATGCCCTCACGATCGTCGGGGATAGCGTCGGAAGCGACAACCTCGGGGACAGCGTCCTCGCCAAAGTGATCGGCAACGCGGTTGTCGATGGGGAGCAGGATCTTGACGCCCTTCTCCTCGGCCTTCTTGAGCATCTCGCCGGCACGCTCGACCCAGTCCTCTTCCTTGAGGGACTGACCGACGGTCAGGCCCTGAGCCAGGAAGAAGGTGTAGGCCATGCCGCCACCGATGATCAGGGTATCAGCGGAGTCGATGAGGTGATCGAGAACGCCGATCTTGGAGGAAACCTTGGAACCGCCGACGATAGCGACGAAGGGGCGCTCGGGCTCGGCGAAGATGCCGGTCAGCGTGTCGACCTCCTTCTCGAGCAGGAAGCCGGCGACGGCAGGCAGGTAAGCGGCGGGGCCCACGACGGAACCCTGGGCGCGGTGAGCGGTGCCGAAAGCATCGAGAACGAAGACGTCACCATAGGAAGCGAGCTTCTTGGCGATCTCGGGATCGTTCTTCTTCTCACGCTTGTCGAAACGGACGTTCTCGAGAACGAGGACCTTGCCCGGCTCGACGGCGGCAACAGCCTCGGCGGCCTTCTCGCCGTAGGTGTCGGCGACAAAGGCAACATCGAGACCAGAGAGCTCAGCGAGCTTCTTGGCGACAGGCTCAAGGGAGAGCTCGGGCTGGAAGCCGGTGCCATCGGGACGGCCGAGGTGGCTCATGAGGATGACGCGAGCGTTGTGCTCAACGAGGTAGTTGATGGTGGGCAGGGCAGCCTTGATGCGGGTGGTGTCGCCAACGACGCCATCCTTGATAGGCACGTTGAAGTCAACGCGGACGAGAACGCGCTTGCCGTCGACATCGATGTCGCGGACGGTCTTCTTGGTAAAGGCCATGTTTGCTTCTACCTTTCGTACGTGTCTGCCTCCCATTACGGCAGACGATTTCCTATAAAAAGGGCACGACCCTAGGGTGTAAGCCCTATGAGGCCGCGCCCTTCTTTAGACGCTCAACGAGCTATTCGCTAAAAGCTAAATTAAGCAACGAACTTCTCGAAGTACTTGATGGTGCGGACCATCTGAGAGGTGTAGGAGTTCTCGTTGTCGTACCAAGAGGTGACCTGAACGAGGGTCTGGCCGTTGCCGAGGTCAGAGCACATGGTCTGAGTGGCGTCGAAGATGGAGCCGTGGGTCTCGCCGATGATGTCGGTGGAGACGATGTCGTCCTCGTTGTAACCGAAGGTCTCGGAGATGGTGGAAGCGTAGGCCTTCATAGCGGCGTTGACCTCGTCGACGGTGACCTTCTTGTCAACGACAGCGTAGAGGTTGGTGATGGAGCCGGTCGGCGTCGGGACGCGCTGGGCGGCACCGATGAGCTTACCGTTGAGCTCGGGGAGAACCAGGCCGATAGCCTTGGCAGCACCGGTGGTGTTGGGGACGATGTTGACGGCGCAGGCGCGGCTACGACGCTTGTTGCCCTTGCGCTGCGGGCCGTCGAGCGGCATCTGGTCGCCGGTCCAGGCGTGAATGGTGGTCATGATGCCGGACACGATGGGAGCGAAGTCGTTCAGACCCTTGGCCATCGGGGCAAGGCAGTTGGTGGTGCAGGAAGCAGCGGAGATGATGTTGTCCTCAGCGGTCAGCGTCTCGTGGTTGACGTTGTACACGATGGTGGGCAGATCGCTGCCGGCCGGAGCGGAGATAACGACCTTCTTGGCGCCAGCGTTGATGTGGGCCTGAGCCTTAGCCTTGCTGGTGTAGAAGCCGGTGCACTCGAGAACGACGTCGACGTCGAGGTCGCCCCAAGGCAGGTTGTTGGCGTCGGCCTCCTTGTAGATCTTGATCTCCTTGCCGTCAACGGTGATGGAATCCTCGCCAGCAACGACCTCGTGATCGCGAGCGTAGTTGCCCTGCGTGGAGTCGTACTTCAGCAGGTAAGCGAGCATATCGGGAGAGGTGAGGTCGTTGATAGCGACGATCTCGGAGCCCTCATGACCGAACATCTGACGGAAAGCCAGACGACCGATGCGACCGAAGCCGTTAATAGCAACCTTTACTGCCATTGTGTCTCCTTTCGTAAGGCCCCCGCGAGCTACAGCGCCCGCCGTTGAGGCCCACAAACTAACCACTCGCCTAATATACCTTTTTTTTGACTTGAATTTCACGAGAATGCTCGAAATTGAAAATCAAATTTACGTTAAAACGTTTTAAAGAGTAAAACAGCAGTTCAATCCCTATATAAGCAGTTTCGCTCAACTACCTGTTTGCTTCAATGAGCTTTTCAAGCCTCAAAACTCGATGGTAGAGGGCCGACTTCGACAAGGGAGGGTCAGCCATCTCCCCCAGATCGCGCAGTGACAGATCGGGATAGCGCTCGCGCAGGTCGCAAAAGACTGCTAAGGCGTCCGGAAGCGTGTCGCGTAAACCCCGCTGTTCGAGCTCATCGATCAACGCAAGCTGATGCTGGGCGGCACCCGCACTTCTGGTCTGATTGGCCAGCTCGGCATTCACGCGACGGTTTACGTCGTTCTTAACCAATTTGACCGCGCGCGCTTCCTCGATCTCGGCAACGCTGCGCTTGGCGCCGACCAGCTTTAGAAGCTGCTCGATCTCCTCGGCGCTCTTAATGTAGACGGCAAAGGACCCGCGCCGCGCGTTAACGCGCGCATGGACCCCAATCTGCTCCAATAGATCGCAAAGTCCCCGGGCATACTGCTCGCCCTGCACCGCGATCTCCAAATGAAAGTCGCCGCGGGGATCGGCCACGAAACCGCCGGCGATGAGCGCGCCGCGGATGTAGGCAAGCCTGCAGCAGGGACGGGCAACGATGTGCCGGGGAACACCAGCGACGAGCCCTCCCCTGCGGTCGAGGATGCCCAGCAGCACCAGAGCCTTGTCCAGATCGGGTTGATCGGGCAGGGTAATGAGATAGTTACGGACCTTATGCAAGACCGATTTACGAACGGTGAATTCCGTTTTGAGCTTAAGGATGCGATGCGTCAGTGTGATCATCGTGCGCGCGACGGCACCCGTCTCGGTCGCGACCGTCAAACGATACCGCCCGGAGCCGGCCAGCGAAAGTGTACCGCTCACACGCGTCAGGGCGGCAAGCGTCGACAAATCGCAGTATTCACATTCGGGTTCGCAGCGCGCGAGCTCGTCACGCACCTCGGCGGTAAACGACATGCAGGCCTATGCTTTCGTGTTGGCGCGCGACAGGTCGCGATGAGAAATGCTCACGTGATACTGGGCGCCTTCCAAATAACGTGCTGTGGCCTCGGCGATGGCAACGCTGCGGTGTTGACCGCCCGTGCAACCGATGGCAATAGAAAGCTGTGGCTTGCCCTCCGCGATATAGCCGGGCATGACCGTATCGAGCAGCTGCGTCCAGGCCTTCCAGAACTCCTGGGTCTTGGGATGGTCCAGAACAAAGTCAGAGACTTTCTTATCGAGACCGGTCATCGTGCGCATCTCGGGATCGTAGAACGGATTGGGCAGGAAGCGAACGTCGATCATAATGTCCGCCTCGACGGGCATACCGTGCTTAAAGCCAAACGAGAACACGTGAACGTCCATGAGCTGCTGGTCGGACAACTCGGAGAACGCCATGCGCAATTTGTTGCGCAGAGCAGAGGTGCGCAAGCGGCTCGTATCGATAATCATGTCAGCTCGGTCGCGAACGCCCTGCAGCTGCAGGCGCTCGCGCTGAATCGCATCGGCCGTAGTCTCCCCCGGCTTGGCAATGGGATGGCGGCGGCGGTTTTCACTATAACGACGGATCAGCACCTCGTCAGAGGCCTCGAGAAACACGATGTCACAGCTCATCTCGCGTTCTTCGAGCGCGGCGACCGCATCGAGCAACTCGTCAAACAGTCCCTGGCTACGCAAATCGCAGGTGACGGCGAGATGCCTGCCCACGCCCGTATTGATGCCGACGAGCTCGGCAAGCTGGGCGATCAGACGCGGAGGCAGGTTATCGATGCAAAAATAGCCCATGTCCTCGAACACGTGCATGGCCTGCGTGCGGCCCGATCCGGACATTCCGGTGATGATGACGATATCGGGGATGCGCTCCGAGCGCTCCGCCGCATCCATGGCATCTCCCTTTTGCATGTGTTGCCTCCCGAAAACAAGCGCGGGACCCAGCAACCCGGATCCCGCGCGGTCAATTGCCTATATTGAGTATACCGCCCCGAGCGGATACGAGGCCTGTCTTACGCCTCAAGCGCAGCCTTGAACCAACTCGTAATACTCGTGGGATGCGTGATGGCGGTGCCGACGACAACGGCCCAAGCGCCAGCATCGATCGCGGCGCGAGCCTCCTCGGGCGTGTGCACACGGCCCTCGCAGATGATGGGAAGACCGGGGAATTCCTCGGTCGCCTGACGCAGAAGCGGAAGATCGGGGCCATCGGCCATGGTGCAGTCGATGGCGGCGACACCATGAGAAAGCGTGGTGGATACAAGGTCGAAGCCCATATCAACCGCACGGCGAATGTCCTCGATGGTGGCACAATCCGCCATCAGGAGCACACCCTCCTCGTGCAGCGGACGGAAGGTGTCCTCGACGGTCTTGCCATCGGGACGCGGACGATCGGTGGCATCGATCGCCACGATATCGGCACCCGCGGCAACGCAGGCGCGAGCGTGACGCAGCGTCGGCGTGATGTAAACGCCCTCGTGCCCATCCTTCCACAAGCCGATAACAGGAACCTCACAGCGACCCTTAATGGCGGCAATGTCGGCAAGGCCCTGACAGCGAATGGCGGCGGCGCCGCCAAGCTCGCAAGCGCGAGACATTTGAGCCATGGTCTCGGGCGTACGAAGCGGCTCGCCCATATACGCCTGAACGCTCACGACGAGCTTGCCCTTCAGGGATTGAATCAAAGGATCGACGGTCATAAGGCTGCAACCTTTCTCAGAACAGCCTCCCGAGGCGTGTTGTCTCGGGAGGCTCCTACAGCAGATACGTTTACTTCAACGAGGCAAGAAGATGCTCAGCGGCACCGATGAGCGGAGCATCGCCCTCCAGAGAACCGATGAGGATCGGCGTGTCCTGAAGCGGATCGAGCGCCTGGCTGGCATAGCCCTCGTGCACCGAATCCTTCCACGTCTGCGAACGCCAATCGGGACCTTGGTGAATCACGCCACCCGAAAGCACGATGACCTCAGGGTCCAGGATGTTAGCGAGCGAGCCCAAGCTGGCACCCAACGCAAAGCCGGCATCATGGATGACCTCGGTCGCCTTTGCGTCGCCTGCACGGCACAGGTCGTTCACATCGCGACCGACCGAAGGACGGCTGGGGTCGACACGGCCAAAGCGCTCATCGTACATACGACCAATGGAAGTGCCCGAAGCGACAGACTCAAGATGGCCGGAACGCCCGCAGGCGCAGGGAATGCCGGCGGCAGCCGAGCACTCGATGTGGCCCATATGGCCAGCAGCACCATGGAAGCCCTGCATTACGCGGCCGTTCTCGACATATGCGCCGCCGATGCCCGTACCGATGCCAAGACACAAGACGGAGAACTTGCCCTTGCCGACGCCCCAGTGGGCCTCGCCCAGAGCATGAGCTTGCACGTCGCCTACAACGGCAACGGGAAGACCGAGATCCTCGCGCAGACGCGGCCCCAACTGAACGCCGGACCAGCCGGGCATGATCTCATTGGCATACGCGATGGCGCCCGTCTTGGGATCGACGACGCCGGCGGCACCGATACCGACGCCAAGGACCTCGACATCGGGATTCGCCTCGAGAGCAGCCTTGATGGACGCCTCGATACGCTGGAAGACGGCCTCGCCGCCCTCTTGGGCCTCGGTGGGAACCTCGGCCTCAAAAACGGGATGGGGCACACTACCGTCAGCCGGGTACTCCATGATGGCAGTCGCGATCTTAGTTCCGCCGATATCGACAGAACAGACGTACTTGTTCTCCATGTCGCTCTCCTTCGGAGATAAAAAACAACTATAGGAAATGCGCCGTCAGGCTAGCCGTCACAGCGCAGTAAAGGTTTTCCTGGTGCCCAAGATCGCCGAGAAACCGTGTGGCCATTGACCTAATAGTCATGGCCACACGGTTGAACGGCGAGGTCGGGTGCCTGGGAAAGCTTTACAGGAGGCCGTTGTCCTGGAGGACCTTCCTAATAGCCTCGACGTTCTCGCCGGTCATGGCCTTCACCGGGCGCGGCATGGTCGGGCTGTCGAAGATACCCATGAGGTTCATAGCGGTCTTGAAGGCGCCGACGCCACCGGCATAGCCCTGGACGCCCGAGGTGACATCCCAGATGTGCGAAATCTCATTGAGGCGATCCTGCTCGGCCTTGACGGTAGCCCAGTCACCAGCCTGAGCGGCCTTCCACTGACGAACGTAGCCCTCGGGCTCAACGTTGGCGAGACCCGGGACAGAGCCGTCGGCGCCACCGAGGTAAGCGCCGTCGACAACAACCTCGTGGCCGGTGAGGATGCTCATCGGATGGCCGTTCTTCTCGTTCTCCTGAACGAGGTAGCGGAACGAGATGTCATCACCCGAGGAATCCTTGACGCCAGCAAGGACGCCCTCGGCGCCGAGCTTGGCAAGGAGCTTCCAGGGGAGCTTGGTGTGAACGCAGACGGGGATGTCATAGGCAAAGATGGGCAGGTCAAGCTCCTCGTGCAGGATGCGGAAGTGCTCCTCGACCTCGGTCATGCCCTGCAGGGCATAGAACGGGCAGGTGGCGACGAGGGCATCGGCGCCCAGCTCCTGAGCGACCTTGCCGTGCTCAATCATGCGCTCGGTCTCGGTATCGATGATGCCGACCAGAACAGGCACGCGGTGGTCGACGATGCGGACGGCCTCGGCGATGATCTGGCGACGACGCTCGTCGGTGGAGAAAACGACCTCACCCGAAGAGCCCAAGAAGAACAGGCCATCGACGCCGGCATCGATCATGCGGTTGATGCTGCGCTCAAAGGAGGCAACATCGAGCTGGTGATCTTCGGTATCGGGAACAACGACGGGAGGGATAACGCCGGTGAATTTCTGAGTTGCCACAAGAATCTCCTTAGTTGTCTGGCGGGCGGCCCTATGCCACCCACTCTTGTTGGCAGTGTCCAGGCCGTCTAGGCCAAAGAACACGAGTGGAACGTTTGGTTAAAAAAGTCTACGACTTCGTTTTCGAACGCATTGATGCGCTCGTGAGCGTATTTTGCATAGATGATATGCCTCCGGTCACACTCAAGACCGTTGAATACGGCAAACTGATCCTTGGGATCGCTCACGGTATCCATAAGCGATGTGCCCATGAGCACCGATCCGCGCACCCGAGACGACAGCACCTCGAGGCCGCCAGGAAGCGGATTGGCAACCGCCGTGCGGGCGAGGCCCCGCTCGTCCAGAGCAGAAACCGCCAGCGCGACTCCGCCGCCAAGACCCTCGCCCCATGCAAAGATGCGGTCGGGGTCCATGCCATCAAGATTGCGCGCGACCTCCGCCAACGCGCAGCCCCAACGGACGCGCCTGACAAAAGCAGGCGAGGTAATCCCCTGCCGCAGATCGCTGGGTCCAATCGCCTCATCGTCCAGCGCAAGCACGGCATATCCCATGGCCGCAAACCTCGTCATGTGATGCCATCCCCGCACGGGTCGGTCGATGTCGTGAAACATCAGGCACAGCGGCACGCGCTCAGAAACTCGGGCACGACCGACAGGCTCGATCAAACGAGCGTGAATCGCATCGTCACCGAGCTCAAAGGAGACCTCCGAGTAACGGGCGCAGGGGTTAACAAAGTCAATCGCCGTAATGGCCAGGCCTTGAATCTCAAGATTCGAAGCACATGTCTCCAAATCAGAAACATCTGCCTGAACATCACCGTGCCAGTCCCGATATTCAGAGAGCCTTGACGAAACCGTCCCGGGAATCCCCACAAGGTCGGAGACAATCAGCTCGCCGACATTGCTCTCGCACTTAGACATGAGCCTCCCCTCCCTTGCAGAAAAACGGAATGATCAGATCGTCAAAATCCTGAATCTCCTCGTGGCCAAAGCCTTCAAAGAACTCATGACGCTTTTCACAGGTCAGGTTGTTATAGACCGCAAACTGCGTCGCTGGCGGACAGACGGTATCGGCTGTGCCGGTGCCAAACAGCACGGGGCATTTGACCATGGGGGCAAAGTTCTTGGAATCGAAGTACGCCAGCTTGGCATAGGCTTCGTCAATACGAGTCGAGTCCTCGTCAAACCAGCGAGACCAATAGCGCAGGCCCTCGTAGGCGATGTCGTCGGCATCCAAATCCCAGACCAGGCGGAAATCTGACAGGAAGGGATAGAGGATGGCGGCGCGATTGATAAGCTCGCTGTTAAGTGCACAGGTCGCAATGCCCAAACCGCCGCCCTGCGACGCGCCGTTCACAAACACACGGGCAAGATCGATGCCCTCGAGCTCGCGAACGATGCGGCACAGGATGCGAATATCTTGGTGCAAGCGGACATAGTAGAGGTTGGCCGGGTCGCCGTCGATACCGGCGACGATATGGCCCGCGACCGTTGTGCCCTCAAATCCACCAATGTCCTCGGAGGGACCTCCTTGACCGGGGCAGTCGAGGGCGATGAGTGCCATGCCCATGCCCGCAAACGACGCCTGCTCAAACCAGCTGCGGCTTGCACCCGGATATCCATGGAACTGAAGTACCAATGGCACGGGCTCGTCCGAAACCGGCTTGAGATACTTGGCATGCAGGCGGGCGCCACACATGCCGGTATACCAGAGGTCGAAAAGCTGGCAGGTCACAGCATCGGTGACCGAAGCCGCCTCAATCGCGTAGTCGAGCTCGACGGCGTCGGCCTCGGCCATGCGGTCCTTCCAAAAGAGATCGAAATCTGATGGACGGGGCATGGCGCCTCGATATTCACCAAATTGATGTTGTAGCTCCTGAGCACTTGGCATGGCTCGTGAACCCAACCTTTCGAAATCGCAACGGAGGTGCGCCCGGCAAGGGAACCGGGCGCACGGGAGGGAAAGCGAGACTACTCGCCGAGCTTGGGATGCAGCAGCGACGGCGCAGCGCCGAGCAGCATCTTGGTGTAGGGGTCCTGGGGGTGCTGGAAGACCTGCTTGGCCTCGCCCTGCTCGACGATCTTGCCGCCATTCATAACGATGATGTCGTCAGAGATATAGCGGACCGTCTGGATGTCATGGCTGATGAACACCATGGCCAGGCCGAGCTCCTTCTTAAGGTCGGTCAGCAGGTTCAGAATCTGCGCGCGGACCGAAACGTCCAGAGCCGAGGTGGGCTCGTCGGCGATGATGGCATCGGGGTTCAGCGACAGGGCACGGGCAATTGCGACGCGCTGGCGCTGGCCGCCCGAAAGCTGGCCGGGAAGAACCTCGGCGGCGGAGCTGGGCAGACCGGTGAGCTCCAGGAGTTCCTTGACGCGCTTCTCCTGCTCGGCTTCGGTGCCCAAGTTGTGGACGCGCATGGGGTCGAGCAGCTGCTCGCGAACGACCATGCGGGGGTTGAGCGCCGTGGCCGGGTTCTGGAACACGACCGAGATGACGCGACCCATGTGGCGACGGTCCTCGGCGGTACGTTTGGTAACGTCCTTGCCCTTAAAGTAGACCTTGCCGCTCGTGGGGGCCTGCAGGCCGCACATGACGTTGGCGGTGGTGGACTTACCGCAACCGGACTCGCCAACGATGCCGATCGTCTGGCCGGGCATGAGCTTAATCGTTACACCCTGGACGGCGTGAACCAGGTTGGGGTGCAGAATCGAGCCGGTACGGGTCCTAAAGGTGACGTGGACGTCATCAAGGAAGATGATCGGCTCGACGCCGTTGACTGCGGTCTCGCTCATCTACATCACCTCCGCGTGAGGGGTCAAACCATTTGCCTTGAGCACCTCGTCGGGGAGCTCGGAATAGAAGTGCTCGGTGCCGGGCACGCGCTTGAAGACCGGACGGGTGTCCAGGCCAATGCGCGGATGGCTCGAGCGGGGCGCGAAGCGATCGCCCTTGGGGAAATCGCGCGGGCTCGGAACGGCGCCGGGCACCTGGTGCAGACGGCCCGAACCGCTCTCGATGGACAGAACGGAGCCCAGAAGACCGCGGGTGTACTCGTGGATCGGGTTAGTGAGCAGCTCCTTGGTGGGTGCCTGCTCGATGACCTGACCGGCGTACATAACCGTGATGTTATGGGCGACCTCGGCGACCAGCGCCAGGTCATGCGAGACGAAGATCATGGCAAAGCCGAGCTTGGCCTGAAGGTCGTTGAGCAGCTTGATGACCTGCTTCTGGACGGTAACGTCCAGAGCGGTCGTGGGCTCGTCGCAGATGACCAGCTTGGGGTCGCGGGTAAGGGCCATAGCAATCAGAACACGCTGACGCTGGCCACCAGAAAGCTCATGCGGGTAGCTCTCGAGCGTACGCTTGGGGTCGAGGCCCACGAGCTCCAGGAGCTCCTCGGCGCTGCGGGTGCCGCCGCGCTTGGTGAGCTGCTTCATCTGGGCAGAGATGAGCATGGAGGGGTTGAGCGAGGACAGGGCGTCCTGATAGACCATAGCGATATCGGTACCGCGCAGGCCGAACCACTCCTTCTTGCTCATCTTGAGCAGGTCTCGGCCCTCCCAGAGGACCTCGCCGGAAAGGTGCTCATCGTCGTCGGTCAGGCCCATGATGGCCAGCGTGGTGATGGACTTGCCGCAACCGGACTCGCCCACCAGGCCCATGGTCTGACCAGGACGGACGTCAAAGTTGACATGGTCGACGACGTTGATATCGCCGTGGTGCTCAAACTGAATGCAGAAGTCACGGACCGAGAGAATCGGTTCGACAGACTCGTCAGGCACATGGCGATCGTCACGCTTGAGCTCGACATCGCGCAGGGCGCCAAGGCGAGCGGAGAGGGACTGGGCCTGCTCCTTGTAGGCGCGAACGGGGTCGGAGACCAGCAGGTCGGCCTCGCGACGCTTGGAGGAGTCGGTCGGATCCAGGGCGGCGGAGGGAGCAGCGGCCATGGCGTCGGTAATGCCCTCGGAGAGGATGTTGAGCGCCAGGCAGGTGATCATGATGGCCAGGCCCGGGAACAGTGCCTGCCACCAACGGCCGGCGAGCACGCCGCCGCGGGCGTCGGCGAGGATGTTGCCCCAGGTAGCGGTGGGCTCCTGGATACCAGCGCCGATGAAGGTCAGCGAGGCCTCGAAGATGATGGCGTCGGCGACCAGGGTAACGGTGAAGACCATGATCGGGGCGATGCAGTTACGCAGAACATGCTTGATCAAAATCCACGGAGCCTTGGCGCCGGAAACGATGACCGCGCGGACATAGTCCTCTCCGTACTCGGACACGATGTTGGCGCGCACGATACGGGCAATCTGCGGAGTGTACATAAAGCCGATGGCGAAGATGATCGACGGCACGGAGTTGCCCAGGATGGAGACGAAGACGGCCGCGAGGGCGATGCCCGGGATAGACATGATGATGTCCAGGATACGCATGATCGTCTCGGAAACGGCCTTGCGCGAAACCGCCGCAAGGGCGCCCACGACCGAGCCGCAGACCAGAGCCATGGCAGTGGCGCCAAAGCCGATAATCAGCGAGTAACGACCACCGTAGAGCATGCGCGACAGAATGTCGCGACCCTTATCGTCGGTACCGAAGATAAATCCGTTGCCGGGAGCCTGGCGAGCCGTAAAGATCTCGACCGGGCTATAGGGGGCAAGAAGGGGCGCCAGAATCGCGGTCAGGGCGACCAGCGCCAGCACGACGGCGGCAATCTTAGAAGACAGCGTCATCTTCTTCCAGCCACCGAGCTTGAGCCCCTTGGAGGCAGCCTTCTCGAGCTGCTCGGTTTGCTTCTCTCGAATCTTTACCATAATCTACACCGTCCTGATGCGCGGGTTGATGAGCAGGTAGAGCATGTCAACCACGATGTTGATGATGATGAAGGCAAGAGCAACGACGATGACGACGCCCTGAACCAGGTTCGCCTCGTTGCCCTGAACGCCCTGCAGGATCGCGGTGCCCATGCCGGGGAGGTTGAAGATAACCTCGATGACGACGGCGCCGCCCATGAGGTAACCGATCTTAAGACCGAGGGTGGTGACCGGGGTGATCAGCGCATTGCGAAGTACGTTGATGCCGACGACGACCTTCTCGGGAACGCCGGCGCCGCGAGCCATACGGACATAGTCCTTGTCGAGCTCCTCGACCATGGCCGTACGCACGATACGAGTCATCTGACCCGTCAGCGGGAAGGCAAGAGCAATGGCGGGCATGATCATACGTCCCAGATAGCCAGCCGGGTTGGTGGTGAAGTGAGGCAGAGCACCGGACGCCGGAAGCACCTTAAGGTAGGAAGAGAACAGCAGAATCAACAGAACGGCAAGCCAGAACGACGGGGTTGCCAAGCCGGCGATGGAGAAGACGCGGATCACTTGGTCCGGCCATCTGTCGCGATACAGTGCCGCGATGACGCCGAGTAAAAACGAAACGACCGCGCCGATGGCAAGACCGATGAAGGTCAGCTGCATCGTGACGGGCAGGGCAGTGGAGATGCGCTTGGCAACGGAGTTGCGAGCAGCACCATAGGTGCCCATGTCGCCATGGATCAGATCGCCCATGTAGCGCACGTAGCGCACGGGCCAGGGGTCGTCCAGACCATACTTCTCATGGTACTCGGCAACCGCCTCGGGCGAGGCACCGTCACCCAACGCCGTATAGGCGGGGTCGGTCTTGGAGAACGACATAAGGAAGAACACCAGGACGGTGACGCCCAATGCCATGATCGGCAGCGCCACGAGACGCCTTCCAATCAAACGTAGCAAGTTGTTCACGTTCTCTCCCCTTTCTTTTGTCGGTAGGACCAACTGGTATATGAGTACGGATACTCATTACAAGACCCGAGCGACATCGTTGCCGCCCGGGTCTTTGTTTCAACTATGAGGATACGGTCCCAACGACCGACATCCTGCATACAGACTCAAGCGAGCCTTACGCCTTGACGGTCGCGACGCCCCTGAAGGACATGCTCGTCGTGCCGATGCCCTTGAAGCCATCGAGGGCCTCGCCGTTGGGCGCAGTGGACGGATCGTCCCAGGAAGCGGAGACGGTCTTGACGTGGACAACGGGGTACAGAACAGCGTTGTCGGCAATGATGTCGAAGCACTCGTTCCACTTCTTCTGCTGCTCGTCGCCCTCGGCGGCAAGAGCCTCGTCCATGAGACTGTGGAGCTTCTGCCACTCAGCGGACTCCTTCCACGGGCAACGGGTCTGCATCCAGACGTTGTCGCCGTACCACCAGTTAAGCAGCAGGTCGGGGTCGGCGCCGAAGCAGGAAGGATCGCCAGGGGCAAGGAGGATATCGTAGGCCTCGCCGCCGTCGATGGCAGCGTAGGTGGCCGGCGAGGTATCGGTCTGGATGGTCACATCGAAGCCGAGAGCGTCGAGGTCGTTCTTGACCTGGGCGGCCATGCCCTTGATCTGCTCGTTGTCGGTGGTGCGCAGGGTGATGGCACCCGGGGTGATGCCAGACTCCTCGATGAGCTTCTTGGCCTTCTTGGCGTCGGTCTTATACACCGTGGAAGCCTCATGATAGTTGGTGAAGCTCTTGGGCAGGTAGCAGCTGGCAGCGGTGGCAAGGCCGGCGAAGGTGTTGCTGACCATCTTCTCGGTGTCGAGTGCATACATGACAGCCTGACGGACCTTGACGTTGTTCCAAGGCCCCTTGGCGACGTTGAACATGATGAAGCGGGTGCCGAAACCCTGAACGTTATCGATCTTGCAGCCGGCGCTCTCGAGCTGGTCGACGGCGTCAGCGGTAACGAGCTCCATAACGAGCGTGGAGCCCTCCTGCTGAGCGGTAACGCGAGCGGTGGGGTCGGTCAGGATGCTGTACTGGATCTTCTTATCCTCGGCAGCATACTCACCGTTGTACTCGGGGTTGGGAACCAGGGTGATCTCGGTATCGGAGATAGAGTCGTACATCCAGGGGCCGGAGCCGATCGGCTGCTTGGCGCGATCCTCCTCGGTCTGGGTGGCCGGGGTAACGCGGACGATGGCCAGACGATCCTTGAGCAGGGAGAAGTTGGGGACCTTGGTCTTGACCGTCACGGTGCTGGCGTCCTTGGCCTCGATGGACTCGAAGGGCTGGAAGAACGGAGCATACGTAGCAGAAGCGGCGCAAGCGGTGTAGGAAGCGACGACATCGTCAGCGGTGACCTCGGTGCCATCGGAGAACTTGGCGCCCTTGCGGATGGTGACCTCGAAAGTGGTGTCGTCCACAGACTTGGGATCGTCGGTGGCGAGCTCGTTGAAGGTGCTGTAGTCGTGGTAATCGATGCCATAGAGGCCCTCGACGACGTGCCAGTTAGCACCCAGGCCCACAGCGGAGCCGGTGCTGGCGGGATCGAAGCTGGACGGAGCGTAAGCGGAACCAGCGGTGATCACGCCGCCGCCACGGTTGGCGGAATCGGTGGAACCGAAAGCGGAACCCTCGTCGCTAGAGCTGCCACCGCAGCCGGTGAGACCAAGCCCTGCGACAGCAGCGACGCTGCCGGTGAGGCCGAGGAACGAACGCCTGGACATACCCTTGTTGATGATGGCCATGTCTTCTCCTATCAATAGAGAATCTTACCCGGGAGCACCTAGACGTGCCCCCGCGCAACTTGCGGACGATATATACCTTACCTACCGACGAACCCAAGTGAGGTGCCGCGCTCGGCGACCGATACATACATCCGCTTGAACGGTATTTACTACCGTTCGCCGAATTCATTGACAAACGATTCGACAGACAGTATGTATCGACGAGGTGAGATATCAGTCTTCGTCAACCCGCAGGATAGCAGTGTTATTCACCATGGTTAGTCAAACGTTTTAGCGTTAATAAAACCCGAAATCTGCAGGTAATCGCCGCGAAATACATGATTGAAAATCACGCAATCATGTATATCAGTGGTTTAGAGGCGTGTTTAGTTTTCGGATTGCTTTGCCGCCGCCTCGGCGCGCTCGGCATTCCATGCAACGAGCGCCTCGTGAACCGCTTTGGCGACATCGGCAGGAATGCCTCGAACTTCCGCGATCTCTTGCTCGCTCGCCGCGCGCAAACGCTTCATCGAGCCAAAATGGCGCATAAGGGCACGTTTTCTGGTGGGTCCCACGCCTGGAACGTCATCGAGTACCGAAACCGTCATGGCTTTATCGCGCAATTCGCGATGGAACGTGATGGCAAAACGGTGCGATTCATCGCGCACCTGTTTAATTAGATAGAGCGACGCGGACCCGGTCGGCAGCACGACGGGAGTCTCGTCCCAAGGCACAAAAACTTCCTCATCGGCCTTCGCCAAGCCACAAACTGGTATATCGAGCCCAAGAGCCTCAAGTTGCTTGATCGCAGCGGTCAATTGCGGCTTACCGCCATCGACAACGAGCAAATCGGGGCGCGAGCCAAAGCGCTCGTCGGCCATGCGCTCGGGAGCATAGCGTCGTCCCAAAACCTCGGACATCGACACGAAGTCGTTTGCCTCGTCCAATTCGGCCTGGATTTTAAAACGACGATACTGGCTCTTGTCGGCGCGCCCGTTGGTAAACACCACCATCGAGGCGACCGTAAAGGTGCCATGCAGCGTCGAGATATCGAAGCACTCGATACGCAACGGCGGCGATGGCAGCGCCAACGCACTTTCGAGCTCCAGGAGCGCTTGATTGGTGCGGTCGTCAGCGTACCCCGTTCGCATCATGTAGCGCATGAGGGCATGGCGCGCATTTTTGGATGCCATATCGAGCAGACGGTGCTTTTCGCCACGCTGCGGCCTATGGAGATGGCAGGAACGCTCACGCTTGCCCGCAAGCCACTCCCCCAGCGCCTCCGCATCCTCAAGCTCGACGGAAAGGTTGACCTCAGCTGGAATATCAGCCGTCTCGTCGTAATAGCGCTTAAGAAAGCCCGACTGGAGCTCTTCCTCGTCAACATCAAGACCCTTGTCGAGAATGAACTCGCAGGTGCGAACTGTTCGGCCCTCGCGAACGACGAAGACGCAAGCGGCGGAGATGGTCTCCTCGCGATAGAAACCGATGACATCGATATCGACACTGGAGGGAAAAACGACTTGCTGACGATCGTCCAGACCCCTGATGACCTCCAAACGACGTTTGACGCGGGCGGCGCGCTCAAAATCGAGCGCCTCGGCGGCCTCCGTCATCTCGGATGTCAGCTCGTCGACGACGTCCTTGCGATGGCCCGACAAAAAACGTTCGACACGCTTGACGTTCTTGGCATAGTCTGCCGGGGAAATCGCGCCGACACACGCACCCGGGCCGCGCCCGACATGATAGTCGAAGCAGGGGCGCCCGTTTTGCGCGCAAATCATATTGACGATGTCTTCCTCGCCCTTGTGGGACTCGACGATACGGCGACAACGACGCCACTCCGCACAGGATGCGGAGCAGATGGGGATAACCTTGCGCAGCGTATCTATCGTCTCACGTGCCGCGCGGCTATCGGTATAAGGTCCAAAATAGCGCGTTCCCGGCTTATGACGCTCACGCGTGTATTTGATAGCGGGATACAGGTCGCCCTTTGTAATGGCGATAAAGGGGTAGCTCTTGTCATCCTTGAGGTCGACGTTAAAGTACGGATGGTACTGACCAATCAAATTGCGCTCGAGCACCAACGCCTCGTGCTCGGTCTCCACCACGATATAGTCAAAACTCGCCACCAGCTGCATCATCAGCGGGATCTTCTGGCGCTCGTCCTGCAGCGTCACGTACTGACGCATACGGGCGCGCAGGTTTTTCGCCTTGCCCACGTAGATGACATCGCCCTTGGCGTCTTTCCAAAGGTAGCAGCCGGGCTGCGTGGGAACGCGCGAAACCTGCTCGGCAAGCGTTGGAATGTTGTCGTGACCGGTCACGCGCACCTACTTGCGACGAATCAGCGCCGAGACCTCGGGCATCTTAAGGACGACGGCAAGGCCAAAGGTAACAGCAAGCGAGACGACACCCGCAACGCAAACGTAGCCAAGAGTAATCAGAATCGAGCCGCCAAGTGCCCCGACAAAGTGCTCAAGCGCCCACATGACGCCGGCGCCTGCGGCAGCACCCAGGCCACCGAGCAAAAGGCCAAAGAAACCGCCATGCAGGATAGATTTAACCTGAAGACCACGCAGACGACGACGCAGCCACCACAGCGAGCAACCGACCAAGATCACGTAGTCGACGACATACGAAAGCGCGATTGCGGGCATACCGAAGCCCAGCACAACGCCAAACAGCAGAACCGAGCCGGCCTGGCCGATGGCGGAATACAGACAATAGCGGCTATAGGGCTTCATGTCGAGCAAGGCAGAGAAGCTCTTCTGCATCAGCACGACCACGCCGTAGAGCGGCAGGGAAAGTGCCAGGTAGATAAGGAACTCCGACACCAGCGCCACACCGGACTCATCGAACTTGCCAGCGCAGTAGATCATGTTGAGCGGACGCGCGAAGACAATCAAGTACAGCGCGAATGGAATCAGGAAGAACAGCATCTGGGCGACGCCACGCGAAATGCCCGTGCGGACGCTGTCGTAATCCTTCTCCTGTGCGTCGTGAGAGAGCTCGGTATAGAGCGCCGTCGAAAGCGAGGCGGCAATCAGCGCGTAGGGCAGCGTGTACCACAGGCGCGCATAGGCGATGACGGAAGGACCGGTCTCGGGCTGGACCACCAGCGCAGCAGCGTTGGTGATAGAAGTCGAGACAAACATGCACACCGTGGCGAGCAGCGTCGGGATACCGAGCGCAATCGTCTGGCGCAGTGCGGGGTCCTTAAAGTCGATATGGATATGGGGATGCACGCCGTGCTTGCCAAGCGCGGGGATCTGACATGCCATCTGAACAAAGACACCGAGGGTCGTACCGGCCGCAATCAAGATGATGCCGGCACGTTCGCCAAACTGTGCGGACACGGGCGCAAAGCCCATAAAGCTCGCAATGACGATCACATTGTTGAGGACCGGGGCAAACGTCGACCAGAAGTAGTCGCGGTGTGCGTTGAGGACGCCCGAAAACACCGAGCCCAAACCATAAAACAGAATCTGGATGGCAAAGAAACGGAACATGAACGCAGCGGTATCCATGCTGCCGCCGTCACCCGAAAGGAACGATTGCGTCCAGATAAAGCCCGGGGCGAACACGGTCCCCAGCAACGAAATGCCACCCAGCACCAATAGCAGAATACCGAGCAGGTTGCCCACGTACTCGTTAGAGGCCTCGCGACCCTGCTCACGCCTCACGCCCATGTACACGGGCAAAAACGCCGTCACGAGCATGCCGCCCATCACGAGTTCGTAGAGCATATTGGGCAGGTTGTTGGCGACCTGATAGGAAGACGAGAGCAGTGACATGCCGATAGCGGCCGCCATTGCCCACGTGCGGATAAAACCGGTGACGCGAGACACGATGGTCAGGATGGTCATAAGCCCGGCGGAACGACCAACCGTGGAGTAGTCCGACGAGCCCATGTCGTCAGTGTCGTCTCGCGACGAAGAAGCTTCGGATGAGGGTGTCTGAGGCGCAGATTCTTTTGCAAAATGAGCTCCGCACTTCAATTCTTCCTGCGGCATCGCTCAGTCCTCTCTCGTAATCGGGGCGACCGTCGCCCCGCAAAATGCAATTAAATCATCGGGTGCAAGCTCAAGCTGATAACCACGCTTGCCTCCCGAAATAAAAATGGTATCCCAAAGGACACATGTCTCATCAATGAGCGTCCGGTAGCGTTTTTTCATACCGACCGGACTGCAGCCGCCGCGAACGTAGCCAGTCGCCGCAAGCAAATCCTTCACATGCATCATGGCCAAGGACTTCTCCCCCGCGGCACGCGCGGCGGACTTTAGATCGAGCTCGTCGGCAACAGGGATGCAGCACACGACGTGGTCGTTGGACGGCGTCACGCAGACCAAGGTCTTAAATCCTTGTCCGGGCTCCTCGCCAAGCTGCTCCGAAATCGCGACCCCCAGGCCCGCCGACTCATCACCATCGTCTTCGTACGTATGTAGAACATAGGAAATGCCGGCGCTTTCCAGCTCGCGCATCGCATTGGTTTTTGGCGTCTTTACAGCCTTTGCCATGGCATATCCTTTCCCTCGCATTCGGACGCAAGGATTAAGTATATGTCCAATTCGGCTGCATACGTCACTTCGACACAGCAAGCGCCATCGAATCACAAGGAGTCGATGGCGCCCATAAACTGAATCGCCTATTTATTGAGCATCAAGTTGAGCCTGACGCTCCCGGTCACGCCTGAGCAACGGCGCCAAAAACTTGCCCGTATAACTCTGCGGACAGTCCGCAACCTGCTCCGGTGTGCCCGAAACCACGACGGTTCCGCCGCCGTTACCGCCCTCGGGGCCCATATCGATCAGGCGGTCGGCAACCTTGATGACATCAAGGTTGTGTTCAATCACCAGCACCGTGTTGCCCGCATCGACCAAGCGCTGCAGCACATCGAGCAGCTGGCGGACGTCCTCAAAATGAAGGCCGGTCGTCGGCTCATCCAAAATATAGAACGTCTTGCCCGTCTGGCGTCGATGAAGCTCCTTGGCGAGCTTCACACGCTGCGCCTCGCCGCCCGAGAGCGTCGTAGCGGGCTGGCCCAGGCTCACGTAGCCCAAGCCTACATCGTACAGCGTCTGGAGCTTGCGCTTAATCTGCGGGATATTCCCAAAGAAGGCCAGTGCCTCGGTGACGCTCATGTCGAGCACGTCCGAGATGGTCTTACCACGGTAGGTGACCTCAAGCGTCTCGCGGTTATAGCGTTTGCCGCCGCAGACCTCACAGGGGACATAGATATCGGGAAGGAAGTGCATCTCGATCTTAATTTGTCCGTCGCCCTTGCATGCTTCGCAGCGACCGCCGCTCACGTTAAAGGAGAAACGTCCCGGCGAGTAGCCGCGCGCCTTCGACTCCGGCGTACTCGCAAACAGCGCGCGAAGATCATCCCACAGGCCAATGTACGTAGCAGGGTTGGAACGCGGCGTGCGGCCAATCGGCGACTGGTCGATATCGATAACCTTATCGATACACTCGATGCCCTCGATTTTCTTATACGGACCCACAGGGCGCGTCGAACGGTGAATGGCATTCGTAAGGGCAGGTGCGATAGTGTCGGTAACCAGGGAGCTCTTACCCGATCCCGACACGCCGGTAACGACCGTAAGCGTACCAAACTCGATCTTGGCGGTAACGTTTTTGAGGTTGTTGGCGCGGGCGCCCGTGATCTTAAGGCAGCCGCGACCGGGCTTGCGGCGCTCATCGGGAACCCGGATCATTCGTTTGCCGGTCAGATAAGCGCCCGTCATCGACTCGGGACACGCCATGATATCGGCAGGCGTTCCCGCCGCGACTACGTGTCCGCCGTTCACGCCCGCGCCGGGGCCCATGTCGATCACATAGTCGGCAGCACGAATCGTATCCTCATCATGCTCGACGACGATGACGGTATTGCCGATATCGCGTAGGCGCTCAAGCGTCTTGATCAGGCGCTCGTTATCGCGCTGATGGAGGCCAATCGATGGCTCGTCCAAAATGTACAGGACACCCATGAGGCCGGCGCCGATCTGCGTTGCCAGGCGAATACGCTGGGCCTCGCCTCCGGAAAGCGTCGCCGAGGCACGATCGAGGGTCAGATAGTCGAGTCCGACATCGACCAGAAAACGCAGGCGCTCCAGGATTTCCTTGACGATGCGTCCGCCGATAAACTGTTGGCGCTCGGTGAGTTCCAGGCCCTCAAAAAACTCGAGCGACTCACGGCACGACAGACAACAGACCTCGTAAATGGACTTGCCGCCCACGGTGACGGCGAGCATCTCGGGGCGCAAACGAGCGCCGTGGCAGCTCGAGCACGGCTCCTCGCGGATGTACTTCTCCAAGCGCGCCTTGGTGTTCTCATTCGTCGTCTCGGTATAGCGCTCGTACAGGATATTGCGCACACCCGAGAACTTGGTGTCCCACTGGCTGCGGCGCCCATCGAGCTTTTGATAGTCGACCGAAATCTTCTGGTCGCCCATGCCGTCTAAAAACGCACGACACACCCGCGGAGGCAGATCCTCCCACGGCGTATCGACGCTCACCTTAAAGTGTTTGCAGACCGCAGCGAAAATCTGCGGATAGTAGTTAGAGTTGCCAAACAGGCTGCCAAAGACCCCGTCGGCGATCGACTTCGAGGGGTCTTCGATTAGGGCCTCGGCATCGACCGTCTTCTTAAAGCCCAGGCCATCGCACTCGGGGCACGCGCCATAGGGCGCGTTGAACGAGAAATCACGCGGCTGCAGGTCATCGATGGAGTGTCCATGCTCCGGGCACGCTAACGCCAGCGAATACTCCAGCAACTCGCCTTCGGTCCCCTCGGGAGCGTCGCGGTCGGGCAGCAAGTATACGTTCACATTGCCGTGCGCCAGCGCAGTCGCCTGTTCAACGGACTCGGCAATACGGCCCAGCGAGTTCTCGCGAATCACGATGCGGTCGACCACGACCTCGATATCGTGCTTGAATTTCTTATCCAAATCGATAGGGTCATCAAGCGAGCGAACCTCGCCGTCGACACGCACGCGGCTAAAGCCCTCGGCGCGAAGGTCCTCAAACAGCTTGGTGTACTCGCCTTTTCGCCCGCGCACCACCGGTGCCAGCACAAACGCGCGGCGGCCCTCCCCCGCCGCCAGGACCTTATCGGCGACCTGGTCGGTCGTCTGGCGCTCAATGACGCGGCCGCATTCGGGACAGTGCGGGGTGCCCACACGGGCGAACAGCAGACGCAGATAGTCATAAATCTCGGTTACGGTGCCAACCGTCGAGCGAGGGTTTTTAGATGTCGTCTTTTGGTCGATCGACACCGCCGGCGAAAGGCCGTCGATTGAATCCAAGTCGGGTTTGTCCATCTGGCCCAAGAACTGGCGCGCATAACTCGAAAGGCTCTCGACGTATCGACGCTGGCCCTCGGCATAGATAGTGTCGAATGCCAGCGAACTCTTGCCCGAGCCAGAAAGACCGGTAATGACCACGAGTTGGTCACGCGGAATGGAAACATCGATATCACGGAGGTTGTGCTCACGAGCGCCGCGAATAACGATAGAGGAATCAGACATGGAAGCTCCTTGCCTCCTATTGCATCGAATCATACTGCCGATGAGTTTAGCGCACTCGACGCGCACAGATGTTCGTAATACAAGATTCGCAGACCTTTAGCTTTGCGTATCGGGCGCTTTGTTTCTCGAAATGCCGTGGAAAGGTTACAGTAATCTAATACTGAACTTAATTTGCTGTACCAGAGGAACGTCCATGACCGAAGATATCCCCCTTGAAATCACTTCGAGCGACATGGCCAATCTGCCCATATTCATCGCCGTCCTTATCGTGGCCGCCGTCGTCGTGCGCGTGTATTTTTCAATCAAACGCAACGAAAAGCCACCCATTGCCCGCGTCTTTTGGTGCGCGACGCTCCTCATCCCGCTCGGCGTGGTAGCTGCATGGATTACGAATCAATCGCTCGTAAATGAGGGCAGCTCCCTATGGGTCCTTTCTTATTCGGCGCTCGGTGCTGCCGCCGTCATGCTTCTTGTCGAGCCCTTGGTTTCGGGACTTATCGACCAAACCGACCTTGCGACGGGAACGGTTGCCTGTATTTGCCGCGACATCCTTGTCATCGCCGCTGTTTCAGCGCTCTCGTTCGTTTCAATCGAAATTGCCTGCAACGAAACGTTCTATCGCATTCCCGCCAACTCATTCGGGTTTTCCGTCGGGTTGCTCGCGACGGTTCTGCTCTCCCTTTATTTGCTGGGACAGCGTCATGGAGGCGTCATGGTCCTCGTGCCCGTCGTCTGTTGCGTCCTTGGCATTGCCGAGCACTTCGTCATAACGTTTAAAGGCGAAGCCATCCTGCCAAGCGATATCTTGGCCCTTGGCACCGCAATGGAAGTGAGCGAGGGATACGAGTTTACCTTTACCGCCGGAATCGTAACCTCTCTCGCCCTGCTGGAGATTTCCCTGGGGCTTCTTTCGCTCATCCGACCGCGAAAGCTCCGTACGCCCACCCATGTCTTCCCCGCTATCGCCGCTAACCTCTGTGCTTTTCTGCTAGTGACCGTTGTGGGGCTCTCAGGCTTTTCCAACATCGACTTGGAGCAGGCGCTGGATTTTGGATTTGACCGTTGGCAGCCCATCACCACGTATGCGTCTCAGGGTTTTATCACTTCGTTCACCGAAATGGTCAACGAGTTGCCCATTGAGAAGCCCGAAGACTATACGCCCGATGAGGCGCAGAGCATCGAGCAGGAGCTCGCCGCCGTCTACGACAGCACATATGGCTCGAGCGAACAGCGCGCGGCGGCCGTTGCCCAGTTCAATGAAATCAAGCCGACGATTGTTGCCATCATGAACGAGAGTTTTAGCGACCTTTCGTGCTTTGAGCAGCTCCAGGCGGCCGGGTACTCCGGCCCCGCATTCTACAACTCGCTTCCCGACACACTTGTTCGCGGCACCATGCTCGCTTCGGTCGCCGGTGGCGGAACGGCGAACTCCGAATTCGAATTTTTGACCGGAGCGACAACGGCCTTTGTCGGATTAGGCAAGATCCCCTATCAGCTGTATCAGATGAATGGCGTAAACAGCCTGGCAAAGGACCTTAAAGAGCTTGGGTATACCACTACCGCTATGCACCCGCAAAACCCCGTCAACTACCATCGAGATAAAATCTATCAGCAGCTGGGCTTTGGAGACTTTCTTTCAATCGGCGATTTCGAAGGTGCGCCCTATTACCATGCCGGCGTATGCGACTACGCCACCTACGACAAGATACTCGACCTGCTTAGAACCGACGAAGCGCCGCAGTTCATCTTTGACGTCACGATGCAAAATCACGGCGGCTACGACTATGGCACCGTTCCCGCCGAAGAGCTGACAAACTATTGGGTCGAGGGAGCCAGCGAAGGCGCCAACAGCGCGCTCAACACCTATCTCACCTGCATCAACGCATCCGACCGGGACCTCGAGTACTTTATCAACGAGCTCCGCAACATCGGCAGACCGGTTGTTCTTGTCTTTTTTGGCGACCATCAGCCGAGCGCCGCAACGACTCTCAACGACGAGCTGTACCCTCAGGAAGATACGGCAAGCCACGCTTTCCGTATCTATCAGTCGACATATCTCGTCTGGGCTAACTATGAGATCGCCGGCAATACCGAGCTCAACGTCTACGACACCGTCGGGGCAAACGAGATTGCAGCCATTACCCTTAATAAGATCGGCGCCCCGCTCACCAATTACCAAAAGGCCCTGCTTGCGACAAGGTCAGATGTGCCCACCATCAATGTCGCCGGCTATCTCGGTGCCGACGGGCTGCGCTACGACTTGGAATCGGAAGACAGCCCCTACGCCTCGACGATCGACAAGCTGCAGCGCATGCAATACCTCGAGTTCGCCAGCAAAGTTCAGTAAGCCCGCCCATTCGCTTGGGCCCATCGTATTGCAAGCACGCTCGGCCCAAACGCATCGCAAATGACTCCCGCTCGCAAACGAGGGTACAATGACGCTCGTGTCACATCGCGGGGCCCCGGCCCCAGCATATACAAAGGAGTCATACATGGGTTGCGAACACGCACAGGCCGCCGGCGGACAAACGTCGCCGTCGCAATTTGAGGAGAACACGCTGTCCGAGGTCAAGCGCGTCATCGCCGTGCTTTCCGACAAGGGCGGTGTCGGCAAGTCATTTGTCACCGGTGCCATCGCCACCGAGCTTGCCCGTCACGGCCACAAGGTCGGCGTCCTCGATGCCGACATCACCGGTCCCTCTATCCCCAAGATGTTCGGTATGAGTGGTTGCCACGTCCATGCCCTTGGCAACCTTATGCTGCCCGAAATCTCCGAGCACGGCGTCAAGGTCATGAGCTCCAACCTGCTGCTCCAAAACGAGACCGACCCCGTCCTTTGGCGCGGTCCGGTCATCGCAGGCGCCATTAGGCAGTTCTGGAGCGAGACCTCGTGGGGCCCCATCGACTACCTGCTGGTCGACATGCCTCCGGGAACAGGCGACGTCGCGCTCACCGTCTTCCAGTCGCTGCCCGTCGACGGCATCGTCATCGTCACGAGCCCGCAGGATCTGGTCTCGATGATCGTCGCCAAGGCGGTCAACATGGCCGAGAAGATGAACGTCCCCATTCTGGGCATTGTCGAGAACATGAGCTATATTGAGTGCCCCGACTGCGGCAAGAAGATCGAGGTCTTTGGCAAGAGCAAGCTCCCCGAGGTCGCAGAGCGCTATAACCTCGACATCTTGGGGCAGCTTCCCATTAATCCGGCACTCGCCGAGGCCTGCGATAAGGGCGAGGTCGAGACCGCGCTGCCCGATGGCATGTTGCCCAAGGCAGTCTCTGCCGTCGAGGCTATTACCCCGCACGAGACCGACGAGGCCTAAGTGAACGCGAGCGCCTTCTATGACGTCCTGGTAATCGGCGGCGGGGCTTCAGGCCTCGCCGCCGCCATTACGGCCGCACGCGTTGGCAAAAGCGTCTGCATCGTTGAGCGCGATGTCGCCTGCGGCCTCAAGCTCCTTGCGACCGGTAACGGCCGCTGCAACCTCTCCAACGAATCGATCGATCCTCAGCGGTATAACCACCCAGCATTCGTCACATCCGTCATGGGCCCCCAGCCCGAACAAGAGCTTATGGGTTTCTTCTCCTCGCTGGGTATCATGACAACCTCCGAGGAAGGCCGGCTGTACCCGCGCTCCCTTCGCGCCGAATCGGTGCGCGACGCGCTTCTCAACGTTTGCGACCGCCTAGGTATCACCTTAATCTGCGGAGCCTACGTTGCCTCGGCGCACAAAGCTTCCGAAGGCTGGGCACTCCAAATAGACCGTCCAGCGCGGGCGCTCAAGGCAAAAAAGCACGACGACCGAAAATCGGAGCTCCGCTCGCTTCGGAAAGCGCTCGCTGATGTCCCTCGCAAGAACGTGGCCCTGCAGGCACATGCCGTAATTATCGCCACGGGCGGCAACCCCACCGGTATCGCCGATACGTTTCGCCTCCCCCTCACTTCGCTGCGCCCCATCCTCTGCCCCGTATCGGCAACGGTCTTTGGCGATCGGGCGGCGCTCAAGACGTTGGATGGCCTGCGCGTCCGCGCCCGCTTGACGCTCGCCCGCAATCATAATGAGCTCTGGCACGAAGACGGTGAAGTGCTGTTTCGAACCTTCGGTATCTCGGGCGTCGCTGTCTTCAACCTCTCTCGTCGTATCCAGCACGGCGATACGATCCTGCTCGACGTTTTCCCCGACCTCTCCAAAGACGAGTTGCTCGATACGCTCAACCGGCGCGTTGAGCTGCTCGGCGGCTTTTCGCCCCGCGATCCCCGTTGGCTCGACGGCATGCTCGCCCCGCAACTCTCCCGCGTCGTCTGCACAGCGTTCGAGCAGTGCCATCCAGGCTCCAACGATGTCATCCACCTGGTCTCGATCCTCAAGCACTTTAAGTTGCTCGTCAAGGGAACAGCCGAGGAGCGCTCAGCGCAGGTCACGCGTGGTGGCGTATCTGTCGAGAGCATCTCAACACCCAGCCTACGCGCGCGCAGCGTTGTCGACGCCCCGCTTTACGTCTGCGGTGAAGCGCTCGACATCGACGCCGATTGCGGAGGCTTTAACCTTGCGTGGGCCTGGATCTCGGGCATTCGCGCTGCAAGCAGCCTATAGCCGCGCAGTCTATAATCAAAACGCATTCGGGCCGTCTGGGATACCGGGCGGCCTCTTTCTTGCATCTAAGGAGACCTCGATGATCGAAATCACCCAAGTCACTGCGTCGCTCGATGAGGCCGGCGATGAAAAAGCTTGCCTCATCGTTGGCAAGCGAGTCGTCAAACGCGTCCTACGTTGCAAAGACTCCGAGATCAAGTCCATCGAGCTCCACCGCAAGTCCATCGATGCCCGCAAAAAACGAGACGTTCATTTCATCCTGAGCTTTCGTGTTGAGCTGACGAGCCCAGACATCGAGCAGACAGTGCTCGGCAGCGTGGCCGAGCGCGACCGCTCACGCGTGCGCACGATAGACGACAGTGAGCCTTCATTCCCCTCCCCCGTTTCCGGCGCACCCAAAGAGCGCCCTGTTGTCGTCGGCGCCGGATGCGCTGGCCTTTTCGCCGCACTCACCCTTGCCGAAGCGGGTCTGAAGCCCTTGCTCATCGAGCGCGGCGACCCCGCACTTCGCCGCTCGGAAGCGATTGACCTCTTTCTTAAGGAGCGCACCCTCGACCCCGAATGCAATATTCAATTTGGCCTGGGCGGCGCAGGGACCTTCTCGGACGGCAAGCTCAACACGGGAACCAAGAATCCCGCCCATCGACTGATTCTTGAGACCTTCGTCGAAGCGGGCTCACCTCGCGACATCCTGTGGGATGCCAAGCCGCACATTGGCTCCGACATCCTCCCCACCGTCGTCACCAACATTTCTCGGCGCATCGAGCAACTCGGCGGAACCGTCCGCTATCGAACAAAGCTCGTCAATATTCGAACCGATGGATCTGGCGCCATCACCGGCGTAGATGTCCAACCGCCCCAAGAAACCGCAAGCGAGACAATCGCCACAAAGCGCCTCATTCTCGCCTGCGGCCATTCCGCCCGCGACGTATTCGAGCTTCTCAAGGAACATAACGTTGCCCTCGCGCAAAAGACCTTTGCCATGGGTGTGCGCATCGAGCATCCACAGCGCGACATCGACCGTGCCCAATATGGCCCTTCGGCGGGGCACCCGGCACTCGGAGCAGCCCCCTACAAGCTTGTCGCCCATCTCCCCAACGGCCGCAGCGTGTTCTCGTTTTGCATGTGCCCCGGCGGACAGGTTGTCGCGGCTTCTTCCGAGCAGGGCCATCTGTGCGTCAACGGCGCCAGCCTCAATGCCCGCGACGGGCACAACGCGAATGCCGCCCTACTCGTTAACGTCACACCTGACGACCTTCCCGGCGATGACCCGCTCGCAGGCATTGAACTCCAGCGCGCCTGCGAGCGAGCCGCCTATCGCCTGGGCGGCTCCAACTGGAACGCGCCGGCTCAGCTCGTCGGAGATTTCCTTGCTAGACGCGCCAGCACGGCACCCGGAAAGGTAAAACCAACCTATCCACTTGGCGTGACCTGGACGGCGATCGACGATGCCCTCCCGCAGCATATCGTCGAATCGCTTCGTTTGGGAATTCCCCTACTCGGAAAAAAGCTACGAGGCTACGACCGCCCCGACGCCGTTCTTACCGGCGTGGAGACTCGTTCGAGCTCACCGGTCACTGTCACCCGAGACCGAACGTGCCATGCCGTGTCGACCCCGGGCCTCTATCCTTGTGGTGAGGGAGCTGGATATGCCGGCGGCATCATGAGCGCGGCCACCGACGGCATCCGTTGTGCCGAAGCCCTGATCGCAGACCTCTAACGCACGAATTCCAGCGCGCAAAAGACACAGGCCCCAAGCTCCACAGGGAACTCGGGGCCTGTTCACTATTTCTTAAACCGTGCACCCTGGCGTCTTCTGCCCGATGCGAACGTGGAACCCTTGCGGGCCTGCGAACGTAAGCGCTCAATCGTCTCGTCCTCAGACGCACCCTCGAGCATCGCCCGAATCTGAACGACGGCATCGCGCAGGCGCGCCGCCTCCTCAAAGTCCATGGCGGCAGAAGCGTTACGCATATCCTCTTCCATGGTTTCGACGATCCGCACAAGCTCGTCATGCGGCAGTTCTTCCAACTGCTCCGCAAGTGTCTGCTCGGGCGCCACCGTTTCCGGCACGCCACCCTCGCCCGACTCATCGGGCGTATAGAATGCGCCATGTCCAAGAGAGTCGCCCTTCGAGCGCCCCTTGGAACCCACGGTTTTTTCGGCCTCGGCAATAAAACTTGAGATGTCGTTGATGGCCTTGCGCACCGTCTTGGGCACAATGCCATGCTCTTCGTTATATGCCATCTGAATCTCGCGACGGCGCTGCGTCTCCTCGATGGCCTCTTTCATCGAATCGGTCACAACGTCCGCATACATGATGACTTCGCCATCGGCGTTACGGGCCGCGCGGCCAATCGTCTGAATCAGCGAGCGGCGGTTGCGCAAGAAGCCTTCCTTATCGGCATCGAGAATTGCCACCAGTGAGACCTCGGGAAGGTCTAGGCCCTCGCGAAGCAGGTTGATGCCAACGAGAACATCGATCTTGCCCTCGCGCAGCGTTCGCAGGATCTCGACACGGTCCATCGTCGCTGTATCGGAGTGCATGTAATTGACCTTAATGCCGGCATCAAGCAGATGGTCGGTCAGGTCCTCGGCCATGCGCTTGGTGAGCGTGGTCACCAGCACGCGCTCCTTGCGGGCAACGCGCTCGCGAATCTCGTCCTCAAGATCGTCAATCTGCCCACGAACCGGACGCACATCGATCTTGGGGTCGAGCAGACCGGTTGGACGAATAATCTGCTCAACGTCGTTTTGGCTCACCCGCAGCTCGTAGTCGCCCGGTGTGGCCGAAACATAGATAAACTGGGGTATCCTTGCCTCAAACTCATCGAAACGAAGCGGGCGGTTATCGAGTGCCGAGGGCAGGCGAAAACCATGCTCCACCAGCGTCACCTTACGCGAGCGGTCACCTTCGTGCATGCCGCGAATCTGCGGCACCGTCACATGGCTCTCATCGATGATGCAGAGCATATCCTTGGGAAAGTAATCGATTAGGGTAAACGGCGGCTCACCCGGCTTGCGACCGTCCAGATGACGCGAGTAGTTCTCGATGCCGTTGCAAAAACCCATCGTCTCGAGCATCTCAAGATCATAATCGGTGCGCTGCTGCAGACGCTGCGCCTCGAGCAACTTATCAGTCGCCTTGAGCTCCGCCACGCGCTTCTCGCACTCTTCGCTGATCGATTTCAGAGCCGCCTTGACCTTCGGCTTCTCGGTCACGTAGTGCGATGCCGGCCATACGGGGATGGCCTCGTACTCACGAAGCATATCACCGGTAACCTCATCGATCTCGGCAATCAGCTCGACCTCGTCGCCAAAGAACTCAAACCGCAACGGATGCTCGGCATAAGGCGGATACACGTCGACAACATCGCCGCGCACGCGGAACGTGCCGCGCGCCAGGTCATAGTCATTGCGATCATATTGAATGTCGATAAGTGCATGGATAAAGTCATCGCGCTCGAGCGGCACCTTCTTGTCGACGTTTGGAGCCAGACCCGCATAGTCCTCAGGAGAGCCAATGCCATAGATACACGAGACCGATGCGACAACGATCACATCGCGTCGAGAGAGCAGTGACGCGGTCGCCTGATGGCGCAGCATCTCGACCTCTTCGTTAATCGAGGAGTCTTTCTCGATATATGTATCGCTTTGCGGCACATACGCCTCGGGCTGATAGTAGTCGTAGTACGAGACAAAGTAGACCACAGCGTTGTTGGGAAAGAACTCTTTGAGCTCGCTCGCAAGCTGAGCGGCGAGCGTTTTATTGGGAGCCATGACCAGCGTCGGCTTCCCCAGGGCCTCAATAGTCTTAGCCATCGTGAAGGTCTTGCCCGAACCAGTCACGCCCAGCAAAACCTGATAGCGATCTCCGTCCCTCACACCCTGCACAAGCGACTCAATGGCCTTAGGCTGGGAACCAGCGGGCTCGTATGGAGACACGACCTCAAACGGCACCTCAGAGCCCTCAACGCCAAAACGTTTGAGCTCTCCTCCAACACGCTCAACTTCAAATTCCGCCATGGATACTCCTAACTCATATATCTGCAGTATACGCAGGCGGCAGGCATAGTCCTATACGAACCGATCGGGATAGAGGGTCTTGTAGCGAACCCAGGCATTATTGACACGAATCAGATACGCCTGCGTCTCGGGAAAGGTGATTGCATTATGAAGCGACGTGCTCTGCTGCGCCCATCCGTCGACATTGCCCATGCCGGCGTTATAGGCGGCAATGGCGCTGTCAGTCGACCCGTTAAAATACGTTAGAAGATACGAAAGATACGCACAGCCAAACTCGATGTTCGTAGCGGGATCGTTAAGGTTGTCGGCGGAATACTCGCTACCATCGACAAGACCCTTGGCAATCATATCCTGGGCAGTCTCGGGCATCAGCTGCATCAATCCCCGAGCGCCTTGATTCGACTCAGCCTCGGGATCCCAATTCGATTCCGACTTTATGACAGCACACACCAGATATGGATCAAGATTGTGCGAAATGCTCGATTGCTTTACATACGCCTCGTAGTCAATTGGATACAAAGGCTTAAAGAAGGCGGCAGGAGCATACGAGTAGACGAGCGAAATAAAGCCGAAGACGAGCACAACGGCAAGTGGCGCAACGCGATACCACGTAAAGAAACGTGTCTTAGGCATCGGCCTCCTCCTTATCCGTTACATCCCCGAAGCCATGGCGCACAAGCCATGCGTCCAGTTGTTCAAAGAGCGAATTATCGCCTCCCGCATTATCGATTACCGTCGTAGCGAGATTGCAAAGCGAAGCCTCATCAGGTTGGCATGCAGAGCGAGCATCAAAATCAGAGGACTCCATACCACGATGAATGGCACGCTCGCGACGAACTGCCAAAGGAGCACTGATAACCAGAATTTCATCAGCCAGGCCAAAAGCATCCTCAAAACCAGTCGGGGCAGAAACCTCGACAACCGCAAAGGGATAACGGGGGGACGAAACCGTACAACAAACCGGATCGAGAATCCTAAGCGAAAGCTGTTCAATGAGAACGGGGTGCACAAGGCCATTGAGCCGTGCGACCGAATCAGGAGAAGCGAAAGCTCGAGAAGCGAGGATGTTACGGCGAACGCCGCCCTCCTCGTCCAAAATATCCCAGCCAAATTCTTCCGCGAGGGCATTGACGATATCGGAGCCTGGCACATACAGCGATTTGGCAAGCTCGTCCAGATCGATAAGCATGGCGCCATGAGATTCGAGATAGCGGCAGGCAGTCGACTTACCCGAAGCAATATTGCCCAAGACAAAAACGGTAAACATCAAGTCCTCCCTAACGCCAATGGGAGTTATTATCGCGCAAATACAAAAGAAGGACTCAAAATACAGCCAAACAGTAAGACAAGCCAAACGAAGGCGAGTGCTTGTATTACGGCTCTCCATCAAACGTAAAAAAGGGGGAGGCCGCGAGGCCTCCCCCTTCTTCAAGTCATCCGACGGCTCGGTGCCGTCCACCGGTCAGCGGCGCCCTGGCCTCCCACGGGCTGGCCCCGCAGTACTCTCGGCGCGATGGGGCTTAGCTTCCGGGTTCGGAACGGGACCGGGCGTGCCCCCCATGCTCTGGCCGCTGACCGGTGGGCGGCGCCCACCGTTACGGTGTCCTGGGTCTCATCTACGTGCCCTGGGGGCCGCATGGCGCATAGGGGAGACGACTCGGGGGCATCCTCGTGCCCGGACCGCGCGCATGGGCGCTGGGTCCCGCGGGCCGCGAGGTGCGGTTCCGGAAGAGCTCGGGCGATTAGTGCGGCTCGGCTGAGGACGTCGCCGCCCTTGCACCTGCCGTCTATCGACCAGGTAGTCTACCTGGGCCCTTACCGGAAGGAGAACTAATCCCTGGAACGGCTTCCCGCTTAGATGCCTTCAGCGGTTATCCGCGCCGCACGCGGCTACCCGGCCGTGCCGTTGGTCGACAACCGGTTCACCGGAGGTGCGTCCACCCCGGTCCTCTCGTACTGGGGGCAGCCTCCATCGATTCTCCTGCGCCCACGGAGGATAGGGACCGAACTGTCTCACGACGTTCTGAACCCAGCTCGCGTACCGCTTTAAACGGCGAACAGCCGTACCCTTGGGACCTGCTCCAGCCCCAGGATGCGATGAGCCGACATCGAGGTGCCAAACCTTGCCGTCGATGTGGACTCTTGGGCAAGATCAGCCTGTTATCCCCGGAGTACCTTTTATCCGTTGAGCGACGGCCCACCCACTCGGGGCCGCCGGATCACTAGAGCCTGCTTTCGCACCTGCTCGGCTTGTGGGCCTCGCAGTCAAGCCCGCTTGTACTCTTGCATTCAAAAGGACGGTTGCCGACCGTCCCGAGCGGACCTTCGCGCGCCTCCGTTACCCTTTAGGAGGCGACCGCCCCAGTCAAACTGCCCGCCTGGCACGGTCCCCGAGCCGGTTGACGGCCTCGGGTTAGGACGCCGGTCGCGCGAGGGCAGTATTCCAAGGGCGGCTCCCCGGGGGCTGGCGCCTCCGGATCGATGCCTCCTGCCTATCCTCTACACGCGGGACCAGCGGCCAATGCCAAGCTGCAGTGAAGGTTCACGGGGTCTTTCCGTCCTTCCGCGGGTAAGTCGCATCTTCACGACCAGTGCAATTTCACCGGGTCCATGGTCGAGACAGCGCCCAAGTCGTTGCGCCTTTCGTGCAGGTCGGAACTTACCCGACAAGGAATTTCGCTACCTTAGGACCGTTATAGTTACGGCCGCCGTTTACCGGGGCTTGGCTTCGGGGCTTCGCGCGATGCGCTAACTCCTCCGCGTGACCTTCCGGCACCGGGCAGGCGTCAGACCCTATACGTCGCCTTGCGGCTTCTGCAGAGTCCTGTGTTTTTGGTAAACAGTCGCTTGGGCCTCTCCACTGCGGCCCGCCTCCGCTCCCGGAGCAAGTCCGTTCACGTACGCGCGGGCACCCCTTCTCCCGAAGTTACGGGGCCATTGTGCCGAGTTCCTTGACCATGGTTGACCCGATCGCCTCGGTATGTTCTACCCACCCACCTGTGTCGGTTTGCGGTACGGGCGCGCACGCGCCTGCCTAGGGGTTTTTCTAGGGACCTCGGGCTCACTCGCTTCGCTTGATCGCTTCGTCCGGAGCCTCGCCCTCGTGCGGACCGGATTTCCCTGGTCCGCGGGCCGCGCTCCATCACGGGGACGTCCAGAACCCCGCCGAGCCACCCCCATCCGTCGCCCCGTCGGTCGTAGCGCCGCGTGCGCGGTGCAGGAATGTCTGCCTGCTGCGCGTCGGCTACGCCTCCCGGCCTCGCCTTAGCCCCCGACTGACCCTGGGAGGATTAGCCTTGCCCAGGAAACCTCGGGTTCACGGCGGACGAGTTACTCTCTCGTCTCTCGCTACTCATGCCAGCATTCTCACTCCCATGCGCTCCACCGCCGGTCGCCCGGCGGCTTCACCGCCCATGGGAAGCTCCCCTACCGATTCTATATAGATAAAATCCCGCCGCTTCGGTGTCCAGCTTAGCCCCGTGTATTGTCGGCGCATGTCCACTCGACCAGTGAGCTGTTACGCACTCTTTGAATGCATGGCTGCTTCTAAGCCAACATCCTGGTTGTCTGGGCGGACGCACATCCTTTGCCACTCGGCTGGAACTTGGGGACCTTAGCGGGCGGTCCGGGCTGTTTCCCTCTCGAGCACACAGCTTAGCCCACATGCTCTGACTGCCGCGCTCTGGGCCGCCGGCATTCGGAGTTCGGTTGGATTCGGTAGGCGGCGAAGCCCCCTAGTCCATCCGGTGCTCTACCTCCGGCGGTGAACGCGCGACGCTAGCCCTAAAGCTATTTCGGGGAGAACGAGATATCTCCGGGTTTGATTGGCCTTTCACCCCTATCCGCAGGTCATCGCCGCCGTTTTCAACCGACGTGCGTTCGGCCCTCCACGGGGTCTTACCCCCGCTTCAGCCTGCCCACGGATAGCTCACCCGGCTTCGCGTCCGCGGCGCGGGACTCAAGTCGCCCTGTTAAGGCTCGCTTTCGCTCCGGCTCCCTTTCGGTTAACCTCGCCCCGCGCCAGCGACTCGCTGGCTCATTCTACAAAAGGCACGCCGTCACACCACAAGGGTGCTCCGACTGCTCGTGGGCGCACGGTTTCAGGTACTGTTTCACTCCCCTCCCGGGGTGCTTTTCACCTTTCCCTCACGGTACTGGTGCGCTATCGGTCACAGGGTAGTACTCAGGCTTGGATGGTGGTCCACCCAGGTTCGGACCGGGTTTCACGTGCCCGGCCCTACTCAGGGACCGCGTCGCGCCGTCCGGTCTGGGTTCGCGTACGGGGCTGTCACCCGCTGCGGCCGGCCCTCCCATGCCGTTCCGCTCCCCAGCCGGACCTGCGCCCGGGGGCGGCAGCCCCCGGATGCGCGGCCCTGCAACCCCGCCGGCGGAACCCCTGCCGGGTATGCCCGCTCGACGGTTTGGCCATCGGTCCCCTTTCGCTCGCCGCTACTCGGGGAGTCTCGAGATTGATTTCCTCTCCTCCGGGTACTTAGATGTTTCAGTTCCCCGGGTTGTCCTCCCCACCCCTATGTGTTCGGGGTGGGGATATCCGTACCTCTACGGATGGGTTCGCCCATTCGGAGACCCCCGGGTCGAAGGATGTGTGCTCCTCGCCGGGGATTATCGCAGCTTGCCGCGTCCTTCATCGGCTCCCTGTGCCAAGGCATCCGCCGTGCGCCCGTGGTATCTTGCGGGACCGCTCTCGGGCCCGCGGGATATCCACGTGTCGCTAATTAAGTCAATTAATCGATATCATGAATAGCGCTCGTATGTCGCAATTCGGGTATCTCATACCGCGGCACAGTAGTTGACTGTGCTCGCGATCAGATGCTCCTCACTCATATATAAGTGAATTCTTCTTGTTTGGATCGGATGAATGATTGCTATCATTCTGTCTTTAAATCGCAGAAAAGAATCGAGTCTGGAAGAATGATCTTCCATCTCTCTCCTATCGCTATGCGGCTCTCAAGGTACGCGGGTGCGACCCCGGGGACCGGGTGCTGCGGGGACTTCCCCCGGGCGACATCC
>NZ_QSTX01000001.1:156772-337040 GCF_003438785.1 Collinsella sp. OM06-18AC
CTCTCAAGGTACGCGGGTGCGACCCCGGGGACCGGGTGCTGCGGGGAATCATCCTGGCGGACATCAACCGGACGGGCTCCTGCCCTCTATTCGAGTTAAAGTGTTTTCTCTCTAAGAATGTATCTCCCTAGAAAGGAGGTGATCCAGCCGCACCTTCCGGTACGGCTACCTTGTTACGACTTCACCCCCCTCACCCTCCACACCTTCGGCGCCTCCCCCCTTGCGGTTGGGCCGGCGACTTCGGGTGCAGACGACTCGGGTGGTGTGACGGGCGGTGTGTACAAGGCCCGGGAACGCATTCACCGCGGCATGCTGATCCGCGATTACTAGCAACTCCGACTTCATGGGGGCGGGTTGCAGCCCCCAATCCGAACTGGGGCCGGCTTTCCGGGATCCGCTCCCCCTCGCGGGGTGGCATCCCTCTGTACCGGCCATTGTAGCACGTGTGCAGCCCAGGGCATAAGGGGCATGATGACTTGACGTCGTCCCCGCCCTCCTCCGCCTTGACGGCGGCGGTCCCGCGTGGGTTCCCGGCATCACCCGATGGCAACACGCGGCGGGGGTTGCGCTCGTTGCGGGACTTAACCCAACATCTCACGACACGAGCTGACGACAGCCATGCACCACCTGTATGGGCTCCTCTCGGCCACGGGGTCTCCCCCGCTTCACCCATATGTCAAGCCCTGGTAAGGTTCTTCGCGTTGCTTCGAATTAAGCCACATGCTCCGCTGCTTGTGCGGGCCCCCGTCAATTCCTTTGAGTTTTAGCCTTGCGGCCGTACTCCCCAGGCGGGACGCTTAATGCGTTGGCTGCGGCACGGGGGGATCGTCCCCCCACACCTAGCGTCCATCGTTTACGGCTGGGACTACCAGGGTATCTAATCCTGTTCGCTCCCCCAGCTTTCGCGCCTCAGCGTCGGTCTCGGCCCAGAGGGCCGCCTTCGCCACCGGTGTTCCACCCGATATCTGCGCATTCCACCGCTACACCGGGTGTTCCACCCTCCCCTACCGGACCCAAGCCGCGGAGGTTCCGGGGGCTTCGGGGGGTTGAGCCCCCCGCTTCGACCCCCGGCCTGCCGGGCCGCCTACGCGCGCTTTACGCCCAATGAATCCGGATAACGCTCGCCCCCTACGTATTACCGCGGCTGCTGGCACGTAGTTAGCCGGGGCTTCTTCTGCAGGTACAGTCTTGACTCTTCCCTGCTGAAAGCGGTTTACGACCCGAAGGCCTCCGTCCCGCACGCGGCGTCGCTGCGTCAGGGTTCCCCCCATTGCGCAAGATTCCCCACTGCTGCCTCCCGTAGGAGTCTGGGCCGTGTCTCAGTCCCAATCTGGCCGGTCGGTCTCTCAACCCGGCTACCCGTTGTCGGCACGGTGGGCCGTCACCCCGCCGTCTACCTGATGGGCCGCGGAGCCATCCCCTCCCGTCGGGGCTTTAGCCGGGGTGCCATGCGGCACCCCGGGGTATCCGGTATTACCCGTCCTTTCGGGCGGCTATCCCGGGGGAGGGGGCAGGTTCTCCACGTGTTACTCAGCCGTTCGCCACTCGCTTCTGCCCGAGGGCAGGTGCCGTTCGACTTGCATGTGTTAGGCGCGCCGCCAGCGTTCATCCTGAGCCAGGATCGAACTCTCCGTCCAAAATATTCTGGGCTTCGAGCCCGTCCGGTCCTCTCAGTCCATCGCTGATCGGTTCCGTTCGATTCATATGGTTCTGTATAGGAAAAGGAATTTCTCGGGGCCGCCTCTCGGCGGCCTTGCGAAAAACAAATCCAAGTTAGACCATTTCAAATGGTTCGATGTCTGCCCGGATGCGACACTGAATGTGTCCATCCTCGCAGTATCCGGTTCTCAAGGTGCACGCCTGGCGGCTGATCCGGTCCGACCGGACCGCGCGGCAAGGAGATATATTGCCAGACCCGAGGGGCGCCGGGGGCGGGAATCGCGCACTCCATATTTTGTTCACAAATAAATAGGCCCCTCAGTCGCATCACTGAGGTTAAAACTGAAGCATTGGCTTCTGATATTGGCGATGACCAGCTGGTTTATAGGTGTTAAGGCATCGGTCATCTCTGGAGCGCCACTTTACTCCAAAAGCATCAGCTATTTGTTTCCCGTCGGTAAAAGGCAGGTTTTGTTCGCCAAGCGTTCTTATATATAGAGAAGTTCGGGTTCGAACCCGTGGCGCGGCAACAAAAAAGCGACCAGCCGGAGCCGATCGCTTTCTATTCTATGCTGGATCATCCAGAGGGCGCTTCCGAACTCATTTTCTCGCTGCCATTCATGCTTTCGAAGCATCGTTCGACCTCCACAGCCTCATGTTTTGAGGATCTGCCGTGTTTATCACTGTTATTAATGAGTGTGTGGAAGTGATCCTCATACAGATACGTGCGATCCGCCAGAGAACTGAGAAGCATCTTTCTACAGCCCTCGTTGTCTATCCTCGTATCTCACAGGTCTTCCGGAAATTCACAAGCAGTCTTAGGGTCAATTTAGTTCTGCTTTCAGAGACTTGTTTGAGAGTTTTTAAAGACAGTTCAAAACAATAAGTGAGACACCATAAAGCAGAGCAAGATGAGCCGGATAGAAAATGTAGAAGAAATATTTGAGCTTCAGCCCTCGCTTGCCATTATAAAGATTGATAAGCAGCAACGAAACGACCGCGGCAGCAACATCAGGATTAAATATATTAGCTGTAGCAAACTCAAATCCGCCGCCAACTATATGGCATGACGAAAGGAGCACTGCGCATACTGCAGCAAAGAACATCTTGGCCTTGCTGTCGTGGAATAAATAGAATGCAGCCACAAGCAGAATGCCATACACACCGCCATCTAGTTTAGTGTATTCAGCTGCCAGTGCTGTCAAAACAATCAGAGCAGTTTCTGCGATGTACCTCTTCCATTTTGAAAGGCTTTGTATCTTTTCCAGAATTATCAAGAAGACCAAGCAAAGCAGGAGCTCACACATAACATTTTGTTGCCGAAGGTCAAATAGTTGCCCGGTTTGAACGAAATCGTATATGGGCTCCGCAATGATTGCGAAGACAAGCATATTTCGCAGGTACCTCTTTATGTCATGAGTATGCAAAAATCCCTCAACTATCAAAAAGCAAAATAAGGGAAATGCAATTCTGCCAAGAACATGAAGCACATCCGAAGCCTCGCTTAGAATCGCCCACTGTTCGTCTGATATCTGATTGTACGATGCGTGAGTCATGATTCCATTGGTCAGGACGATCCTGCTTACATGATCGAGAACCATCGAAATGGCCGCTATTATCTTTAATGTGCTGCCGCTAATTCCGTATCTATCTGTTTTCATTTCGTTTTCCTTTCTTTGGGTGGGCCGTCAGAGGTTCGGCCTGCTCTGCAGACGGCCGCTGCGGCGCTTCGCGCCTTGCGCGCTGCGCTGGCAAACGCTCACGCGTTTACTCAGCTCCGCGCCCTTTCGGGTTCGAACCCATGTCGCGGCAACAAAAAAGCGGCCGGCATCCGCCAGTCGCTTTTCTATTCTATGGTGGGCCGTCAGGGGTTCGAACCCTGGACCTTGGGATTAAAAGTCCCCTGCTCTGCCAGCTGAGCTAACGGCCCGCGGGTGGCATTGTACCACGGTCTGGGGCTATTCCCAACTCCATTGGCCGTTCTGGAAAATCACAACTTCACGTCCATCAGGCGTAATGCCCGTAATATCGATATCGTCCGTGCCGATCATAAAATCGACGTGCGTGCTCGAGACGTTAACGCCATGCTCCAGGAGCTCCTCCTTGGACATGTCATACCCACCCTCGATGCATTCGGGGAAACCGACACCCAGCGCGAGATGGCAGCTAGCGTTCTCATCATAGAGCGTGTCATAGAATAGAACGCCACTTTCACGGATCGGCGTGTTCTTGGAGATAAGCGCGACCTCACCCAGATGAGCGGCACCTTCATCGGTGTCAATAATGCTCGCAAGCGTCGCCTTACCCACGCGGGCATCGTAGTCCACTACGCGGCCCGCCTCGAACTTAATCCAAAAATCGTCAACCTTGTTACCGTGGTGAATGAGCGGCATAGCCGAATACACGATACCGTCGGCACGCATACGATCAGGCGAGGTGAAGACTTCCTCGGTGGGAATGTTGGGGAAGAAGGGGTGCCCATCGGGCGTCTTGCCCTTGCCGCCGGCCCACTCGTGACCTTTCGTCATGCCAATCGTCAGATCGGTTCCATTTGCCGAGGTGTAATGCAGGTAGTCGAAACGATTGTCGTTCAGGAAACGCAGGTTCTTTTCGAATGCGGCGTCATGGAGTTCCCAGTCGCTCTCCGGGTCCTGGCCATCGGCGCGAGCGGTATGCAGAATCGCATTCCACAGCTTATAGATTGCAACCTCATCGGCGTCTCCCGGGAACACCTCGCGCGCCCAGGCAACGACCGGCGCGCCGGCGATGCACCACGGGTTGATGTTGTAGTCCAGTCCGCGGCGGAAGACCTTGCACTGCGTGTTCCTTGCCTTAGAAGCTGCAGCAGGCTTAGCGGGATCGATGCCCTTAAGAGCGGCAGGGTCCGCACCCTCGATAAAGATAAAGCAGGCACCATCCTGGGCCAGTGAATCAAGCTGCAGGCGCTTCCACTCGGGCGTCTGCTCAAAATAGCTTTTCTCGACATGCTCGTACGTGAGCCTCGTCACGGCGTCATCGGCCCAAATAACCGTCACGTGACCGGCACCGGAGGCATAGGCCTCCGCGACCACCACGCGCGCAAACGGCGCGCACTCGACCGGAGACTGAACGACAACCTCCTGACCGGGCTTGACGTTTACGCCCTTGCGGACAACCAGGCGCGCATAGTTTTTAATCTTGGGCTCTAGGGCCTTCATGCCCTCCAGAGCCTCTTCGACCGTCAGGGCAGCTCGAATCATGTGCCACTCCATCTATCTATAGAACAGTAAAAAGGCGCGCCGCAAAAACGACGCGCCTTATATCTTAGCGATAAGTATGCATGCAAACGCTACTTCTTCTTGGAGTCCTTCTTGTCCTCCTCGGCAGCCGAGCGCTCGATAAGGGCGTTGAGCTTGTTCTCGGACATGCCCTCGGCCTGCGTGCGGTACATGTTGCGCAGGGGACGAATACGAACGAAGTCGTAGATGAAGTCACCCAAAATGACGACGTAGGACAAAACAATGCCGACCATCTGGACAGGGCTGGACACCATGCCAGCGGGAGCGAAGTACAGCGAAGCCCAAATGGCCACGACGAGCACCATGCCGATAGTGAGCACGGCCCACCAGATGCGGCGGCGCTTGGTGTAGTCCTCATCCTGCTTGAGAAGGATATTCGACACCGTGTAGATGCGATCCTCCTTGGCGCGCTGCTTAGCCTTGCGGGCGCGCTTCTCCTCTTTAGAGAGGCCCTCGAGGTTCTCGCCCTTCTCGAGCTCTTTGCGGCGTGCCTTAGACGAAGCCGGCACGACGCGGACAGAGCTCGCTGCCTGACGGGCGGGCTTGGCGGATGCAGCGGACTTGCGCGCAACCCCGGTAACCTCGTGGGATTGCGTGCGCTTGTTCGTGGCGCTACGGGTACTCACTTATGCGTTCTCCTTCATGCTTGTGAACTGGGAGCCCGTGATGATCTGGAAGGCCTCGCGATAGCGCTCGGACGTGCCATCGATGACCTCGGCGGGCAGATGCGGGGTCTCCCCCGTCATATCCCAGTTGGCTTTGAGCCAATTGCGGACGAATTGCTTGTCGTAGCTGGGCTGAATCTTGCCCTCCTCGTAGCTGGCGGCAGGCCAGAAACGGCTGGAGTCGGGCGTGAGGCACTCGTCGATCAGCGTAACCTTGCCATCGATGACACCGAACTCGAACTTGGTGTCGGCAATGATGATGCCACGGGTCGCTGCATACTCGGCGGCAGCCTTGTAGATCTTGAGGGAAAGGTCGCGAATCTGCGTGGCGATGTCCTCGCCCACGATCTCGCAGCAACGCTCGAACGAGATGTTCTCGTCGTGGTCACCGATCTCGGCCTTCGTGGACGGCGTGAACAGCGGCTCGGGAAGCTTGGAAGCCTCGGTCAGGCCCTCAGGCAGCTGGATGCCGCAGACGGTGCCGTTCTCGTCGTAGGTCTTCTTGCCCGAACCGGTCAGATAGCCGCGGACGATGCACTCGATAGGAATCGTCTGGGCCTTCTTAACCAGCATGGCGCGGCCGGCGAGGTAGTCACGATACTCAGCAAACTCCTCGGGGAAATCCGCCGGGTCGATGGAAACGAGGTGGTTGGGAACGATGCCGGCAAACTTATCGAACCAGAATGCCGAGATGCGGTTGAGCACCTCTCCCTTAAACGGAATCTCGTCGGGAAGAATGAAGTCGAACGCAGAAATGCGGTCGGTGGCGACCATCAGCAGGTTTTCACCGGCATCGTAGATATCACGAACCTTGCCACGGGAATCCGGACGACGCTCCATCGTTGTCACGTGAGTCACTCCTTACCAAAATACGACAGTAATGCGGGTTCTTTCCCGCACGTTTTCGCAAACTCGGAGCGGCAGGGACGAAACCCCTCCTTCACCGAATAGCGAAAAGCTAGTGCTCCATTGTAGTAGATGCCGCGTCCGCCGTGTGCTCGCGAGGCAGATGAATCGTAAAAGTCGTACCCTTTCCAAGCTCCGACTCCACGGATATGTAGCCGTGATGGCGCTCGACGATCTGTTTAGTCACGGCGAGGCCCACGCCCAGACCGCCCGCCTCACGGGCACGGCTGGCATCGGCGCGCCAAAAACGGCCGAAGATGCGCGACAAGTCATCCTTGGCAATACCGATGCCGGTATCAGAAACGGCAATGCTGACGTGTTTGCGGTCACTGAGCACCGACACCACGACCCAACCGCCCTCGGGGGTGTAGCGCATGGCGTTGCTCATGAGATTGATGACGCATTGTGTGATCATGTCGGGATCGGCTTCGACGACATCGTCGTGACCTTGGGTCTCGTCAGCAAAGCGCAAGCGCAGATCGCGGTCGACAAACAGGCGCTCCTGGGCATTGACGATGGAACGCACGAAAGGAACCATGTCCACCGGCTCAAGGTTGAGCGGAGCCGTGCTGTTTTCCATGCGCGACAGGTCGAGCATCTGCTGCACCAGACGAGCCAGGCGACGCGTCTCGGAAGCAACAGTCTCCAAGTGCTCATCGTCGGTAGGATATACGCCATCCTGCATGGCCTCGACCGTTGCGAGCATGGCCATAAGCGGAGTACGAAGTTCGTGAGCCACGTCCGAGGTCAAACGTTTCTCGTGTTTCATATCCTTCTCGAGCGAAGTGGCCATCTCATCGAACGTCTCGCCCAGTTGATCGATCTCGTCATCGCCGCGCAAGCCCGTACGAGCAGACAGATCGCCATCGCGAATTTGCTTGGCCGTGCTGGTAATACGATGAATCGGCTTGGTGAGCATGCGCGACACGAGCGATCCGATAACGACCGAAATGCAGATTGCAACAACCGCGGCGAGGGCCATGGCGTTAAAGGTCTTCTCCCTAAATGCAGAATCCGCCTTGGTGAGCAAGGCATCGGAGCCGATGGCCCATAGCTTTACCTGTCCGACATGCTCGCCCGAAGACGTTATGATTTCGACGTTGGCAACGCTATCGGAGTCGGTTGGAGCAGACGAGACCGGGCTATGCGATGCTTTTTTACCGCTCGAGCTGCTCGACGCCGATTCGCTCTCGCGCACATCGGCGGTCGCGCTTGCCGAAGGCCATGAGTCGTCATAGACGACAACGCCCTTCTTGTTGACGACCTGCATACTCAGGTCGTCGGATACCAAACTCGATGTCGCGACCGTGCGCAGCTCGCCCGCAGTCCAGTTGCCGTTTTCCTCATACGACGTCGCAAGCTTTTCGGCTGCGGAATTGGCGATCTCGACGATATTGGAGCGCGTGTAATCCGAAAAGACCGTGCCCCACACAACAGAGACCACGCCCACCAGCACCAATACCGTCATGAGCGATGTCAGAGCAAAAGCAAGTGCCATGCGCGAGGGATAGCTCATCGTTGGCCGTGAATCGGAACGAGGCGTGTTCCAACTAGCCTTGGAACCCGCCTCGCTCTCCTGCTTGTGCTTTTGTCCGATTTCAAAGCGCGCAGGTGTCATATGTGATTTCCTTTATTTCTCGTCCGACTTATCGGTCTTGGTCGGAGCCTCGAAGCGGTAGCCGACACCGTGAACGGTGTAGAGCCACTTGGGCTTCTTGGGGTCGTCGCCCAGCTTGGCGCGAAGGTTCTTCACGTGGCTATCGATGGTGCGCTCATAGCCCTCAAAGTCGTAGCCGAGCACCTTCTCGACCAGCTCCATGCGGTTGTAGACGCGACCGGGGTGACGGGCAAGCGTGGTGAGCAGCTTAAACTCGGAAGCCGTCAGGTCGACTTCCTTGCCCTCGACCAAAATCTTGTGGCCCGAGATATCGATGACCAGATCGCCGAAGTCGAGTACCTCGACGGCGGGCTCGTCGGCCTGATGGGCACGGCGGAACAGAGCGCGAACGCGGGCGACGAGCTCGCGCGGCGAGAACGGCTTGATCAGATAGTCGTCGGCGCCGAGCTCAAGACCGATAATACGATCCTCGATCTCACCCTTGGCGGTAAGCATGATAATGGGCACATCCGAGGTATCGCGGATAGTGCGGCAAACGCGCTCACCGGGGATCTTGGGGAGCATAAGATCGAGCACAACCAGGTCGAACTGGTGCTTCTCGAACTCCTCGATCGCGGACTGGCCGTCGCCGACGCCCACAACCCAGTAGCCTTCGCGCTCGAGATAGGCAGCGACGGCGTCACGGATTGCCTTCTCATCCTCGACCAGCAGAATCTTTTTTGCATCTGAAGCCATAACACGGCCCCCCTGTCTCAATTAGCTAAGAACAAGCCCATTTTAACGCACCTGAGCCCGCCGGATGCCGCTATGACGCGGCAGCTCGGCGGGCGGTACTCACAATTACAACGCGTTTATTCCCCTGTTGGCGCCTTTTTAACCCCTCTAAGCTTAAAGAGAGAATAGGCGTGCAGTGACCGTCTCTGGTATACCCTGGCTGTTGCGCACCGTGGCGTACGTAAGGAATGAGTCCGATTTTCCCGCCGTAGCTGGATAATCGCCATACTCCAAAGCGCGGTCGGGCGACAGCAGCGAGCCATAGGTCTTGGCGGAGGTGTCGATCAGGAAATGCGATGCCTGCACCTTAACAAGGTATTTATTCTTCTTGCCAGCCGCACATGCGAGCGGCTCGCGTGACAGGAAGAGGTACGGCCCTCCCTCATTACCGATATACGTGCCCATGTTGCCCAAGCTGCCCACGCCACTATAGGTCGCCTCGATAGAAAACACGAAGGTATCGCCCATATATACGGCCTCGAAAGGCGAGACTGACGAGGGAAGGACTAGCTGGGCACGTTTGGTGTTGTTGCCGTCGGTCAGATCGATTGCCGTTATGCCGTAGTAGACGCCCTCGTCGTTGCGGACACGCGGCGAGATGGTCAAAATGCCGTCGCTCGCACGCGGGGCCGATGCAAAGCGGCCCGTCGATTTCCAAATTGTCTCGGCCTTGGATTCATCAAGCGAGCGACGATAGCAAAACGAATCACTACTCGTTTTATTGCCGCCTGCCGAAGGCATTTTATACCAGATGACTGATGACGCGAACGCCGTAAACAGTGGCGGATCATAGTCCTTGCCACCCCGATCGAGCTCAACCACGTCGCCAGAGAGCGAAGCGCCCGACAGATTTTGAGCGTAGAGCTTCCACGATGAATTGGCAAAGTTCATCTCAACCCACGCAAACACGCCATCGCCGGCGCGGACATCGTAAAACGAATACCTCGCACCTTCGATAGGATCCTCGATGAGCGTCGTGAGCGAGCCGTCGCCCAAGTTGAGCACGCCAAGCGTGTTGGCATGCAGCGCAGACGCCGGGGCCATCATCGCCGCGGCGTAATCGCCGTCGCAGTAGTACAGCAGCGTACCCAAAGGCAATGTCCATGTCGCCATGGGCTCAAGATCGATATCGACGGCCTCATACTCATCCGTAATCGAGACAATCTTTGAGTCGTCTTTGATAACCTGTGGCTCGCCAGCGGCGTCGTCGCTGGTACCCGTTTTCTTTGAGCATCCGGCAAGCACCGTGGCAGCGCCCGCGGCAGCCCCTCCGAGCACAAAGCCGCGGCGCGATATTCCGTTCTTGATCTGGTCGGCGATACTCATTAGGCGATCTCGGCGCGAGCGGCCTCGATAGCGCGCGTGAGCTGATCGGCGCAAGAAGTCTTCTTCATACCGCAGGTGTTACCAGCGAGAACCTCGATGACGCGATCGGCAGGAGCACCCTCGACCAGCTTAGAGATAGCCTTGAGATTGCCGTTGCAGCCACCGGTAAACTCGACGCCCACCACCTTGTTGCCGTCATCGGACAGGTCAAGGTGGATATTGCGAGTGCATACGCCCTGAGGCTTGTAATCAAAACTAATCATTGCGTTCCCCTCTCGTAAAGCAATTTCAGACGTCTATTATCCCCGTCCGAACCGATAAAGTATCGCGGGCACCGATTCAACATTCCCCAATGCGCAAACCGGCGGTAGCAATACTAGCAATCTGCTTCCCGAGCGTGGACTTTTCGTTTCTCTTGATACATGTTGTGGTCAGCGATGTGGTAAATCTCGGTCAGTGTATAACCGGGTGCCTCTGCCGTCGCGACGCCAAACGACGCACTGACTGTCAGCACCTCATCGCTCGCAGCAGCAAGGCTGAGGCGAAGATCTTGCACTACTTCACATGCGGATTCGCGATCGGTGTGAGGGCAAATCAGCAAGAACTCGTCGCCACCAATGCGCATAGGCACAAATTTCTCGCCTGCCGCCCGCCTCAATACAGACGCCGTACGCCGTAGCAGCTCATCGCCCATTTCGTGACCGTAGAGATCGTTGGTACGCTTGAGGAAATTGCAGTCCATCATGATCACACTCACGGGCAGGGACTCGTTCACCAGGTCATCGCCAAGGGACTCAAGGTAATTTCTATTGCGAAGTCCCGTCAGCTTATCCTGGAAAGAAAGCTCCTCGGCGCGCTTTGTCATCGAGATGTTATGCGTCGCCACGACGACCGACTCCAGTCGACCCTGCTCATCGCGGCGCTGTGGAACAACCTGCAGCGAATACCACGTACCTCGGCAGTCTCGTACCTCGGCATCCAAGTACGGCACGCCCTCCATACGATCCCGAAGCGTCTTTATATCTAAGAGCTCCATGACCGCCTCACGACTTTCGGGACTCACAATGTCTCGGCAAACCGTTGCAAAAAAGTCATATGCCTCGGAGTGCTCGGCAAATATCTTCGCCACCGATGGCGACATGTTAATCCCCTCGATCTCAAGCGTGTCGAGATGCAACAGGAGGGTCGACTCATACGTGGTACTGATGGCATTGATGATGCCGAGCTGCTTGTCCTTTTCGGCCAAATTGCGACGATCGGCGACGATACGCACCAACAGCACTACAACCAAAAACACCAGGAACGCCAGTACGCCGGCAGTGATAAATGAAATCCTGCCCGACATGACCTCAGATTTGGGATAGAGCGCAAACAGGCGATAGTCCTTATACGCCGCACGCACGGCATACCAGGTACTTCCCCGATATTCGACACGTGATAAGCCTTCGTCTTTCCAATCAATTCCGCTATCGGCAAGAAGCCGGGCGAGAGCCATATCGACGGTCGAATCGTTTGAAGAAACGATTTGTGCATCGCGCATCACGAACACCGTTGGGCTCTGATGGAATGTGTTGTTCACGAGCACGTCGGCGATCGTATACGAATAATCATCGGCGGGCTCGGGCGCAAGCGATCGATACCCCAGCGCTACGCCATCACCGTACGGAACAACACTCACGGCAAAGTCGACATCTCGACGCTCTACGACCGTCGAGTAGGACACCTTGGAGCCTCGGTACATCGATGCGACCGACGAACAGGCAAGCTCCTCTCGCCATAGCATCAGCGGATCGCGACCGTCGATATCGTAATGAGCGGCCATATGACCGTCGGCGTCCATGACCAACATTCCCGAAAGGTGCTCGGTATGGACGTACTCCTCGACGAGGTCATCGTTGACTTCAACGTGATCAGGTGGCAAGAACGTCGCAAACGACTCGAGCGCGGCATCCAAATTGTGCGTCGCCTCGGTTTTTCTTCCCTGTTCATATCGGTCATATTTTTCGCAGGCGTTTTTTAAAAACACCATGGTTTCCTGGCCAAACCCAAGCGTTTTATCGAAACAGCGATGCGTGCCGACCACATACAGCAGACCCAACAAAACAGCGCTGGCCACAACGCAGATAGCCGCGGTGACTAATGCCTTTCGGCGTAAGCGGCGCTCATCATTTGTCATGATTCCGCTCCTTGCCCGTCCGTCGTCGCCCCCGCCTTGTACTTGCCCACAATGCGCTCAGTCGTGCCATCTCGATCCATCTCGAACAGCACGGTATTGAGGTTTTTGACGTACTCCCCCTCATAGCCGTCCTTAAACGCAACGCCCAGGTCAACCGTCATAACATTGTCGGCGAACACACGATAAACACCGGGATACTGCGCGACGAGCCGGTCGAGCGATTGGACGTCCGCCATCCAACAGTCAACATACCCCTTGACGAGGGCGGCTTTGCAGAGTTCGGCGGAGCCATATGATTTGATATGCACGTCCGACGAGATTTCCAGATCGCCTGCAAGCAATCGGCGTTCACTCACCGAACCCGCAATCACCGCAACGGTCTTGCTTCCATCGAGAGACGCCAAACCCTTGATACCACTCGTTTTCTTGGCGGCAACCGAGACTGTCACGCTCAGATACGGCTCAGTCCAGCAATAATCGTCTTCGCGATAACAGGGCGAATAGTCGCACCACAGACAATCGATATCGCCGTTTTTAAGCAGGCGATCGCGGTCATTCCAAGATATGTCGATGAATTGCGGCCTGAGCCCCGCACGTTTGCAAGCCTCGCGTGCGATATCGATATCGATACCAGCGTAGTCGCCCGTGGTATCGATATACACATAGGGATCGTTATCCGTAACGCCAATTTTGAGTACCGGGAGGTCCTTGTCAGCTTCATTCGGGGAGGGAGCGCTGTTTCGAACGGTATACGTCAGGACGACCGCACAGACGGCAGCAAGAAGTATGAGCACGGACGAGACGATAGCGCCTCGTTTGATACGTCTGGGCACACGGCTCTTTTCATCGAAACAGCAGATAAGGTTCATTTTATTACCAGGGGGCCAGTGCGGCAGTGAAAAAAGCGCCTTGCCCAAAACGGGCAAGGCGCCAATGGCTGAAATGCATCCGCAGGCGGTCGAATTAGGTCAACCCTACTCGAAGCTCAGCTGCTCCCGAATGCACCCCCGACCGCTGCCTCGTTCAGGCCGTTGGCGCCGACCGCGTATCTGGCGGTTTCCGACGCGCCGCACTGCACGCGACACACGGGCTGAAGTCTTTAACGTAAAAGCCCCGTAGGTAAAACGAGTTACCAACGGGGCTTGGACTGAAAGGTCGCGCTTAAACGAGAGGGGCGCCCTAGCGCTCGAGACGTTTGCGCATAAGCGCGAAGGCAATCAGCGAAGCGCCGGCAACGGCCATAATAAAGGCGACAGCAAGGGCCTGGTCGCCCGTGTTGGCGAGCGTACCCTTAGTAGTCTTAGCAGACTTTTTGGTTACCTTGGTCGTCGTCTGCTGACCGGGCTGGGACGGCGTCGCGGGCCGCGCGGGCTGAGTCGGCTCCCCCTTGGCCTCCTCGCCCGTCACCACGTACGTCGAGAAGTGGCTCGTGCGGAAGCAGAGGTAGTCGCCCTCGGTCCACGTATCCATAGCCTGAGTGGAACCACCCTCGGCAACGTAGAGCACCTTGAGATTGGTGAGCGCCTTCATGGCAGCAGTCATCTTGACACGGACGATGAAGGACATGCCTTCGTAGTCCTCGATAACCTCGCCGTCCTTGAGAAGCTTGATATCGAGCTTATCGGCAACCTTGGTACTCCCCTGCTCAAGGCCGGAAATTGTAGCATTGGCGGCGTCGGTAAGATTTTTCGGTTCCTCGACCACAAGAGAGATGCTGTTGTTCTGGGCAATGCCGGCAGCGGCATTGTTCTCGGCGCTTACGCTAACGTCCGTTCCGTCGCTACCTGCAACGCCCGCAATGGTCCTCGCCGCCACAGTAACGGTACAGGTCATTGTTTTGTCACCACAGGTAGCGGTGATCGTGGCGGTACCGGCCTTAAGCGGCGTCACGACGCCGTCTTTGACCGTAGCGATCGACGAGTCGCTGGAGGTCCAGCTCACCGTTGTATCGTCTGCATCTGCAGGAGTCACCGTTGCGGAGAGCTTTGCGGAGGCGTCGCCTACGGTAAAGGAAAGGTTCGTCTTGTTGAGCTCAACCTTCTGGGCGGGATTGGTCACGGTCACCGAAACGGTCTGGGAGAGCGACCCTGCAGTGATGGCGAATGAACCGGAACCAGTCTTGAGGGCAGTGACGGTGTAGGAGCCATCGCCGTTGTCGACGACCTTAAACGCCTTCGAAGCGCCCGTGTCATCCAGAGCAAGCTTGGTATCGTCGACCTCACCTGCTAGGGCTCCGGCAAGAGAGGCTTTTACGGTACCTTCTTCACTCTTCGCAAGGTTGAGGGAGGACTGATCGACTGTAAGACTCGTTGCGGGATTAGAGACGGTCACCGCGCAATCCTGAGAATAGGTGCCATCTTCGGTCGAAGCAGTGATGGTTGCGGCGCCCTTGGAAACAGACGTCACTTTGCCGGTTTGATCGACCGTAGCGACGCTCTCGTTACTGGACTTCCAGACAACCGTCTGGTCAGCCTCCGCGGGAACGACCGTTGCCTTAAGCTGCTCGGTTGCAGCGCCCACAAGCGCGACCTTCTGCTTATCGAGTGTGATACCCGTTGCAGGTTGAATAACCGTCACCTTGCACGTGGCGCTATACTCGCCGTCCTCAGTGGTAACGGTGATCGTGGTAGCGCCGGCCTTGACCGGGGTCACGACGCCGTCCGCAACCGTAGCGACCTCCGGGTCGCTCGAAGACCAGGACATATTCTTATTCGTTGCATTGTTGGGCTCAACCGTTGCGGTCAACGTCGAGGGCTCACCGCCCACAGCAAGCTTAAGATTCGACGCGCTGAGGCTGACACCCGAGACCTTTACGACCGGAGTGGTTACCGTAATTGTATCCGTGGTTGCAGAGACCCCATCAACCGTTGCCGTGATCGTGGCATCACCGTCACCGACAGCAGTAACAAGACCGTTAGCGTCAACGGTAAGGACGCTCTCGTTGGAAGAGGACCAAACAACCTGGCTGGCCTTATCATCAGGGGAGACCTTTGCCTTCAGCTGCTGGGTCGCACCTTTGTCCATAGAGGTGGTATAGCCATCCGCAATGGAAACCGTCGTTTTTGCAGTTTCTTCACCGGATCCCACAACGTGAACCACCAGCGTGTCGCAGAGGAGGCCCCCATTATCTGGGTCACCGAGATAGACATCAACCGTTGCGGTGCCACGCCCAACCGCAGATACCACATAGCCCGCGCTGGCTTGATCCAGTGCGCCCTGGGTAACCCGTGCAACATTCTCATCGCTTGACTTAAAGCAATAGTAGTCGAGATGGGGATAATCTTTTAGGAAGTTGATCGCATCAGCGCTCATCACGGTACCATGATAATCTCGCCGCGCACAATCGAGGACACGAGAACCCTCATAGGATGGGTTGTAATCGGTAGACAGTGTTATCTCTTTTGACTCAAGGAACTTAATTGAAGGTTTTTCGGCAGGGAGCGCGACCACCCTGATAGTACCGGTATGCTCCTGCCCGAACGGATCAGTAGCGACAATCGTCGCAACGCCCACCTTTTTGGCCCAAACGATCCCGTATTCGTCAATTGAAATTACGCCGTCGCCATCTTTGATTGTGTACTTGAACTCTCGCGAAGAATAGATCTCTCGGCAAGCCTGTCCGACGGGATTCAGTTGAATACTAATCAGATCGGCCGCCCCAACCCAAGCATGGGAGCCGACAGCCATAGTGCCGCTCAAGTTTTCCTCTACATAAGCAGGATTCTGCTTATGCCACGAAACGTCGCAAAGTTTTTTCGTCTGGAGATCACCCTGGAAATAGTTCAGTCTTACCTCTACTTCATTTCCATCTTTTCCACAAGGTGCTATGCGGATCGGTGCCTTCTTTTGGTAGCCGTCCTTGTCATAAGACACAGCTCCATTCAAGCTCACCGAAGTAATGAATTTTGAGCCTGACCAGTCATTTCTAGTGCTATCAATATCAAATACCGTCGGCTCCTCGCTAGGGCGCTCAAAGGCAAACAAGATATAGCCCGAAGCATCACCGCAGTGCGCCTCGCCACAAACCGAGCAGTTATCCGTGTAATAGATTGCTGCACTCGAAGACGATGTTTCGTTAGAACCACTTATGTATTTAACAGCCGTCACCGGATTGAGTTTTTCGGCCAAGCTAATCTCAAGATACCCTTCGGTGCTGTAGTCACCGTAATTAAACGTGACGGTAATCCTCAGCTTTCCATCGCCGACGGTCTTAGGATTCAATACATAAGACCACTGACCAGAATCACTATAAGACAGAGAGATATTGTCTCGGTCATCATCGGAAACCGTGACCTTATAGTTCTTCTTATCTTGAGCAGCAGAACCCAGCTGTTCCCAAGGGACATTTCCTTGCAGCCAGAAGTCCAAACTTCCCGACAGTCTCTGCCCAACGGCTACTGAGCCGTTTTCGAAAAGACTATGCTGATTGCTATAGACGTAAACGTTCCCACTCTGCACCTCAGACGCCACAGCCGTCGAAGGCGACGCCATATCTGCAATTGACGCAGCAGCTAAAGCCAAGCAGAACGCAGCGGCTATCCTCCAAAATCCTTTTCTCATTCCCCTAAGTCCAATCTCTCGTGAAAATGTAGTATTCTCCCACACATTAAAATTGACTTAAGGATACCCCCCCCCGACTGAGACTGGCAAGCTAGTGTTTGTCGGAAGAGTCAAATTATCGGCAAGCGACATTTCCGCATTAAAAATCGCCCGTTTTAATGTAGCTTTTCCAAGCACTCTCACGCAAAAGCCCCGTCGGCAAAACGAGTTACCAACGGGGCTTGAGCCGGAAATCCACACTTCAATTGGAGGCAAAAGCAAACTGATCGGTTTGACTAGGCCCCAAATCAATCAGTTAGAACTCGAGCTGCTCCAGACGATCGAAGACCGTGTCGATGCGGGTGAGGAAGTCCCACGGATCAAAGATCTCGTCGAGCTTCTCCTGGCTGACGGTGCAGCGCGGATCAGCCTCGAGACGCTCCTTAAAGGTGGGACCGGAGACGCAATCCTGCACCTCGTGCCAGGTAGCCATGGCGTTTTCCTGCACGATCGCATAGGCATCTTCGCGGGTGATGCCCGTATCGACGAGGGCCAGCAGGACCTTGGAGGAGAAGATGAGACCGCGAGTCTTGTTGAGGTTGGCCATCATGCGAGCCGGATACAGCTGCAGGCCGTCGATAACGCGGATGAGGCACTGGAACATGTGGTCGAGTGCGATGAAGCTATCGGCCTGGGCGACGCGCTCGGCAGAGGAGTGCGAAATGTCGCGCTCATGCCACAGGGCAACGTTGTCGAAAGCGACCTGGGCGTTGGACTTCACGATACGCGACAGGCCGCAGACCTTCTCCATGGTGATCGGGTTGCGCTTGTGCGGCATGGCGGAGCTGCCCTTTTGACCCTTACGGAACGGCTCCTCGGCCTCGAGCGTATCGGTCTTCTGCAGATTGCGAACCTCGGTAGCGATGCGCTCGCAGGTGGCCGCCGTGGTGGCGAGGACACCGGCGAGGTAGGCGTGATGGTCGCGGGAAATGACCTGCGTGGACAGCGGATCGTGAACCAGACCCAGGTGCTCGCAGACATATTCCTCGACAAACGGCTCGATGGAGCTGTACGTGCCGACAGCACCCGAGATGGCGCCGAAGGCAACATTCTTGCGGGCGTCCTCAAGACGGTCCAAATCGCGCTTGAGCTCCCAGGCCCAAGAGCCAAACTTCATGCCAAAGGTCATCGGCTCGGCGTGGATACCATGGGTACGGCCGGCGCAGAGCGTCTTGCGCTCCTCGAAGGCGCGACGCTTGCAAATCTCGCCGAGCTTCTTGACGTCCTCGATGATAAGGTCACAGGCCTGGGTGAGCTGGTAGCACAGAGCCGTATCGCCCAGGTCGGAGCTGGTCATGCCATAGTGAACCCAGCGGCTGGGCTTGGGGTCGCCCTCGGGAACATCGGCGTCGATGTACTCCTTCATGTTGGTCAGGAAGGCGATAACGTCGTGGCGCGTGACTTCCTCGATCTCATCGACCTTTGCCTTCTCAAAGTTGGCATGGTCGCGGATCCACTGGGCTTCGTCTTTAGAAATGCCGATCTTGCCGAGCTCCGCCTGGGCCTCGCAGGCCAGGACCTCGATCTCCTGCCAAATGGCGTACTTGTTCTCGAGGGAGAAGATGTGTCCCATCTCCGGGCGGGTATAGCGATCGATCATAGCGGCTCCTTTTTGGCTATTGGCACGTTGGTCGTAACCCAACCATTGTACCGTGCGCAGGTGCAAGTATGGGCAGCAGGCATGAACCTGACATTTTGGAATTGGAGCGGGCAGAAAATGGGCTGCGGTGTCACCGCAGCAAGCGGCCATAGTTCCGTGAACTAATGTAATTTCATTCGCTATCTGCGAAGCTACATGCAAAATTACATTAGAAGGAGACGTACTGTTTGCCGTTTCCCCTGGCAGCTGCCCTGCAAGGTCAATGGAAAGCGCAAACATTGTATGTATTGAAATACATGAGCTCACAGCTGGTCTACAGTCTTATATGCGACTGACTAATGTAACGAGAGATATAATTACATTAGTTGCGGATTAAATTACATTATATGGAGTGCCATGATACGAAAAACGAATGAGATGCCCGCCCTGCTCCTGCGTATCATTGCCGACGTCGAGACCGAGGTCGTCGAATACAAGGCAGCAAAGCAGAACTATGATTTCGAGGACATTGGCAAGTATTTCTCCGCCCTCAGCAATGAGGCCAATTTGCGCAAGGCAGAGTGCGGATGGCTTTTCTTCGGCATTTCAGACAACCGTCAGATAAAGGGAACTGCTTACCGCAAAGAATCCCAAACGCCAAGCGTCGGCCTGCGACGTCTAAAACACGAGATCGCCCAATACACAAATAACGGCATGACTTTCGAAGAGATTTACGAGTTTGAGGTTGATGGCAAGAGAGTCATTGCTTTCCAGATACCGGCTGGCAGCTTCGCAACGCCAACGACTTGGCACGGAATCCCCTGGTCACGTGAGAATGAATCCCTCGTAGAGATGCCCAAGTTCAAACTCGACGCCATCTACGGGCAGAGTCGACCCGACTGGTCGCGTCAGATTGCCTACGAGGCAAACCTCGATGACCTTGATCCAGAGGCAGTTAGCTTTGCATGCTCCAAATTCGTCGAAAAGTTCGGAGAAAGCCAGCCCGCCGTTCGTAACCTCGATGAAGAATCCATCCTCAGCAAAATGGCGCTTGTAATCCACGGCCACGTGAGCAATGCGGCGCTCGTTCTTCTGGGCAAACCGGAGTCGAGTGTCTTTCTGGGTGGCATCGAGCCACGCATTACTTGGACACTCTACGCAAGTGACGGCTCCACTATGGCCTATGAACATTTTGAACCGCCGTTCATTCTGCAGGTCGATCGTGTTCTGGGAAAGATAAGAAACGAAAAATACCGGTTCTTCGACCGTGAAGAGACACTGTTCCCCACCGAAGCGCATCGCTACAGCCCCGAAGTCATCCGAGAGCTTCTTCACAACGCCATAGCTCACCAAGATTTTAGAATGTCGGGAAAAATTAACGTTCTTGAATATGAGGACAGGCTTGTATTCAAGAACGAGGGCGCTTTTATCCCCGGGACGATAGAGAATGCGCTCGCGAGCGGTTACAAGCCGCCGTACTATCGTAACCCTCTGCTTTCAAGTGCCATGAACAAGACGGGCATGATGGACCGCAACGCCATAGGCATTCGCAACGTCTTCGATATTCAGCGTAACCGCCTGCTACCAATGCCCACCTACGATCTATCTGAGGTTGGACGCGTTGCCGTGACACTGTACGGTACGGTACTCAACGAGGACTATTCTCGACTTCTCGCAAGCAATCGAAATCTTGATTTGGCGACAGTGTTGCTGTTAGACCTCGTTCAAAAGGGACTACCCGTCACAAAGGAACAGTCACGCCTGCTTCACGAACAGGGCCTTGTTAGAGGTCGTTACCCCAAGCTGACGGTCTCAGCCGAGGTGGCAGCGGCCACCGGTGCCCACAGCGAGTATGTGCGAAACAAAGGCGTAGACAACAGTGTCTTCAAGGAACTGATTTTGGAACTCCTGCGCGTGCGCCCATGTTCAAGAGCAGAGATTATCGCAGGGCTGGATCATGCCTTGCCGGCAGACCTTACGGCAAAGCAAAAAGGCGACCATGTAAGCTATCTGCTCCAAAGCCTACGGAAAGCTGGTCGCATCACCAACGCTGGAAGCACTTCGGCTGCTGAGTGGCACATAGTCGAGTGATATGGCTCGCGATTTCGATTCTGCCAAACAAGTACATTCCAAGCCAAGTGCGCAACTAGCCCAGAATGTGCCTGACTGCCAGTCGTGATAGGACACATCCTTCGTCGCCTAGCATCGCACAGCGTCAGGCAACAGCGCATATGGTTGATCCAACTGAAGTCGACACCCAATCGGGCATTGCAACCTTGAGAGACGACAGTCTCATACAACAGAAATAGCTCCCTGCCACTCCATGCATGAGCGGCAGGGAGCGCTCATGGCGGACCATTTCTCAAGTTCCACCTTCCTCAACCGTAAAAACGTTCAACGTCTTAGAGGCCGTTTTTACGGTTGTTGGCTTCTTTTTCTTTAATTAAAAATCATCCTTTACCTGCTGATTCGCGATATTTCGCTTGTCTATATCTAGGTATAGACCTATAATAATTCCTATTATGACTAAGCCATGTCCTTGGGAGGTGTCATGCCGTCAGAAGCTCAAAAGCGGGCCGATCGTAAGTACAAGCACGACAAGACCCAGCAGTTCTGTCTGCGGTTCTATCCCGCCGAAGAGGAGATCTGGTCATTCCTCTCTGCGCAGGAGAACAAACAGGGGTTTCTTAAAGATTTGATTAGCCGCGAGATGGGCGGCGCATCGGACGGCCCCGCGCACGTTGGCAGCAGCACCAAGGTTGGAAGGACGGAATCGTAATGTCGCAAGTGAGCAAGGCTTCGATCATCCAGCCGGAGACCATACTGGACTTCATCGACGGTGTGACGCAGCGCAGGGACACCCCCGAGGAGCGAGTGCGCCAGGAAATCCTAAAGTCCCTCGTGCGTGAGTACGGTTACAAGAAGGAGCAAATCGGGGTCGAGGAGTCGATCAAGTTCGGCAGCAACCGAAAAGCGGTCGACGTCGCCATCTGGGAGCCGGGAAAAGCGCACACCCAAGAGAACATCTACATCATCGTCGAGTGTAAAGACCCCAAGACCAAGGCAAAGGGCAAAAAAGACGGCGTGGACCAGATGCATTCCTATGCGTCTGCCTGCATGAATTCTACCTACGGCATGTGGACCAACGGCGACGAGCTGCTCACCTTCCGTTACGTGGTGGACGATGCTGGCAAGCGCGGCCCCGAAGCTGTGCCCGACCTGCCGCATGCCGGCGGCGAGGTACCCGACGACGCGCCGCGCTTCGACCAACTGCGCCCCGCCGCCAGCGACTCACTGCTGTACTCGTTCCGCCGCTGCCACAACTACATCGCCGGAAACCAAGGCATCCAAAAGGCCGAGGCATTTCTTGAACTGCTCAAAATCATATTCTGCAAAATTCAGGACGAGCGCGACTCCGAGACGCCGACGTTCTACATCACGCCGACCGAACGCCAGGGCGCCGCGGGTAAGAAGAAGTGCCGCAAGCGCATCGAGGCACTTTTTGGAAGCGTCAAGCAGTCGTACGAGACAATCTTCAAGGCCGATGAGCACATCGCGCTAACCGACGACGTGCTTGCCTACATCGTGGCGCAGCTGCAAATGTATTCCCTGCTCGAGAGCGACGTGGACGTTAAGGGCCACGCGTACGAGACAATCGTGGGTTCCAACCTGCGCGGCGACAAAGGTCAATTCTTCACACCACGCAACATGTGTCACATGATGGTGCGGATGGTCGACCCATCCGAAAACGACGTCATCCTCGACCCCGCCATGGGCACCTGCGGGTTTTTGGTCACGGCCATGAACTATGTGCTCGAGAAAATCGGCAACTCCGTCGACGCGAGCGGACGCAGCAAGACCGCCAAGCAAGAGGCGCTGATCGCGCGCAAACGCGAGTTCCTGTCCAAGCACATCGTGGGCATCGATTTTGATCCCATCTTGGTACGCGCTTCCAAGATGAACATGGTCATGAACAACGACGGTACAGGGCAGCTGTTCCACGCAAACTCGCTCGAGCCGTTCTCGGGCTTTGAGCCCAAGCTGCAGAAGGCGCTGCGCCTGGACGCCGCCGACGTCGCGGCAAATAAGGCACTGCAGCCGGGGCACGGCGTTACGGCGATTATGACCAACCCGCCTTTTGGCTCCAAGATTCCCATCGAAGACCCAGCGATTCTGGAATCCTTCGACCTTGGACACACCTGGTCGTGGTCCGAGGAGGATGCCGAGTGGAGGATGGAACCTAAGCTCTTCTCATCCCAGCCGCCCGAGATCCTCTTCATCGAGCGATGCGTGCGCCTGCTTGAGCCCGGCGTGGGCGTAGCAGCGCTCGTCATTCCCAATGGCATCCTGGGCAATCCGGGTCTGGGCTACGTGCGCCAGTGGATTTTGCGCCATGCACAGATCCTGGGCTCGGTGGACATGCACCCGGACGCCTTCCAGCCCAACGTGGGCGTGCAGACATCTGTCCTTGTGCTGCGGCGCTGGGACAGCGAGGAAGAGGCGTACTGCAAGGACGGCACCTTCCAGGATTACAAGATGTTCATGGCCATCTGCGACCACGTGGGGCACGACAAGCGCGGACAGACCACCTACGTGCGCGACGACGACGGCTACCCAATCGTGCGGGAGCAGACCACCGCGGTGACAGGCAAGGTGGGATCCGAGGAGGAGAGCGGTCACACTTCAACGGAGCGTGTGGTGGATGACGAGACGATGGCAATAGCCGATGCCTTCCTTGAATGGAGGCGCGACCAATGACGAACGCACCTTTGGTGAAGAGCATCCGGCTTTCCACCGTGCTGGGCGGCGACGTGCGGCTCGAAGCCTCGACCTACCTGCGCGACGGGTATGGCTTCGTGAGCCTCGCCAACCAGTGCGACAACCATAAGAGGCTTGGCGACCTTGCCGACATCTGGCAGCCGAACAGACTGACGGGGTACACCGTGCCGGAAGGCAAGGGGTTGCCCTTCTTTACCGCCGGCCAGGTGTTCGAGGACTTCCCCCGTGTGAGAAAGTGGCTCGCAGCGCCCTTCGTGCCCCAGGCTGATTCTAGATACGTCAAGCAGGATTGGCTGCTACTTTCGTGCTCGGGCGTGGTAGGCAACGTTACCGCCGTGTACCCACATCACGTGAACAAGGTCATCACGCACGACCTGCTGCGTATCGAGCCGAAGGACCAGGCCGAGTACGGCTGGCTCTACGCGTACATGAAGACGGACTTCTTCAAACAGATCGCGCGGGCGGCCCAGTACGGCCACATGATCAAGCATATCGAGGTGGCCCACGCCAACGGGTTTCCGGTCATCATGCCCGATGCGGCCACGCGCAAAGCCATCGGCGACAAAGCCACCGAGGCAGTACGCCTGCGCGGTGAAGCATGGAGGCTGCGGGACGAGGCGTTTAAGCTGCTGGAGAAGGAGGTCGGTATTGCTTGTGAGGCAGAAAGTCCTGCAGGAACATGCGTGGTGAGTTTATCCAAAGTTATTGACAACAGATCGCGCCTTGATGCTGACAGTTATGCCGGCTCCATAAGCGCCGTAGACTCATTGGTTGACGTAATGGAGTATGCGCCACTTGCTGAACTTGTAGAGGACGTCGAAGAGCTTCCTCGCTTCAAGCGGTTTTATGGCGATTCCAACGTTCCCTTTGTGGGTGTGTCCGAGATCTTTGACGTTAACACTCAACCGACAAAATTTGTTTACGCCAAGCTCATTAACAACTGGGAGCGTTACATCCTAAAGCCGGGAACTCTCGTCATGGCATGTTCTGGTCAAAAGTACGGCATCCTAGGACGAGCTCTTTTGCTCACGGAGAATCATGAGGGAATGTTTGGCAGCAACCATCTGCTGAGAATCTATCCCGACGTTACAAAGATTCGAACTGGCTACCTGCTCGCTTTTCTGAACAGTCCCACCGTTGGCAGGCCGTCGGTCGTACGTTGCGCATACGGAACCTCGGTGCCTCAACTTAGCCCTGTCGATATCAAAAAAATTCGCGTCCCTCGCCTCGGCGCGGACGCTGAATCCGCCATCGCCGACCTTATGGACAGGAGCGTGAGCACCTCGGCCAAGGCTGACCGGCTTGAAAACGAGGCTACCAAGCTGGCGCAGGAGCAGATCGATATCGCCATCGAGAAGGTTGTCTCCAACACCTAGTGAGGCGACCTTTTAACCGCCGTTAAGCCCATAGCCTCAACGCAAACAGAATGCAAACGTACCGTAGTGAGTTGGTTAACGGCATAGCGTGAGAATTCACACTTGCTCATTTGTTTAACGCTCGCACCCTGTCGGGTTCGAGTCCCGGCACTTTATTGAAAAAAACACGGCACCGGAACGGTGCCGTGCTTTTACTTTTTCTGGAGCGGGCAACGGGACTCGAACCCGCGAGTGTCAGCTTGGGAAGCTGATGCCTTACCACTTGGCGATGCCCGCTTGTGTGTTGGCTAGTATAACGCGGTTGTCTTGTTCGATACAAGGGTGGTGATGCTTGTTTTAGCTGTGGAGATTCGTTTGAAAATCGCGTCAATTGTGGAGATGAGGACCTTTGTCTTTCTTTTCTTACCATCTTCTACCTGTACTTTTATCTGATTATTGTATTTGAGCTCGATTTGTCAGAAATCAGGCAAGCTTTTGGTCAGCTTCTGGTACTTACCCGCATGAACCATGGCGGTAGCCTCATCCCAAGCGCCGCGGCCTCCCCGTGCGGCGCACGAGGGATAAGGAGCAGCCATGTCCAACGCACCCACGCACTCTGTCCACAGCGCAATCGCAACAGGTCCGCTGCTCCTGCTCCTCTTCCTGCTTTTCGGCTGCCTGGCACCGGGAGCCGCATTTGCCGTCGATGGCTACGACCAGCTCGGCTTCCGCACCATTAGCGATGATTGTGGACCCTTCTTCATCGGCAAATATGAAGCTCAGGACGCCTCGATTGCCTACTGCATGAACCAGGAACGCCCCGGGCCCACCAAGCCGGGCGGCCCATGGCTCAACTTTGATCAAGGCTGGGTGTGGCTCGACGACGAGTTCGCGGCAATCGTTTGTCACGGATATCCTACCGCCACGTCGTTTGGCGGTTACCATCTTTCACCCGATCGCGCCCGCGCCGCCACCCAGCTTGCCGTATGGATGCTCAACGGCACTACCCATGTCGACGGCACCTACTCCTACACGACCGCTCAGGGCAAAACCAAGAGTGGGCACTTTACCGCCGACGATGAAGTCGTGGCGGCTGCGCGATGGCTCCACGACAACGCAAAATCAGGAAGCATCAAAGCCGCTCCGCACCGCGCGCGGCGCTATTTAGGGGCCGTATCGGGCGGCAACAAACGTCAAGACATGCTCTATGTACTGCCGGCAGTCTCTGTTTCCTTCCAAAAGCAGTCTGCGAACACCGCTATTACCAGCGGAAACAATACCTATCAGTTTAGTGGGGCGACGTTCAATATCTTTGAGGGCGCCAGCGACGCACATGTCGGCACCGTCAAGATGGACGGCAACGGTCGAGCACAGGCAACACTTCTGCCCAATACGGCATACTACCTAGTTGAAACGAAGGCGCCGGCCGGCTATGTCCCCCGTCGTGATCGCATCGCCTTTACCACGGGGAATGACGGTGGACAGGTCGCCATTGATGAACAGCCCGGCACCATCAACCTGTGTATCGTAAAACTCGATGCCGCGACGAATGCCGGCTCCCAGGTGGGATCTTCACTCGCAGGAGCAGAGTTCACGTGTGTGTCGCAATCAACCCCTGGATGGGCGCAAATCCTCACGACCGACGAAAGCGGTCGAGCCACCCTCACCGATGTCCCCCTAGGAACCTTTACCATCTATGAATCAAAAGCCCCCGAGGGCTACCTGCCATCCAACGATAGCTGGTCCTATACCGTTAGAGCCGACCAGCTCGGTGATTCAGGCGTGGTCGAGATCGAATCGCGCGTTTCCGATATCCCCATTGCGTTTGACCTTGAAATTTCCAAATTCAAGGACTACGGCAATAGCGACCAATCCGGCCTGGAGCAGCCGGCGGGAGGTGTTGTCTTTGAGGTTGTGAGCAACAGCTCTCAGCAGGTTGTAGGCACACTGACCACAAACATCTATGGCTTTGCCTCCACCAAAGATCAGCCCGAAGCATGGTTTGGCGCAGGCAAGCGACCCGCCGGTGTCCACGGAGCCATCCCATACGACCGCGCCGGCTACACCGTTCGTGAGGTTCCGGAAACCGTCCCAGAGGGTTTTAAACGTGCAGGGGAATGGACCGTCGAGGCCAACCAGATTTCCGACGGCGCCGAGCTTCAATATATCGTGGACAACCACGCTCTGTCGACGCATCTCCAGATTGTAAAACGCGATGCCCAAACAGGCGTTTCTGTTCCCCTAGCCGGATTCACCTTCCAACTCCTCGACAGCAATCACAAACCTGTCTCACAAACTTGCTGGCATCCAGCACATAACGTAATGGACACCTTTACGACTGACGCGACCGGGACCGTCACACTGCCCGAATCGCTCGTGCCGGGCACCTATTATGTACGCGAAACCTCGGCCAAAGAGCCCTATCTTGTCGGCAAAGAGATCGAGGTAAACATACCCGCCGACATGAACCTAACGCCCGTTGCAATCGCCTCGTATTATGACCACGCCGCGACCGGAAACATCAGGATCGTTAAAACCGATGTCGTAGACGGCAGCAGCCTCGCGGGCGCCATCTTTGAGATCCGTGCCTCGGGTGATATCGTACGCCCCGACGGTAGCATTGCCGCGCTCGACGGTGAGACTGTCGCTACCGTCACAACGGATGAAACTGGAGAAGCACGCGCGGACGACCTCCCGCTGGGATCTGGCGCCGCACGCTACGAGGTTGTCGAGACTCAAGCGCCGGCAGGCTTCTTACTCGACCGGACGCCCCATATCGTAGACCTCGCTTATGCCGACCAGAAAACACCCGTTGTAGAAGCACGGCTTAACGTATCCGACGATTACACCAAGGTTGATATCTCCAAGGTCGATGCAAGCGGAGAGCAGGAAGTGAAAGGCGCACAACTAACCTTATATGGTCCCGATAAAACCGAAATAGACTCCTGGACCTCATCCGACAAGCCGCACCGCGTCGAACATCTTACACCCGGCACCTACTCGTTGCGCGAAATGATGTCTCCGCGGACCTATGACCTTGCCGAGGAGATAACGTTTGAAATAAAGGATACGGGAGAAGTCCAATCCGTCGCGATGAAGGATGCGCCCATCGAGATCAAAGGACAGGTCGACAAGCGTCAGGAGCTTGTCCAACCTATCGGGAAGGGTCTGCTGGCCAACGGCGATGGTAAAAATCGCACCGCAACGCAAACCAATACGGACGGCCTTTTCTCCTATACCATCGACGCTCGAAACGATTCAGCTACCTGGGTTGATGAGTTCACAATTACCGATGATCTTGAGTGTGCCGAGGACGATACGGCGAGATTCGTCTCAATCGAAACCCCCGTCGCCATCGGCGACCTCAACGGTCTGTGCAACGTGTGGTATCGCACGACGCCGTTGGACTCGACAGACGTCGATGAGCCGGCAAACGCGACACTTGACGATGGGCACGAAAATCCTTGGCTTGAGTCCGACGAAGTAAAAGAGAGTCTGGGTGAAGATTGCCGCCTCGTCGATTACGACGGCTGGCACCTCTGGAAGGCGGATGTCTCGACCACGGAATCCGCCACACTCGAGGCGAAAGAACTCGACCTTGCATCCAATACCGTCGTAACGGGCATTCGCATTGAATACGGTGCGGTAGCCGCCGACTTTACGACTCGAAGCGATGCAGATTCTTGGACCTGTGATGATCTCAAAGATGAGCACGACGACCTTGACGATGCCAAAGCAATCCTTGGCACAGGCGCTCGGGGCGCAGTCGTGCACATGCAGGCAACGTCGACTTATACGCCCCAAACCGCACTTACCAACAGCGCGCGCGTCGATCTTTGCCGCAACGGCGGCGGCGATAAACTTGAGTCACATGACGAGGACCGTGTCATTCAACGCTGTACCCTACCGCAGGACCTACCGGCAACAGGATCAGTTCCCATCACCGCTTGCATCACCGCGCTCCTGACCTCGGGTGCCGCAGCCCTATGGTTCGCTCGCCTTAGGTCGATCCCAAAGAAGCGCTAGCGCGATGAAAAAGCGGGCGAGCCAGTTCCCCGGCTCGCCCGCTTTCAATCATTTAAATCGCCGTATCTACTCTGCAGAAGAAGATCCACCATCAACGATTGCTTGCTCGGACTCAGGAATCCCATCGGCACCCGTGCTCTGTTCTTGCTCCACCTCTTCGCTGATTGCGGAGGCGGGGGTCGAGCCCTTCGCACCCACGATGTAGGCAGCCCCAAATCCTAACGCAATGGCGATCAAGGCCAAAATCACGTAGACAGGCCAATGGCGCTTAATATACGAAAACACGTTGACTCCTTAGAGCTCCGTCTACGAACGGCGGATAACCTCGGTCACGACCTCGGATACCGTGGCAATGTTCGTCGGGTTGACATTGTGGGGCAGGTCGTCCTCGGTACGAGCGCAAGCCAGGCGCGTGCCGTCCACGCCGGCGATGGTGAGGGCTCGGCGGCTCGCCTCGAGCGCGGCATAGGCATCGGTCTTGGCATAGGGCATCTCGAGCGCGCCACAATCGACATGGAACGACTTGCACACCTTGCTGACCAGGTTCATGATGCGGCGATCGCCCTTGAGCAGCTGCTGTTCGCCCTCAACCGTCACCACCGAAAGCCTACCGGCGCCGACGGATTCAAGATTGATGAAGAATACGCCGCGGAGCTTATCGCGATGCGAAGCCAAAAAGGCCTTCATACCGGCGCCATCACAGTCCGAGGCGCCCGTTGCCACAAACCAGATATCGTGACCGAGCAGCTCATCATCGCCCATAGAGGCGACAGCCGAGAGCATATCTTCGGAAGAAGCGCCGTCGGAAGACGTAGCGCCGCCCTTCCAGCCATCGTTATCGTCCTCGAAATTATCCCACGAACCGATGCCGCGACCGGACTTCTTGGCATCGTAATCGTCTTCGACGCCCAGCCAATCACTCATGCTGTCCTGTTCGTTTTTCTTTTTACGACCGAACAGGCCGCCCAGGCCGCGCTTGCGAGACTTGGGTGCCGCCGGGGCGGGAGCCGAAATGGTCTCGATCGGCTGAGCGCCCGACGCAACGGGCATAGGAGGCGCAACGGGTGCCGATGTGGGTTCGGGACCCTGAGCGGCAGCAAAGGGGTCGTTGACCTGTGCGGAGGGGTCGGGAAGGTCGAACAGCGACGTGCGAGACGCAACGTTTGCCTGCTTCATCGACGGCAGCGACGGATCGGGGACCGAAGCCAGCGGAGACGAGGAAGGTGCAGGCGACGGAGCCGACGCCGGATCGGGAACATTTATCTGCGGACGCGGCGATGCCTGGGAGGAAATCTGGGCCATAAGGGAATCGACCGTTTCGTCCTGGGTGGGAGCAACATCGGCAACCGTGGCACCGGAACCACTCGGGGCCGGCATGGTGAAAATCTGCGTGGAGTAAGGCCTCGACTCATCTGTCTCGGGAGCCTCGGAAACCGCAGGCACTTCCTCCTGCTCGTCCTCGGCGGCATCTTGGATTTCGGCAGCATCAATAGGCTCGTCATCGTCTGCCGTGTCGCCCTGCTCATCGGAAACAGGAAGGGGCTCGGCAATCGCGGTGCCTTGCTTTTCAAACGTTATCGTGGAATCGAACTGCGCGGCATCAAACGACATGGTGCTATCGACGTGCTGCTGAGCCTCGAAAGACGTCGTCGCCTCAACAACATCCGCGGACGCCGGTTGCTGGGACTCAAAGGACGTCGCAGCTTCGGCAGCGTCGACGGGCACGGACTGCATAGCCTCGTTCTGCTCGAACTCTTGCGCCGCGAGCTCACGTGCCGCCTCAGCTGCCTGCTGCTGAGCGATAGCTTCCTGCTCGGCAGCCTCGCGTGCAGCAGCGCGCTTCTCCTCGAAATCGTCGACAAATTTCTTGCCCTTTGCAAGCGCGCCCTTAAAGAAGTTGGAAGCGCTGGCGCCAATCGAAGAGAACGCGGATGCAATATCGGCATGGGGCGTTGCCGCGGGAATCTCGGCCGAGAAATCAGTATCGCTCTCGTAAGACACGCGCCTCGGCTGTTCAACGTAATCGTCGTCAGACTCATCCGCAACGTCTTGCGCCGGCGCGGCGGGAGCCAAAATGTCCAGTCCTGCCGCGGGATCGATCGCGGACACCGCCTCGGACTCGGCAACGGCAGCGGTAACCGCGGCAGACTCATCATCCACGGTCACGACGGGGGCAGACTCGGGCTCAAACGTCGGCTCCTCGCCCTCCTCGTAATCGAGCGTGCAGGACTCGGGAAGCATTCCGAGCGCACGGATGGCATCCGAACCAAAGCGGATGTTGCCGGCGGCATTGCGATAGAGCTTGGGCTCGGGCTCGGCCGCGACAGGCTCCTCCGCCGGCTCGGCAGCGGGAACCTCGTCATTGAACTCTTCGGCCTGGACAGCCTGATTCTGATCCTCGGGCACAATGGCGCCAATCAGCGTCTCGTCGGCAGACGCACCCTCAAAGCCCTCGATCTGCTCGTCGAAAGCCTCGCCCTGTTCGGGCTCGGTTTGAGCGTCGGGAGCAATCGGCTGACCGAACTCGTCCTCGGCGTAGGTAGGCTCTTCATACTCGATGGTGTTGCCGTAGTCGTTTTGCTGCTGGGCCGCGGCATACTCCGCCGCTGCGCGCGCCATTTCCTCGGCACGACGCTTCTGCTCCCCAAAATAGGTATCGAACGGAACATCGTCGGGAAACTCGTTTTCGCCCTGGAAGGGAGCAACGTTGTCCATGACGCCGAGCATAGCGGCGACAGAAGACTTGTTGCACACCGCGCCGGACGTATAGGGAAGAATGTGGCGGTTAGAGATGATGTTTGCCGCGTTGACAAGTGCAACGAGGGAAGCGAGGATCGCGACAATCCACAGCAGAACCTTGAGCGCGCCGGGGAGCGGCAGGATACGCAGGATGGCAACGGCAGCAGGGGCAACCGTGGCAACGGGCAACAGCTTGGCGATGAGTGCACGATACGAAGCATAGGGCTCGCGGGCGAGCAGCTCAGCACGGGGAGAGTCGTAGTGTGCGACAACGACCACCGGGCGGTTGCGCGGAGACGCGAGCGGGCCCGAGGCCTTGTGGTAGGCGATGACATTTTGGCTCACGCCCGTCTTGCCCAGGCGCGAAACCACGGGGTGGCCCGTGCGCTCGAGCACGTAAAGAACGGCGCCGATGATGGCCAGCAAGGTGCCGACCAAGCCGATACCGCCGCCGATGCCCATCAGCAGGGCACCGGCAAACGCAAGAATACCGGTAACGGCAAATGCCAACCTACTGGGCGCCGGGGCATTGAACTCCTGAACCTCGGGATCAAAGCCGTGGTTGCGGAAGATTTGAGCGATATCCTCGGCAGCCAAGCGCTCTTCTTCGCTGCATGCCGGCGTAATGCCGGTGTTCTGCAGCAGGTGGTTAATATAGTTCTGGGTGTTCGCCATGTGCGCTCCACATCCATAATCCGACAAATAGGCCCAATGCATGCACATTAGAACCGTATATAGTCGAAAGTATACCCCGAGCGAGCGCAAACGACCGAATTCGGGCCATCTTAACGCCCCGAGCGGACAAGGATATAGCCTAATCTCCATATCGGACTAAAATCATGGCAGCAAACTACCTTCTCATGCGAGGACTCTATGACGGCAAGCGACGCGACCGCGACAATTAAAAAGGGAAATTCGGAGCCCAGTTTCGATAAAACGGCTCAGCGCATCCTCAATCTTTTCTTTGTGCTCAACAGCTCCCCCGAACCGCTGACGACCGAGCAGATCGTCTTGGATTCTGACCTGGGATATGGCTCGGGCAATATCGACTCGGATAAGCGCAAGTTTCGGCGCGATCGTGACAAACTGCTCGAACGCGGCATCTTAATCAAGGAGGTTCGCCCCGCCGGCGCGCAGGAGACCGAGGAAAGCTCATGGACAATCGACCGCGAGCACACGTTTGCGGCAGGCGGCCTCATCACCGCAGACGACGCCGATATCCTGCTCAACGCTATCGACCAGACAATAGCGGCCGGCTCATCCACTTTTGCCGCGCCGCTTGCCGATATTCGTTCCAAGATTGCCTACCTCACCGGCAGGACGACGGCGGACGAAGCACCGATCCGCCGCTCTCCCACCGTCGATGCGGTATGGAGCGCCTTTGCCGAGCGATGCGCGCTGCGATTTTTATATCAGAACGGACGCGGTGAGCAGAAAGAGCGTACCGTCTGCGTCTACGGCATGTTCGAGCGCGAGGGCGTTGCGTACTTCTGCGGCCTCGACAATGCCACCGACGACATCAGGACATTCCGCTGCGACCGTATCGTTCGCGCTTGGCGTCCTTCGAAGGCCTACGCCATCCCCGCAGACTTCAATCTCAACGACTACCTGTTCTTTGAATTCGATTTTGCCGACCGCCCGCCCGTTGCGGCTACGTTCTCGTTCGCCCCGCAGACGCAGATCGATATGATCAACGGCCTCACGCGCGGGCGAGGTGAGCTCGCACACACCGATTCGGGATGGACTTGGACCGTTGACGTGCGCGATCTTGAAGCCGCCGCCTCATTTTGCATGGCCCACGCCATGGACGGCATGAGGCCCATGGCCCCCAAATCGCTCAAGCAGGCGTGGAACCACCTCATTGAAAGGACGGTGCACGAGCATGCCCGTGCGTAAACTCACCAGCGAGCAGAGGCTCTCGCGCGCCATCGACATCATGGAGGCCCTCTACGCCGCCGGCGAGAGCGGCATGACACGAACCGAGATTTGCAGTCGCTTTGACATCACGGGGGCGTCGCTCGACGAGATTCTCGAGATCGTCTCGACGCTCGCGGACCGAGAATCGGGTGCGCGTATCATCTGCGAATGCCACGGCGAGCGCGTGGTCCTCACCGGTGACGCCGGGCGTGTACTACCGCTGCGCCTGAGTGCCGCCGAGGGCGCTGTGCTCAACCACGAACTTGAATCGTTGGGGATCGAGCCCCAGGCGGCGGCTCGAATTCGACATGCTCTTCTACCCGAAGAGCTCGGCTATAACCAGCACGTCTTTGACACCGTCAACCACGGGTCGCACTGGCAGCAGCTGAGCTGCGCCATTCAGGACGGCGTTCGCTGTCGCATCTCGTATCGCTCGATGGACGATGCGCGGCCACGCGAGCGTCTGGTCGACCCCTTGCGCATTACAGCAAACGGCGACCAAACATATCTGATTGCCTGGGACATCGCGGTCGATGAGCAGCGCACCTATCGCATGGATAAAATCGAGGGACTCGCCTTGACGGAAGACTCCGTCGTGCCTCACACACCGGGCGTCGCATCCCTCCACGATTCCCTTGCCCGGACGCAGCGTAGCGCAAAGCTCTTGATGCCATTCGATATGGCGGAGCATCTGGACTGGGCCGGCATCACCCTCATCGAGCACAGCGGGGCAGACATGGCAACGGTAACCGTGCATTACGGCTCCGAGCGTTGGCTACTGAGCCAGATAATCGCAGCGGGCGGAGCCATCCGCATCTTGGATGACCCCGCCCTGTCAAAGCGCCTGTGCGATATGGCAAAAACCCTCGTCTGTCCGCTTTAGCGCCGCCGCTCGTGGCGTGCGCGCCACAGTTGCAGATAGTGCCCGATCTGCGCCGATTCGATGCGCTGGTAGGAGCTCGTGGGCAGCGACGTTAAGAACTTCTTTCCGTAGCCCTTCGTCACCAGGCGCGGGTCGGCCAGAATCAGCACGCCGCAATCGGTCGACGAGCGGATAAGGCGGCCGGCCGCCTGCTTGACCTCGAGTACCGCCTCGGGCAGCGAATAGCGCACCCAAGCGCGGTCTTCGCGCAGGTTGCGCTCGCACGAGAGCGGATCCGTGGGACTCGAGAACGGCAGCTTGGGAATGATGACGCAGCGCAGCGTCTCGCCGCTGGCGTCAAACCCCTCCCAGAAAGCCTTAAGCGCAAAAAGCGACGAGGTCGGCTCGCTGATAAACCGGTCGCGCAGGCGACGAGGAGATGAGTTGCGCTGCTGGCAGTTGAGCTCCAGACCCGCACGGGCCATCTTGGGCTCAACGCGAGCGTACAGGTCTTCCATGTCGCGCCGATTGGTGAACAGCGTGAGCACCGATCCGCCCATGGCAAGATGGGCGTCGACCAGCACGCGCTCGAGCGCCGTAAGATAGCTCTCACGATCGCGTGGATCGGGGATATCGCCCGCAACGACTACAGCCATGTTCGAATCGAAGTCGTAGCTCGAGTCCAAGTGTAACGATGAGGATGTTGAAGCACCGATGCGATCAAGGCCGACCGCATGGTTAAAGTGCTCAAAGCTTTTGGACACCGTCATGGTCGCCGAGGCAAAGATAGCCGTGTGAACCTCGGGTAGCCACTCGGTTGCCAAAGCCTCGCCAATGTCGATGCGCTCTGCGGTCATCGACTCTCCGCCGGCACGAAGTCTGCGATTGACCTGCAGCGAATACACGTAGTGTTCATCGGTGCCATCAATGATGAGTTTGAGGTTCTCGGCCAGCTCGTGCAGGCGGCGCGAGATATCACCCAGGTCGACAACAACCTCGGGCTTGTCGGCGGCGACGGCCTGCACCAGCGCGTCGACGCTCTTGTCAGCTTGTTCCAATGCGGCGATGGCAGTGTAGGCCGACTGTAAGAAATCATGCCAGTCGTCAGATTCGCGCAGCTCGGGGCCAATCCACAGATTGGCATTGTCATAGCCCCCACGGGCACGGCGGCCGAGCTCGCGTACTCCATCGAACACGTCGGCGATCGCCATGCTCGCGCGGGCAACCGTCGACGTCGCCTTGGCAGTAAGGCCCAGATAGAGCGTAGAGCCCTCGGAGGTTGCCAAATCACGGGAAACCTGGCTTAGTGCGCCGGTGCTCGAGCCACCCAGGCGCTCGAACAGGACGCGTGATTCGTCCGCCGACACCACGCGCGCCCACTGACGGCGCGCCTCGCGCTCGATGGAATGGGCCTCGTCGATTACCCAATGACGAATCGGAGGCAAAATCCTGCCCTCGGCCGCGACGTTACGGAACAGCAGGGAATGGTTGGTGACCACCACATCGGCATGCGCCGCACGACGGCGAGCACCGTGGACCAAACATTTATCAGGGAAAAACGGGCAGAGGCGACGAGCACACTCGCGCGAGGCCGTCGTAAAGTCGGGACGGTTGACGCTGCGCCACCGAATGCCGAGCGAGTCGAGGTCGCCATCGGCTGATTGGCAGACGTACGCCATAATGACCGCGACCGCCGTGAGCGTGTCCGCCGGATCGCGCTTGGTGGTGATCTCGACCTGGCCGCGGCTCATGCGCTCGAGCTTGCGCAGGCACGGATAGTGGTCATACCCCTTGAGAGCGCAAAATGACAGACCACCGTTCAGTTGCTCGGCAAGTTTTGGCAGCTCATGGTACATGAGCTGGTCGGCAAGATTGTTCGATTTGGTCGCAATACCAACCGTGATGTTGTTACGGCGTGCTGCCTCGGCAAAAGGCACCAGATAGGCCATCGATTTGCCGACGCCTGTGCCCGCCTCAATTACACGATGAGTGCCCGTGACCAGCGCATCGCGGACCTCGAGCGCCATCGCGATCTGCTCATCACGCGGCTCGTAGGTGGGATACATGCGATTGACCAGGCCACCTGGCGCATAGTCCGCCTCAATCTCCTCACGACTCGGCATCTTGAGGACCGGCAGTTCGTCGGCGTCCACCCGATCGTCGGCGCGATCGGCCTTGAGAACGTCAGCACGAGCGGCGCTGAGGGAGAAGATAGAACCAGGGTTCTGCCCTGCCAAGAACGAGAAGATAGGGCGATAGGACCAAGGCACGTCTGGATGCATGTCGGCTAGGCGCGCCATGAGGCCCTGGGGCAAGTCGGTGAGCGCCACGAGCAACACGCGCCATACGCCACACAGGGCGTCGACGTCGGCATTGGCACGGTGTGACACCGAGTCACAGCCAAACAGATCGGCCATAAAAGACAGCTTGTGCGAGGCCAGGCGCGGAAGCGCGATGCGCGACAGCGCCAGCGAATCGATCCAAATATCGCTCACGTTGACGCCGCCTTTGACCGACTCGATAAACGAGCGGTCGAACGTGGCGTTGTGTGCGATCACCGGGCAGCCACCGACAAAATCGGCGAGAGCGGCGACGGCCTCAACCGCCGACGGGGCATCTGCCACATCGGCATTTGTAATGCTCGTGAGCTCGGTAATCTCGGCGGGAATCAGCTGTTTGGGATGCACGAAGGTATCGAAGCGGTCGATGACCTCGCGGCCCGAAAGACGGGCCGCCGAGATCTCGATCAGCTCGTTGTCCTGCACCGAAAGACCCGTGGTCTCGGTATCGAGGACAATCACATCTTCCTCGATAAGGCCGAAGGACTGCGTTTTGGCGCGGTCGGCAAGCGTGGCATAGGAGTCGATGACAAACTGCGGCGTTCCTGACGAAACCGCGTCCTCGATTAGCATGCAATGCCCGCTCGACGAAGGCCCATACGGATCAGGCTGTCACAGACCTGCGGGAACGTCATGTCGTCGGTATGGCGGATCTCATCCGGATACAGCGACGTATCGGTCATGCCGGGAATGGTATTGGTCTCGAGGATAACGGGGCCGTCCTCGCTCACAATAAAGTCGCTGCGCGAGACACCCAGGCAACCGAGGGCCTTGTGAGCGGCACAGGCAAGTTCCTGAGCGCGAGCGTAATTCTCGGGTGAAATCTGCGCCGGAATGCGATGGATATCCGTAGGGTCGACATACTTCACGTCCAGATCGTAGAACTCGCAGTCCTCGGGCTTACGAATCTCGACAATCGGCAGGGCGCGTACGTCATCTTCGCCGTATACGCCGACGGTGATCTCGGTACCCTCGATGCACTTCTCGACCAGCACTTTGTCGCCGTACTCAAACGCCTTGGCGATTGCCGCGGGCAGCTCGGAGGGCTCATGGACCAGGGAAATGCCATAGCTGGAACCGTTGACGGCCGGCTTCACAAAGCAGCGCTCGCCACAAACCTCGACGATATGATCGATATCGACTTCATCGCCCACCTCGAGCGCAAGGCCGGGGGCAATGGGAATGCCCGCCTTGGCGTATAGGAGCTTAGAGACCTCCTTGTCGGCACCGCAGGCGCTGGCAAGTACGCCTGAGGCCGTGTAGGGGATACCCAGGGTCTCCATGGCACCCTGCATGGCGCCATCCTCACCGCCGGCGCCGTGCATGGCGATAAATGCCACATCGAATCCGCCGGTCGCCATGGTTACCATAAAGTCATCAGCAGCCGTGTCAAGCAGCTCCACCGAGGTGTAGCCGGCTTCCTTCAGTGCCACCACAACGTTCTTTCCCGAATCGAGCGAGATCTCGCGCTCGGCGGAATGACCGCCCGCCAAGACCGCTACGTGCATGTTCTCTAGGCTTTTACCCGGCATGGGCAGACTCCTCCTCTATAATTTCTGCAGCTGATACCATATTGTAGCGATACCCTCTACGTTTCCCCAAAATCGAAAGGCTTCCATGAATCCCAGGACTAAATCTCAGGACATTCGCGACTTGAGCCAAAACGATATTCGCGAGCTCGTGGCCGAACTTGGCCAGCCCGCCTTCCGCGCGAAGCAGCTCATCGAATGGGTCTTTGAGAAGAACGTTTGTTCGTTTGACGATATGACCAACCTTCCCAAGGCTTTCCGTGAGCAGCTTAAAGAGGCTTTTGCCTTTGATACGCCGACTGAACTCACCAAGCAGGTTTCCAAAGATGGCTCGCGCAAGTATCTGCTCGAGTACCACGATGGCATTTCCGTCGAGACTGTCGGCATGCCCCGTCGTAACAAACTTTCCGTCTGCGTTTCCACCCAGGCAGGCTGCGGCATGGGCTGCGCCTTTTGCGCTACCGGTCTCAACGGCCTCAAGCGCTCTCTGACCGCTCAAGAGATCGTCGACCAGGTGCTTCATGTATCCAACGACTTTGGCGAGCGTGCCACAAGCGTTGTCTTCATGGGCCAGGGCGAGCCGTTTGCCAACTACGACGAGGTTCTCAAGGCATTGCGTATCCTCAACGACCCCGATGGTATCGGTATCGGCGCTCGTCACCTCACCGTCTCTACCAGCGGCGTTATTCCCGGTATTCGCAAATTTGCCGACATCCCCGAGCAGTTCACGCTTGCCGTTTCCCTGCATTCCGCCATCCAGTCGACGCGCAATAAGCTCATGCCCGGTGTTAAGAAGTACACGCTGCTTCGCCTTCACGAAGCGCTTCAGCTCTACACCGAGAAGACTGGCCGCCGCCCGACCTATGAGTATGCCATGATCGAAGGCGTCAACGATACGAATCCCGAGATGCAGGCACTCTGCGACTTCTGCGAGGGAACGCTGTGCCACGTTAACCTGATTCAACTTAACGACATCGAGGGCAGCCCGCTCAAGCCGTCGCCGATTCATAAGGTTGAGGATCTTCAGCGTCGTCTTGAGTCCCGTGGCATCGAGACCACGATTCGTAACTCCCGTGGTAACGATATTGACGCCGCTTGCGGACAGCTGAAACAGCGTTTCAAAGTTCAGAAGAACGCATAGGGGAGTCGCACTCCAAAACGTTTCATGTGAAACATCGAACGGCCCCTGTTGCAGGATATGCAACAGGGGCCGTTTCATTTATTGACCTCAATTTTGGACCGCTGCTAGCTTTCCCATTTTTTACGGACAAAATAAGGGGCCCTTGTCTCATGAATCAGACAAGGGCCCTCAAAATATGCAGGGTAATTGTTAGGTACCTAATAGCCTACGTTTTCCCATTGGTTGCTAACCCAACCTTGATTAATCTTAGGATTTTTCGTTACCTGAGCAGTGCGCATGGCAACATCTTCAGTCATAACATCCATTTTCTTCTTGGAAGTATCGACAATATCCTGCGCGCCACGAAGCAAACGACCTCGAAGTTCATCGTCTGTCGCGATCTTATAGCCAGCAAAGGCACCAGCCGCGACAGTCGTCGCCAATGCAATCGCAGTAAAAATCTTATTCCTCATCTTGGCCTCCTTGATCAAACTGAATCATTTCACCAAGAATACGAGAGAGCTCTTCCTCGTCTTTAAACTCAATCTCAATCTTATTCTTTCCACGCGAGCTCTTCACACGCACGTTGGTATTAAATACCTGACGAAGTACACGCGCAGCCTTTTTAAAAGACTGAGGCGTTGCAGGCCGCGGCGTCTTAGGTGTCTCTCCGGCAGAAAACAATGGAGCAAGATTTTCTGTCGCTCTTACGGAAAGGCCCTCCGCAACAACCTTCTCTGCAAGTCGAATTCGAGCATCCTCATAGGGAACTGCAAGAATCGCACGTGCGTGACCAGCAGTAAGTTTACCCTCAAAAATCATCTGCTGAACTACTTCGGGGAGATCGAGAAGGCGCAGCGAGTTTGTAATTGCAGAGCGTGACTTGCTTACGGCCTTCGACAACGCCTCCTGGGTCATACCGCTAGCATCGATGAGCTGGCGATAGCCCTTAGCCTCTTCGACGGGATTCAGATCAGAACGCTGAAGATTTTCGATAAGAGCAAGAGCCAGCATCTCTTCATCATTAACATCTTTAATGATGACAGGCAGTTCCTCAAGACCAGCAAGCTTTGACGCCTGGTAACGACGCTCACCAGCGATGATCTCATAACCATTTCCATGCTTGCGAACCAAGAGCGGCTGCAAAACGCCATGTTCTTGGATTGACTCGCTCAACTCGCGAAGTTCAGTTTCATTAAAGTGAATTCGCGGTTGATTAGGGTTGGGAACGATATCCTCAATAGGTAGTTTTGTTTCAGATACGGCATTTGAAGCAGATGCAGCAGAACCACCGGTCTCATACTCAGCCTCTGAGACCAAAGCATTGAGCCCGCGTCCCAATCCACCACGTTTCTTTGCACTAGGCACGCTTGATCACCTCTTTTGCAAGGTTCATATACGCTTTTGCACCCTTATTTTGAGGTGCATAGGTAATTACCGGTTCTCCAAAAGACGGAGCTTCAGAGATTTTAACCGTACGGGGAATCAGCGTCTTAAACGCCTTATCACCAAAGTACGATTGAACTTCCTCAACAACCTGATTCGATAAAGAAGTACGTGAGTCATACATGGTCATAAGCACGCCATAGGTGTCCAAGCCCTTGTTCAGACGCGATTTGACCATCTTCATTGACTCAAGCAGCTTCGTAACGCCCTCAAGCGCGTAATACTCACACTGGATTGGAATCAAAACGCTGTCTGCTGCGGTCAAGGCATTGATAGTAAGCAGGCCGAGCGAAGGAGGACAGTCAATGAAAATAAAATCGAACTCGTCCTGAATCGGCTCAAGCAAATCTTTGAGGCGGGTTTCACGAGCAATTGCGCTTACGAGCTCAATTTCGGCACCTGCTAGCTGAATCGTAGCTGGAATTACGAATACCTTTTTGCAATTTGTATCAAGAACAAGCGATTCTGCCGGCACATCATTCAACAATGCATCATAGATGCAGCGATCAAGGTCTTCTTTTTCAATTCCAAATCCACTGGTGCTGTTTCCCTGCGGATCAAAATCGACAATCAGTGTCTTACGACCCTGCTCACCCAGTGCTGCTGCAAGGTTCACAGCCGTCGTTGACTTACCGACGCCGCCTTTTTGATTGATGATTGCAATGATACGCGTGTCTTTTGCGCTCTTAGAACGCTTAACGTCGCGAAATCCCACGGTCCCTCCTGGTGTGTATTAAAGCTGTCAAACGGAGGATGTTTCACGTGAAACATTCCGATTCGATATCAACCGCCATGTTTCACGTGAAACACTGCAAGTTGTTAGTATCCATTATGTTTCACGTGAAACATCTAGGCAAGCGGATTCTTCTTTGCCATGCCATTTGCACGAGGCAATGAAACGGATGCCGGATGACTCTTTTTAAGAACAATGAACTCCCTGTGGCCCAAGCCCTCAGGCAAATCGATTGCGTCATTCAGAAGCAAAGTGAAGCCGCAAATCTTAGCTGCTGACATGCCGGAAGCAAGCTCCTCATCCGAAGGATTACCCTTGGTGATAACAAATAGCCCTCCGTCTTTGAGGAACGGAGCAGCATACTCAACAAGAATCGGTAGAGGGGCAAGTGCGCGGGCGGTTACGACAGAAAACTGCTTCTTATGGCTTCGAGCATATTCTTCAAGGCGATCATGAACCGCATGAGCATGTTTCAATCCAAGAACATCAACAAAAGAATTGACAGCATCAACCTTCTTACCAACAGAGTCAATATAAGTAGCTTTACGATGCGTGGTTATGGTTAACGGAATACCAGGGAAGCCCGCACCTGTTCCCATATCGAGCAAAGCTCCCTCAGGAGCCTTATTGATATAGGGGAGCAAAACAAGTGAGTCGAGGATATGAAGTACCGCAGCATCTTCTATGTTAAGAATACGGGTGAGATTGGTTGTCTTATTTGTTTCCAGAACCAAATCCAAATGTTGAATACATTTCCTCAGCTCAGTATCAGTTACGCTCAAGGAATACTCTTTGCAATAGGAAGTTAGACGACTCAACATCTCGTCAGCCTGCTGATCAGTAAGTACTAACAACGAAAGCTCCTTTCTGACAAAAATCAGTGTATCGAGAACTTTTGACAAAAAAAGGGGACGTGGAAACCACGTCCCCTTAGCATAAGCTCGAGTAGATTATCGAGCAACAATCACCACATGGCGATCGGGGTCAGAACCCTCAGAATGAGTATCGACGGCGTCATTGCCACGAAGTGCAATGTGAACCAGTCGGCGCTCGTAGGCATTCATGGGCGGAAGCGAAACACTCTTATGAGTGCGGATGGCACGCTCGGCAGCAGACTGAGCCATGGAGGCAACCTTGTCCTGACGGCGGCTCTTGTATCCCTCGACGTCCACTACAACCGGATACCTAAAGCCGAGCTTGCGGCTCACCAGCAATGAGAACATAACCTGAAGGGCATCAAGGGTGCGACCATGACGGCCAATGAGAACAGCAAGGTCGGGAGCCGTTACATCCAGAATCAGCTCACCCTCGTCGCCCTCATACTCATCGATAGGAGAGTTGGCGGCATCGAAGTGCGAAAGGATGGAACGCAGGATGGAAATCGCGACATCGGCAATGGTGTCGAGCTCCTCGTCGGTCAGCTCTTCACCAGCCTTGTAGCGCTGTGCAATCTCGGGATAATCGCCCGCGACCTGCGGGGCAACCTCCTCAAGCATATCCTCGATGATCTCTTCAGACATAACGTACTCCAAAAGTTAGGTACCTAAATAAGATTGATATCCCACTACTTCTTCTTGTGCGGGCGCGGCTTCTTCTCGCGACGAGTGACCTCAACCTGCAGCGGCGCGTTCTTAAGGCGCTCCTCCTCATCGGCCTTCGCCTTGTCGATGACCTTCTGCGTCACAAAAATCTGCTGGATAACCTGCCAAGCAGACGAGACGTCGTAGTACAGCAGAACACCAACGGGAAGGCTCCAGCCCATCCAAAGCATCATGACCGTCATGACAACGGCCATCATACGCATGCTCTGAGCCTGCTGGCCGGTCTGGTTGCGCGACATATAGAGCTGCGGAATCAGGGTCAGGACAGCGAACAGGATCAGGCAGACCAGCGCAGGCAGCGCGACCATAAAGCCATCGGCAAAGGAGGCACTCGGCGTGGTGGTCAGGTCGGGCAGAATATTAAAGAACGAGAACGTGCCGTCGTTAAAGTAGTCCGGCAGGTTACGCAGCAGCGTAAATAGGGCGAACAGGACAGGCATCTGAATCAACAGCGGCAGACAACCAGCCATCGGGTTGAACTTGTTCTCGCTGTAGAACTTCTGCATTTCCTCGGCCTGACGCTGGGGATCGTCGGCATAGCGCTCCTGGATCTCGAGCATCTTGGGCTGCAGCACCTGCATGCGTGCCGTCGACTTAGTCGACTTGAGCATAAGCGGCGTCAGCAGCAGACGGATGATGACCACCAGGATGATAATGGACAGGCCCCAGTCGACCGCAAAGGTCTGGATGAGCTTGAGCAGCTCGAAAAGGATGTTAACGATCCAATCCCACATGTAAGTTTTCCTCCGATAGCGAGTGCCCGCTAGGGCACAGGGTCATAACCGCCGACGTGCAGGGGATTGCAGCGAGCAATGCGCCTCACGGCAAGCCAGCAGCCTCTCAAAACACCGTACTTCTCAATCGCCTGGACGGCGTATTGCGAGCACGTTGGGTAATAAATGCAGGCGTCAGGCAATAAGGGCGAAATAACCTGTTGATATATGCGAATAGGAGCGATGGCAACACGTCGCAAAACGTGATTGCTCATCGCTCCTCCCCGGCAACGCCGGCGCGTTTCATAAGCGAACGCAATGCATTGTCCATCTCCTGCGGCGAGGAAACCCTCGTCTTGGGAGTTGCGAACAAGATGATGTCATAACCCGCAACGGGAAATCCACAGCTGCGGGCGGCCTCGCGCATCACACGCTTAGAACGGTTGCGCACGACAGCACAACCGAGCCGTTTAGCACCAACGAAGGCGACCCTTCCGGAGTCGCCTTCGCCAACCGATTCACATATGGTCATTCGAATCAGAGGGTGATTGAAACGACGCCCCTGACTGAACACATGCTCGAAATCTTGCCGAGACTTAATAGTCTTCATGCGAGATGTGTGTATCGCTGCTAGACAGTGAGACGCTTGCGGCCCTTGGCGCGACGACGGGCGAGCACGGCACGACCACCCTTGGTGGCCATACGGGCACGGAAGCCATGGGTCTTGGCACGCTTACGCTTATTAGGCTGATACGTACGCTTCATCTTAAGTTCCTCCTGCTGCATTTCGAGTGTCCGCGGGGGCGCGGACGCAGATATAGACACGTGAGCTTGAAGATTGTAGGGAAATCAATGTTCAAATGTCAAGAAATCAAAGGTAAAAGGTTGCGCAGTTCACACGGTTCCCCCATAAGCCGAGCTCGATTTAGCGGTGCATGGCAACTTTTCACGATATTTCATCGAGTTTTCAACAGGTCATGTTGGCAATGTTGAGAACTTTTCGTCCGTTTTCCAAAGTTTTCAACAGGTTTTGAAAAGTTGTCGAAAGATGAGAAACATTGCACGGTGAGCTACTATTTGTTCGAAACCTTTTGAAAGATTGCGAGCGGCATGTCTGACGACTTTTACACCATGGTCGATTCCGGAGACCCGGCACCCGACAACGAGCACATCACCGGCGTGCGCGAAGAGCGTAAGGAAGGCGAGCAGACGACCACGCAGGCGCCAAAAGCCATGTACGCCGCGCGCATCGCCGTCTATGACGACATGCTGTCGACACCGCGTGTGATCGTCATTGATCCGCAAGATGTCCGCACGTATTTGGAAGAGACGACCAACACCGTCTACCAGTGTATGAAAGAGCAAGGTGGCCACATCTCGCTCATGGTCATCCGCGAGATTGTCGAAAACTTTATCCACGCACACTTTGCCGAGCCCATCATCTCGATTCTGGACGGCGGAGACACCATCCGCTTTGCTGATCAAGGACCCGGCATCGACGACAAGGAGCGCGCTTTCGACTTTGGCGTTACCAGCGCAAACAGCAAGATGAAGCGCTATATCCGTGGAACCGGAGCAGGGTTTCCCATGGTGCAGGAGTATTTGGAAAACGCCGGCGGGGCCGTGTCCATCGAGGACAACATGGGCAACGGCACCGTGGTTACGGTAAGCCTGGACCCTAAACGCGTGCAGGAAATCGAACGCGCCGGCGGGCGCGGTGCTGCCGTGCGGCCCGAGACGGAGCAGCCCGCATATCCCCTGCCGGGAGCTTTTGCGCAGCAGCCCATGGCAACGCAACAGATGCAGCCCCGCGTGGGACAGATGCAGCAGCCCGGAATGCTTCCTACACAAGAGCCCCAGGCGGCGTCGATGTCGATGCCGCCAAACGTGCCAGAGGCCATGCCGCTGGCGGATCAGGATACAGCAGCAATGCAGCAGGCGACGGGGGCACCGGGTGGCCAGCAAATGGGCTATCAGCCGTACCAACAGGGATATCCATATCAGCAGATGCCGCCACTGGGATATGGCCAGCAGTTCCCGCAGCAGTACCAGCAGATGACGCAGCAGCAGTACAACCCCTGGGCCCAGCAGATGCCTCCGCAGCCTTACCACCAGTGGCCTCAAAGTTTTCAACAGCAAATGCCGCCGATGCAGAGTTCTCAACAACCAGCAGCTCAAATGATGTATCCTAATGCAGCAAATCAGTATGCGCAGCCACAACCGGACGTGTTCGTAAGCGATCGCGGCAACGCCGCGCTGGGCTATCTGGCGCAAAATCAAGCGTGCGGTGCTACCGATCTGGCGAGGGCGTTTGGAAACTCGGCCCCCACTTGGTCACGCACGCTCAATGACTTGGCGCAGGCCGGCTTGGTCATCAAGCATGGCCAGAAATACCATCTGACTGAACTCGGCGCCGCTCGCGTGCGAGCTCAGAGCTAAAGAACGGGAGAGACAGTGGACGAGGAAGCAAGCATCATCCTGGGGGATGCCATCGCCTTTTGCCAGCGCGACGGCCGAGATGCACGCCTCATCAACATGCTGGGGCAATCGCGCGCCATAAGCCTGACCGAAGATACGCTCACGATCGAGGCCCCCTCGCGCTTTGCCATCGCGCAGCTCAAAAAGCATCAGCCGACCATTGAGGCCTATCTGGAAGAAATCGCCTTTGCACCGATCGCGCTCGACATCGTGGCACCGCAAGGCGCCGCGACGGAATCCGCTGCCGCGACGGCGCCTGCCACGGCTCCCGCTGCTTCCCCGGCGGTGCCGGCCTCCGCAGGCGACGTGCCGACAATCGAGCACCAGCACAGCGATGTTTCCCGTGAAACCATGGCACCGTTGCCGACCGCGGCGGCGACGTCAACGAACACACCCGTCACGCACATGCCCATCGCTCACGACGCAACGACGGGCGCGGATTCGGGCATTGCAATCAAGAACACGCTCTCGGCCGATGATTTTCGCCGCATGATGAACCAGATGAAGGGCGGAGCGCCAACTAAATCCACGCAAGCTGCGACCCCCGCTTCACCCATGCCAGCACCGACCGCGCCGGCCGAACAGAATACGGATGGAGCCCCGCTCGCCGCGAACTCAAAATTTACCTTTGAGAACTTTGTCTACGGCCCCGAGAACAGCCATGCCTATCGCTCGGCACTCAAGTTTGCCGCCCTCGCGGACGAGCGGGGCACGTGCACATCACTGTTCATCTACGGCAAATCGGGCCTGGGCAAGACGCACCTGCTGCTTGCCATCAAAAACGAGCTCGCCGAAAAGTCGCCCGAGATCAAGGTCAAGTATGCCAACTCCCAGGCATATCTGGACGACCTGATGACCGAGTTCGACCGCCAAAAGAAGAGCAACGCCCCCATCATGCAGGCGTACCACGGCGTGGACGTGCTCATCATCGACGACATCCAAAACATCATCGGCAAGCGCGCGAGCGTGGACTACTTTTTCCAGCTCATGGACGAGTTCATCCGCAACAACAAGAAGGTCGTCATCGCGGCAGACCGCGCCCCCAAGGACCTGAGCATGGACGAGCGTCTGACCAGCCGCTTCAACGCCGGCATGCTCTGCCTGGTCGCAGAGCCCAGCTACGAGATGAAATACAAGATCTTGCAGCGCTATTACGAGAACACCATCGTCGCCGCTCCCGAGGCAGGCGACGACTCGCTGCTGGCGGCCTATGGGGGCGACGGCGGGCACCTAACCGACGAGCACTTTAAACACATGGCCGAGGTCTCGGGCACCAACATCCGCGAACTCGAGAGCTTTTGCGAGCGCTGCGCCGGCGAGGCGGGCGACCGCGAGCGCGAGGGCGGGGAGCTCACCTTTGACGATATCGACGCCATCGCCAGCCAGTACTTTGACACATCGGCCAAAAAGATCAACGTCCAGACGGTTCAGTCCGTCATCGAAGAGCAGTACGGCGTGACGCACGAGGAGCTCATCGGCCCGCGTCGCAACGCCAATATCGCCAAAGCACGCCATATCGCTATCTACCTGGCCATCGAGATGTGCGAGATGACGACCACGGCGGTGGGCGCCGAATTTGGCAACCGCAACCACTCGACCGTCAGCACGAGTTACAAAAAGGTCCAGAAGATGATCCAGGAAGACCGGACTGTTACCGAAGACCTCAAGTCGCTGCGCGATAAAATTACACTGCGCTCGTAGGTAAATGGACACAGCTGTTGAAAACTTGTCGAAACCACGGGCATAAGGTGTCTAAAACCCAACCCGCGGTGATGAAAAGTTTTGCGCAGGTTTTGAACGTGGAAAACCACCCCTGTTGCACACAGGTTGCTGTCGATTCTCTTTCTGGGTCTGACCTGCGTCTTTGGGAGTAATCAACAGTTTCGTCAGTGCTATTACTATTATTAAGATATTTATATCTATAGAAAGGTATTAAAAGATGAAGTTCACCGTCAGCCAGAGCTCGCTTACACAAGCCATCGGCGTCGTTATGAAGGGTGTCGCTTCGGCATCCACCCTCCCCATCCTGTCGGGCGTGCTCGTTAAGGCCCAAGACGGCATCTTGGAATTCCAGACCTCTAACTACACCATCTCGATCCGTCATCGCATCGCGGCGCATGTCGAAGAAGAGGGCGAGATGGTTATCCCCTGTAAGATGCTCTCCAATATCACCAAGACCCTCCCCGATGCCCCGGTCACCTTTGAGCTGTCCGAGCGCCAGGTGCTGATTGGTTGCGAGAAGAGCTCTTTTAGGCTGAACACGCTCGATGCCAATGACTTCCCCGAGTTTCCGGCCTATGCCATCGAGAGTGCCGTGGAGCTGCCGACCGATGTCTTGTCCGAAATGGTCGGCCGCGTGTGGCGCGTCACCTCGACCGACAAGGCTCGCCCCATCCTGGGCGGCGTGCACATGAAGGTCGAGAACAACACCGTACGCCTGGTGGCGACCGATTCCTTCCGCTTGGCCGTGTGCGATACGCAGGTCGAGACCTCGACCCTCGAGGGCTCCTTTGAGCTCAACGTTCCGGCTGACGCCTTTAACGACGCGCTGAGCATCATGGCCAGCCAAGCGACCATCATGATCGGGGCTACCGACACCCAGGTCGTCTTCGAGGCCGGCAACACCACCTACGTGTCGCGTCGCATCGAGGGCGTGTACCCCAACTACAAGCAGCTCATCCCCGATTCGTGCGTGACGAGCGTCAAGATCGATGTCGCCGCCTTTAACGCCGCCCTCAAGCGCGTGGCCGTTATCGCGAGCGCCAACCCCGCCGTCAAGTTCGAGATCGATGTCGAGAACGGGCAGATGGGCCTGTCCTCCATTTCCAATGACCAGGACCTTGCGCAGGAGACGATCGATGTCGAGGCTGAGGGCGAGTCGGGTACCATCGCCTTCAACTACCACTACATCTTCGGCTGCCTCAATGCCCTGTCCAAGGAGAGGGAGATCACGCTGGAGCTCAAGAGCTACTCGCAGGCGGGCATCTTCAAGTCCTACGACAAGATCAACTACCTGTACCTGGTCATGCCGGTCCGCATCTAGCGCTGCGCCATGACCATGTTCGCCCGCGATCTTTCCGTCGCGCACTACCGCAGCTTCGATAGCTATCGCCTTGCCCTGGACGAGGGCGTGACGATACTTGCGGGACCCAACGCGGCGGGAAAGACCAATCTCATAGAGGCGCTGCAGCTGCTGACGAGTGGTGCCTCGTTTAGGCATCCGACCGCAGCCGAGCTCGTCCATGACGGCGTGGGCTCGTGCAAGATCGAGCTGAGGCTCGAGGGCGGCGGCCGCGTGCTTGATATGGGATTGAGCGCGGAGGACGGTAAGCGCTCGTTTAGTCGCAACGGCAAGAGATGCTCTGCCGCCGGTGTGCGCGGGATTCTGCCGAGCGTGCTGTTTTGCCCCGACCATCTGGACATGGTTAAGCGAGGCGCCAGTGTGCGCCGCGCCGCCCTCGATGACTTTGGCATGCAGCTGAGCGCGCGTTATGCCGATCTTGCGAGCACCTATGGGCGCTGCGTGACCCAGCGTAACGCCCTGCTCAAGGAGACCTGGTGCTGTCGCGAGATGCTCGGCGCGTGGAACGATTCGATTGCTCGCGCGGGCTCGGCCCTGCTCGTGCACCGGTTGGCCCTACTCGACCGGCTGGCGGGCCATGTGCACACTGCCTACGGGCAAGTGGCGTCCGGCGAGGCTGCCAACGTGACCTATGCGTCCACGCTGGGGGATTTGCCCCAGGTCGAGGATCGCGAAGAGCTGAAGGGTTGGGCGTACGAGCGCATGCTGGCTGCCCTTGACGAGCATGCCGACGAGGAAATTCGCCGCGGCGTGACGTTGGTGGGACCGCATCGCGACGAGATCGAGTTCACCGTGGCTGGTCGCTCCGCCCGTTCATTTGCCAGCCAAGGACAGCAGCGCACGCTGGTACTGTCCTGGAAGGTGGCCGAGGTGGCCGTGGCTCGCGATGTCCTGGGCACCGCCCCGCTGCTGCTTTTGGACGACGTGATGAGCGAGCTCGACGGCGAGCGTCGCGGCGCTTTCCTGCGGCTGATCGGCGATGATATCCAGACGGTCATAACTACGACCAACCTGGGGTACTTTACCGATGACCTGCTTGATCGAGCCAAGGTGGTGAGCATGGGTGAGACGTGCTAATTACGAGCGCGAGAGCGAGATAGTCGCCTTCAGCGGGTTTTTGAACGCAGAGCGCCAGCGCATCCTGGCGGCTGCGACCCCCGAGCGCCGTGCGCAGATGGAGGCCGCCGAGGAGTCGCGCACGGTCTATCGCGCATGGAACGCGGTGTGCTCGGGCACGCGCGAGGGGCGGCATGTGACGGGACTGCGCTACCTGCCCGAGTCCAATGAGCTGCTGGTGTATCTCGACTCGCCCTCGTGGACGCAGGAAATGACGTTGTTGCGCGAGATCATCCGCGCGCGCATGGAGCGCGCCGGTGCGCATGTGGACGGCCTGGTGTTCAAAACCACCGCGCCCGGTCACACGCCGCCCGCCGCCAAGGGGCGCCTGCGCCCGGCGACGACCGAGCGCCCGCCGGCCCCGCACGCCGACCTAAGTGAGGCCGAGTGCATCGAGATCGAGCGCCAGGTGGCGCCCATCGAAGACCAAAAACTGCGCGAGGCCCTCGAGAATGCCATGAGAGCCAGTGCCGAGTGGGCCAAGGGCGTGCAAAGCAAAAAAGAGCCTTAAATCGCATCTGGTGGCCTTGTAGAGCCAAATACCCTCGGTCCCGAGGGTATTTTTTTACGATAAACTAGTAAGGCTGTACACATTTTCTTGACTGAAGGAGGACGTGTGGCAAACGAAAACGATTACGATGGCGGCGAGATTAAGATTCTCGAAGGTCTCGAGGCCGTTCGTAAGCGCCCGGGCATGTATATCGGCTCGACGAGCGCCAGCGGTCTGCATCACCTGGTGTGGGAGATCGTTGACAACTCCGTCGACGAGGCCATGGCCGGTTTCTGCACCGAGATCCAGGTGACGGTCCACGCCGACAACTCCATCACGGTCGTCGACAACGGGCGCGGCATCCCCGTCGACGAGCACCCTGTTAAAAAGATCCCGACGCTCGAGGTCGTTATGACGATCTTGCACGCCGGCGGTAAGTTCGATAACTCGGCCTATAAGGTCTCGGGCGGCCTGCACGGCGTAGGCATCTCCGTCGTCAACGCACTGTCCAAGCGCGTGGTCGTTCAGGTTCGTCGCGATGGCAACACCTACGAGATGGAGTTCTCGCGCGGCAAGACCGTCAAGAAGATGGAGGTCGTGGGCACCTCGGATTCGACGGGCACCACCGTCACCTTCTGGCCCGACGACGAGATCTTCGAGACCTGCATCTACGATTTCGATACGCTGCACAACCGTCTGCAGGAGACAGCGTTCCTCAATAAGAACCTCAAGATCGTGCTGACCGACGAGCGCGAGGCGACTCCCCACGTGGAGGAGTTTTGCTACGAGGGCGGCATCATCGACTTCGTCAAGTTCCTCAACGAGGGCAAGGACGTCCCCGAGGCCTTTAAGGAGCCCATCTACATCGAGGGCAAATCGGACCCGGACGCTCCCGTGGCCAAGATGGGCGAGGTCGAGGTTTCCCTGCAGTGGAATAGCGGCTACGGCGAGAACGTCATGTCGTTTGCCAACGACATCTACACTCCCGAGGGCGGCATGCACCTTGAGGGCTTCCGCACCGCGCTCACCCGCGTGATCAACGACTACGCGCGCAAACAGAACCTGCTCAAGGAAAAAGACGCCAACCTGACCGGCGACGATGTGCGCGAGGGCCTTTCGGCCGTTATCTCGGTCAAGCTGCCCGATCCGCAGTTTGAGGGGCAGACCAAGGCCAAGCTCGGTAGCTCCTATATGCGCGCGCTCACGCTCAAGATCGTGACCGACGGCCTCGCCGATTACTTGGAGGAGCATCCCAAGCCCGCCCGCGAGATCGTCAAGAAGGCGCAACAGGCCTGCAAGGCGCGCAACGCCGCCCGCAAGGCGCGCGAGGCGACCCGCCGCAAGAGCCTGCTCGAGACGGCGTCCCTGCCCGGCAAGCTCGCTGACTGCTCGGTGCGCGATGCCGAGCTGACCGAGCTCTTCATCGTAGAGGGTGACTCGGCAGGCGGTTCGGCCAAGGACGGCCGTCGCCGAGACATCCAGGCGATTCTGCCCCTGCGCGGCAAGATTCTGAACGTCGAACGCGTTGGTGACCATCGTGCATTCTCGAGTGACACCATCCAGTCGCTGATTACCGCGATCGGCTGCGGTGTCACGACGAGTGCCGGCGACGGCGGCGACTTCGATATCACCAAGGCGCGCTACCACAAGATCATCATCATGACCGATGCAGACGTCGACGGTGCGCATATCCGCATCCTGCTGCTGACGTTCTTCTACAAGTACATGCGTCCGCTGATCGATGCCGGCTACGTCTATGTTGCCTGTCCGCCCATCTTTGGCATTAAGGTGCGCAACAAGATCCACTACGTGTATCCCAACGGCCGCCAGCCCGAAGACGAGATCCTGCGCGACACCATCCGGAGTCTGGGCCTGAACCCCGACGACAACGACGAGGACGGCAAGGCCAAGGACGGCAAGATCACCAAGAAGCGCAAGGGCTATACCGTCCAGCGCTACAAGGGCCTGGGCGAGATGGACCCCAAGCAGCTTGCCTCGACGACGATGGATCCCAAGACCCGCATCCTGCAGCGCGTGTCGATCGAGGATGCCGTGGTGGCAGACCGCGCCGTGCGCGAGCTGATGGGTTCCGAGGTCGGCTATCGCCGCGAGTACATTGAAAAACACGCGCACGATGCGCGCTTCTTAGACGCCTAGCTTTCCCAGGCACCCCATCTTGCCCTTCAGGATTTCGGGCGCCGCACGCAAGGCGTGCGCCCTCATCCTTCAGGGCAACCTGGGGCACCTGGAAAACCTAGGAGGGTTATCCGGCATTCCCGGTAATCCGTCTCCGTGGTAGGGAACTAATGGACCACGCAAACCATGAGGAGGTAACGTGGCAGACGATATCAGCAATAACGAGGGTATGGGCGAGGCCGGCGATGCCGGCATGCCCGACGATTTGAAGCGCCTGCTCGCCCGTGCTGAGCAGGGCGAGGACGGCGATCCGGACGCCTATAACCCCGATGCCGATGATGATGAGGAAGAGGACGACGACGGTGAGCTCGAGGAGAGCTTTGGCGAAGTCGACCGTGGCGCCTCGGCCGGCGAGGATATCAACGGCGGCCAGCTCCAGATTTCGGAGTTTGGCCGCGAGATGAAGCAGTCATTTATCGAGTATTCGATGTCGGTCATTACGGCGCGCGCCCTGCCGGACGTGCGCGACGGCTTAAAGCCGGTGCACCGCCGCATCCTGTACGCGATGAACGAGAGCGGCATCTACCCCAACCGCCCGCACAAGAAGTCGGCCTGGACGGTCGGCGAAGTTATCGGTAAGTACCACCCGCATGGCGACTCCGCGGTCTACGAGGCCATGGTCCGCCTGGCGCAGTGGTTCTCCATGCGCACGCCGCTCATCGACGGTCACGGCAACTTCGGTAACATCGACGGCGACGGCGCGGCGGCCATGCGTTACACCGAGAGCCGCCTGGCAAAGCCCGCCATGGAATTGCTGCGTGACTTGCAGAAGGATACCGTCGACTGGCAGCCCAACTACGACGAATCGCTCGCCGAGCCTCAGGCGCTGCCTGCGCGCTTCCCCAACCTGCTGGTCAACGGCAGCCAGGGCATCGCCGTCGGCATGGCCACCAATATCGCCCCGCATAACCTCACCGAGGCGATCGAGGCAACCTGCTACCTGATCGATAATCCCGACGCCACTGTCGACGAGCTCATGCAGATCATGCCCGGTCCGGACTTCCCCACCGGCGCCATCATCATGGGCAGTGCCGGTATTAAGCAGAGCTACGAGACCGGCCGTGGCTCCATTACCGTGCGCGCCAAGGCTCACGTGGAGTCCACCAAGACCGGCCGCAGCCGCCTGGTCTTTACCGAGATTCCCTACATGGTCAACAAGGGCACCCTGCAGGAGAAGATCGCCCAGCTCGTCAACGACAAGCGCATCGAGGGTATCTCGGATATGCGCGATGAGTCCAACCAGAAGGGTATCCGTCTGGTCATCGAACTCAAGAAGGGCGTCATCCCGCAGGTCGTGCTCAACAACCTGTACAAGTACACCTCGCTGCAGACGACCTTTGGCGCCAACAACCTGGCGCTTGTCAACGGCGTTCCCAAATGCCTGAGCCTGCGCGAGATGCTGCAGCACTACATCGACCACCAGGTCGACGTCGTCACCCGCCGCACCCGCTTCGACCTTAAGAAGGCCCAGGCCCGCGCGCATATCCTTGAGGGCTACCTGATGGCCCTTGACCATATCGACGAGGTCATCAGCATCATCCGCTCCTCGCAGACCGACTCCGAGGCCAGCAGCCGCCTGATCGAGCGCTTTGGCTTTACGCCCGAGCAGACCACGGCCATCCTCGAGATGAAGCTGCGCCGCCTGACCGGCCTGGAGCGCGACAAGATCCAGGAAGAGCTGGACGGCCTGCGCCGCGCCATCGCCTACTACGAGGACCTGCTGGCGCACGAGGAGAAGATCCTGGGCGTCATTAAGGAAGAGATGCGTGAGATCTCCAAGAAGTTCGGCGATAAGCGCCGCACCGAGATCAGCCATGTCGAGAAGGACCTGGACGTCGAGGACCTCATTGCCGATGAGGACATGGTCGTGACCATCACCCACACCGGCTATGTCAAGCGCATCCCGGTGGCCGCCTACCGCGCCCAGAAGCGCGGCGGCAAGGGCGTGTCGGGCGTCAACCTCAAAGAGGACGACGTCATCGACGAGATGTTCATCGCGTCCACGCACGAGTACGTGCTGTTCTTCTCGAGCAAGGGTAAGGTCTATCGCCTGAAGGTGCACGAGCTGCCGGTGGGTACGCGCCAGGCGCGCGGTACCGCGATCGTCAACCTGCTGCCTTTTGAGGAGGGCGAGAAGATCGCGAGCGTCATCAGCTGCCGCGAGTTCCCTGCCGACGAGTACCTGATGTTTGCCACCAAGAGCGGCATGGTCAAGAAGACTGTGATGAGCGCATATGACCGCAGCCGTCGCGACGGCCTGATCGCTATCAACCTGCGTGACGACGACGCGCTACTGAACGTGCGCCGCGTGCGCGAGGGCGACAAGATTATCCTGGCCACCACCGCGGGCAAGGCAATCATGTTCTCCGAGGAGCAGGTGCGCGCCACCGGCCGCGATACCAGCGGAGTTCGCGGTATCGGTATGAAGGACGGCGTGAGCGTTCTGGGCATGGAAGTCACTAACGGCAACGGCGATCTGTTCGTCATCACCGAGCGCGGCTACGGCAAGCGCACGCCGGTCGCGGACTACCCGGAGCAGAATCGCGGCGGCCAGGGCGTCTACACCATCCAAATGACCGAGCGTAAGGGTAACCTCGCGGCCATGAAGACGGTGGGCCCACAGCACGAGCTGTTCATCGTGACGGAGGGCGCGACGGTCATTCGCGTCAAGACCGACGAGATCAGCCAGACCGGCCGCGCCACCCAGGGCGTCAAGATGATGACCGTCGACGACAACGACCGCATCTGCGCCGTAGCCCGCATGACGGCAGCCAAGGAAAAACCCGAAGGCGAAGGCGCCGAGGCCGCCGCCGACACCGAAGAGGCCCCAGTCGACCTAGGCGACGGCAACGACATACCAGAGGATCTCCTAGACGAGTAAGAGGCCCTAGCTGGTAAAAATCATCAGACCTCTTATATCGGCGGTCGGCGCACCTGCGCGCCGACCGCTTTTTTGACAAGCTTGGAGCCCCGTGTCAGACGGCTGGGCGAGATGGGTTAGGTTTGTCGCGAGTTCCGCACGCAAAGAAGGCCACTTAATGTGGCCTTCGTCTTGCGCAGGACTGCCCGAGCAGCAAACCTAACCCATCTCGCCCAGCCGTCTGACACACCCCTCAAAGATTTTCAAAAAAGTTGTTGACGCGCGCGTAACGACTCGTCTAATATATCCCTTGCGCGATGGACCTGTAGCTCAGTTGGTTAGAGCGTCCGGCTGATAACCGGGAGGTCACAAGTTCGAATCTTGTCAGGTCCACCACTTTCTTTCGCAATAAACACCCCAGCGAGAGCCGAGTCGCCGCTGGGGTGTTTATTACTGTCTCCGTGGGGGTTTAGCTCAGCTGGGAGAGCGCGGGCTTTGCAAGCCTGAGGTCAGGGGTTCGATCCCCCTAACCTCCACCATGATGGACCTGTAGCTCAGTTGGTTAGAGCGTCCGGCTGATAACCGGGAGGTCACAAGTTCGAATCTTGTCAGGTCCACCATCAAAACTGTGAAGAGCCTTGGGGCGTTGCCTCAGGGCTTTTTTCTTGTCTGCGATAAATCTCATTTTGGTTTTGTGTGCTGTGCGAAAGATTGGGTAGTATAGCTATTCAATGCGGCGGGCTGCCGCGTGTTAACCGCTACGTACCGGAGGTGTTCCATGGTTCGTGTCGACATAGAGACCATCGTCATGGCCGCCGGTCCCGTGCCATCGCTTATCGTGCTTCGTGAGCGCAGCAGCAAATCGGACTCGCCCGCGCCGCTGCGTTCCCTTTCCATTCAGACTGGTTCGTTTGAAGCTGCTGCCATCAGCCGCGGCATCGATAGCGGCCGCGCCGAGCGCCCGATTACCCATGACCTGCTGCTCGATACCGTTGACGCCCTGGGTGCCAAACTCGAGCGCATCGAGATCGTTCGCGCCGAGCCGCCGGTGTTCTACGCGACGATCGTCGTACTGGTCGATGGCGAGGAGCGCAAGATCGACGCCCGCCCCAGTGACGCCATTGCCCTTGCCGTGCGCAGCAATGCCCCCATGTTTGTGGAGGACGACATCATGAATCGCCTGGGCACTGTTTCCACCCACGCCGAGGATGTCGACGACGAGCAGGAGTTCGAGAAGTTCGACGAGTTCGTCCATACGCTCTCCCCCGATGACTTCTAAATGCGGGGCGGCAGAGTTGCGGAGTGTTCGCTGATGGCCGGCGGTATGTCGGCTGAGGCGGCGGCCATTGCGCGCGAGGCCCAGATGCGCTCGGAGGCTTCTGAGGCGGCACGCATTGCCTATGTGACGCAGGCCCGCACGCTTCGCGAGCGCCGCGGCTCGTTTATCAAGATGGTTGTCGTCTCCGCCCTTGTCGCGGCAATCTGCTCGCGCCTTCGTGGTACAGTTGGTGCGCTTGGGTTTTCGATTTCAACAGGCTTGGTAATCTGGGGTGTGGTCGATGCAGTAATGCTGACCAACCAGATCAAGGTACTCGACAAGCGCGCGATGGATATGATGCGCGCCCGCGACGCTGCCGCCAAGATCGCTGCCGAGGCACAAGAACTGTAACGACGCCAGACTCGATGGGAAGGTCTAAAGATGGCACAGGATATGCAGGACGCCGGTAACGTCTCCGCCGAGCTCGACGCCATGGTGTGTGACCTGATCGGCGCGTTCTTGGATGACCTTGCCGCCGGTGAAAACCCTGGCGTGGTCGTGGCAATTGAGGACGCTGCTTCCAACCGTTATCTGGCGGCGCTCGATGAGGATGGCGAAGAGGCGTGCCTCGAGGCGGCCACCAACTTTATCTCCGAGCACAAGATGGGTCTTAAGGACGAGGGCCTGGGCCGTATCGCCCGCTATGCCATCGGCTATACCGGCTGCGTCGAGATTGACGGAGGCTACCACGACGCTCTGCTCGTGAGCTTCTTTGAGACTACGCTCGAGAGCGGTTTTTCGGCATATGTGCTGTATGAGGGCATGGGCGCCGGCGATGGTTTTATGTGGAGCGACCCTGAACCTGCAGGTGAGGAAACCCCTCTCATCTAAAATCGCTAAAATAAACGAGTTTTCGGTAAAAGGCTCAATATTCCCGCTGAGCGTTGTATCGCTGGGTGGGCCGCATACGCGTGCCGTTTGTATATGGATAGAAGATAGGGGAACTACATGCGCGTAGACAATCTGAGGAACATCGCCATCATCGCCCACGTCGACCACGGCAAGACGACGATGGTCGACAAGCTCCTGCGTGCCACGGACGCCTTCCGTGCCAACCAGCAGGTCGAGGACCGCGTCCTGGACTCTAACGACCAGGAGCGCGAGCGCGGCATTACGATTCTCGCCAAGAACATCTCTATCGAGTACAAGGACGTCAAGATCAACGTCATCGACACCCCGGGCCACGCCGACTTCGGCGGCGAGGTCGAGCGCGTGCTGCGTATGGCCGACGGCGCCCTGCTGCTGGTCGACGCTTTTGAGGGTCCCATGCCCCAGACCCGCTTCGTGCTGCGTCACGCTATCGACACCGGCCTTAAGATCATGATCGTCATCAACAAGATCGACCGTCCGGGTGCCAACCCCGAGAAGGCCTACAACGACTGCCTGGACCTTATGGCCGACCTGGGTGCTACCGACGACCAGCTTGAGTTTGCCATGGAGCATGTCATCTACGCCAGCGGCGTCAACGGCTTTGCCCGTCATGATCCCGAGGACGGCAACATGGACATGTACCCGCTGCTCGACATGATCATCGACGACATGCCCGCACCCGAGGTTGACGAGACCGCTCCGCTGGCCATGCAGTGCGTGACCATCGACCACTCTAACTTTGTCGGCCGCATCGGTATCGGCCGCGTGTACTCTGGTGCCATTCACCAGGGCGACCAGATCCTGGTTGTCAAGAACGACGGCTCCAGCGCCACCGCTACCGTCAAACAGCTCTTTACCTTCGACTACCTGGGCCGTACCGAGTGCCAGGAAGTCGGCGCCGGCGACATCGCCGCCGTTGTCGGTATTGACCGCACCGATATCGGCGATGTCTACACCGACCCCGAGAACCCCGTCGAGCTCGAGCCCATCGAGATCGACCCGCCGACCCTGTCTATCGTCTTTGAGGCTTCGACCTCTCCGCTCGTCGGCCGCGATGGCGACATCGTGGGCGCCCGTCAGCTCAAGGAGCGCCTGTTCAACGAGGCCGAGAACAACGTGACCATGAAGATCGAGGAGCTCGAGGACAAGAGCGGCGTCGAGGTCTCGGGTCGCGGCATCCTGCACCTGTCCGTTCTGATGGAGTCCATGCGTCGTGAGGGCTTTGAGTTCCAGGTCGGCCGTCCCCGCGTTCTGTTTAAGAAGGACGAGAACGGCAACAAGATGGAGCCTGTCGAGCAGGCCGTCGTCGAGTGCCCGGACGAGTACTCGGGCAAGGTCGTTGAGGTCTTCGGCACCTCCGGTGGCATCATGACGAGCATGGATACCTCGGGCATCGTGACGCACCTTGAGTTTAAGATCCCGACGCGTGGCATCATGGGCCTTAAGAACCGCATCATGAACGTCACCCACGGCGAGGGCGTGTTCTACCACACCTTCCTGGAGTACGGTCCCTACGCCGGCGAGATCGGCAACCGTCAGAACGGTGCCATGATCTCCATGACCACCGAGAAGGCCGTTGCCTATGCCCTGGGCACGCTGCAGGAGCGCGGCCAGCTGTTTGTTGAGCCGGGCACCGAGTGCTACGAGGGCATGATCGTGGGCGAGCGCAGCAAGGCCGGCGACATGGTCGTCAACATCGCCCGTACCAAGAACCTGGGCAACCAGCGTTCCTCGACCTCCGATATTTCCGTGCAGCTGGTGCCGCCCCGCACCTTCTCGCTGGAGGAGGCGCTGGAGTACATCGCCGATGACGAGCTGGTGGAGATCACTCCCAAGAATATTCGCCTGCGCAAGCGTCTGCTCAATGCCACCGACCGCAAGAAGGCCGCCGTCCGTGCCGGTCAGGTCAACAAATAAGCGCCGGGATTTATAGCTTTAATGAGAAAGGGCGTCGACCGCAATGGTCGGCGCCCTTTTTGGTGCATGGGGATTGAGGCGGCCTACGCCACCACAAAGGTGCCTGTCCCCTTTGTGGTGGTTGGCAGCTAGGCGGTGGGGAGTTCCGGCGTATTAGCCGGCTGTTGCGACTTGAGGTGAGCGTTGCGCCAGATGATCTGGATAACATAGCCGAGCGTGAAGACAAAGGCCACGCCGCTGATGAAATCGCCTACGAGGGGGATTGCCGTAAGTGCACCTGCGATCACGCCGCCGGCGGCCGCCATGGCGTAGCGGTTCTGGCCGTGTCCGACCATGCGCGCGATCGCGCACCCTGCAAAGGCACTCGACACCAGCGCGATGCCAATAACACCGCACATGAGGGCTCCGGCAAGCGACAGACCAGCGATAGAGATAATTAGCAGTAGGACGGCGGGGACGATAGCAATCGTGCCCAGAAGACCGCTCACCCACAGGGGCATGGGGCGCTGGTGGAGCATGCCGGCGGCGCTGTCGGTTGCGCGCGGAAAGACGAGTTCGAGCAGTAGGGCGACAAAGCAGGCCGAGAGTGCCGCGGCGACGATACCGCCGATGACATCGTTAACGGTGGAAGTATCCTCGCTCTCGGTGCGGTCGATCTTGAGCGCGCCGACCTCGGCTCCCGCGGCGCGCTCGGGGTCCTCGGAGACGTGCGCGTTCACGGTGCCGGTGATGTGGGCGTTCTTGCCCAGGATGAGCTTATCGGCCCAAACCTCGACATCGCCCTCGACGGTGCCATCGATAGTCACCGTATCGCCCGCAAGCACTGCCGACTTGGTAGAGCCGCGCAGGGCAACCGTCTCGCCTATCGCATAGAAACAGTTGGTGGTGCTGTCGGAATTGAGCACGACATGCTGGCCGGCAACGGTCACGCTGCCATCAACCGTAGTCTTGGCAATGTCGATGGTGCGCGCCGCCAAGCGGACGGCGCCGCCCACCGTGCAGTCGCGGATGGAGAGGCTCTCGCCTGCTGCAATTATGTCGCGGCCGATGGACGCATCGTCCAAGTTGAGGGCCTGACCTGCCCAGTACAGGTCACCTTCGACGCCGGACGAATTGGCGTCATTGTCGGTCGCAAGTACGTTGCCTGCGGTGTCTGTGCCGGCGAACGACGCCGTGGGAAGTGCGGTGACCGCTAGGGCGACGAGCGCGAATAGGATCGTGATGCGGACCCACGCTTTACGGCGCTGGGTCGACGGGAATTGATTACAGGGCATAGTGAATCCTTCGTCAGATGCTCGACATACACCTAACAGGGTACCCAACGCGTGGGCGCTCTAAAAGAACCTCTCGGTTGCATTTCGAAGGGTCGTGCCGTGCTGTTTACTTTTTACGGTGCAAGAAGCGCGCGATATCTTCTTCGGTGGGGCTTTTGATGTCAAAGCGCAGCGAGAGCCAGCGCAGACCCATGGTCACGACAACGCATACGACCAGCGCGGCGACATTGCTCATAATGCCGCTCATAACGAGACACACATAGCTTGTCGATCCGGCGATGGCGGCGATGGCATAAAAGTTAGTACGTTGGAAAATGCCCGGAACCACGCCCATAAAGCCGTCGCGCAACATGCCGCCGCCCACCGCGGTGAAAAAGCCCATCATGATGCACACCGCCGGTGCAAAGCCGTAGACCAGCGCCTTGTCTGCTCCAGTGGCGGCGTAGATGCCGACCGAGATGATGTCGAGCAGGGGAATGAGTTTTTCGGGCTTGTCGACGATTGCCGGGAAAATATAGATGATGGCGGCTGTGGCGATGGAGAGCGGTAGTGCCATGGGCTGGTTGAGGATGTAGACGTTGCCGACCTGGAGCGTCATATCGCGCAAAAGACCGCCGCCCAGACCGCAGACCACGGCAAGCGCGACCGCGCCCACCAGATCGAGCTTGTGCTCGCGCGCGACCAACACGCCCGAGATTGAAGCCGCGACGACGGCGAACATTTCGAGCCAAAATGGGATAGCGACCATGGCATCCGAGGCGTGTGAAGTAACGGTCATAGCGGCGACAGCGGGCAAGATGGAATCCTTTGAGTTGCAGGTTTGGACAATGCCCGTACATAGTACATGGTTGGCGGCGATTGCGACCCTATTGCTCGGCAAACGGTAGGGGTTGGGTGCGGGCGTGGCGTTACTGGAATGCCAGGGGTCCAAAACATGTACATCAGCCTCCAAAAACGACATTTTTCGACATCTTTGGAGGCTGACGTACATGTTTGGATTGGGTTCACAGCATGAGTGAGTTGATTTACTCACATCCGGTATATTTCCCCACTTCAACGGACATAAGAGTTGGATACCGGCTCAGAGCGAGAGGCCCTCAATGGATACCCCTGTTCTCATTTCGCATAAAACCGCATGGCTTGTCCATCATGCACCCCAGAATTTGGTTCAGTCTCTTGCGCGGCACGACTACCAGATAGGCGCACAAGGCATCTCCACCCAACAACGCGTTGCGCGCATACGACAGGCACTTATCGACTGCGGCATTCCGTCCGATATGCTCAAGACTATCGATATCTCGGTTGTATTCGAATTCGAGCGAATTCGCACCAAAGGCGTCATTTGCCACATTCTTGGACAAAATCTTCCCTACGAGCATATTAACGAGTTGACGCCCGGAATCTTCATCACCGACGAAGCCTTCACCTTCGTGCTCGCTGCCGAGTGGATGGATAGGATCGAATATCTCGAATATGGCTATGAAGTTTGCGGCGATTATCGCATGAGGCTCAATCCCGCCGACCCTTATACCGAGCAACCAGCCACCACCTCCAAGGATGAAATAATCGAACTGCTCGATCGGCATCCCGGCAAACCCGGTGCCACACGTGCACGGCTCGCGCTCAGGCATATCTACGATCGCTCGGCCTCGCCTATGGAGACCGCTTCGGCAATCGCCCTCTCACTCCCAACAAGCGAAGGCGGCGTTGGCATCCGAGGTATCGAACTCAACAAACCACTCGAGATCCCTCAACGTCTCTGGCATTGCGCCAAAGCTCGAACACTTAAAATCGATGCGCTCGTTACCTACAAGCGCAGGGAGCTCGGTATCGAATATAAGGGCGGTTTTCACGATGAGTTCGAGCGCAAAGGAGCAGATGCGGAGCGAGAGGCCGTTCTCTCCCAAATGGGATATCGAATCGTTACGCTCACTTCGGCTCAGTTCGGCAGCCAACTCGCCTTTCACCGCGCCATGAACAACATTCGCGAAGCACTCGGCATGCCTCGCTGTACCGACACCGGGCACCAGCGAGAGCAAAACGAACTACGCAAGGCTCTTATCCGCAACTGGAAAGGTATGCGAGACGAAGAGGCGCCTTCCGAATAGTGCCACTCCCGTGAGCTCAATCCAAACGTGTACGTCAGCCTTCAAAGATGTCGAAAAATGTCGGTTTTGGAGGCTGACGTACATGTTTTTGAGGGAAGGGCGGGTTCGAATCCCTCCTCCTCCGCCGTATTTGCTTGTAAGGGACTCTAAACAAAAAAAGCCCCCGTTTTCGGGAGCTTTCTCAACCAAAATGGCGGAGGAGGAGGGATTCGAACCCTCGTGACCTTATACAGGCCAAACGGTTTTCGAGACCGCCGCATTCAACCACTCTGCCACCCCTCCGCGTGGGGTAAAAACAAAGCAGGCTCGAAGGCCTGCTTTGGAATTAACTGGCGGAGAGTCAGGGATTTGAACCCTGGAGACGCTTTTGACGCCTACACGATTTCCAATCGTGCTCCTTCGGCCACTCGGACAACTCTCCGTTAAATGCGAAAGTCAGTATACACGAGGAATCGCAAAGTGCAAACAGAAAAGTTGGCATTTTTTAAAACGCCTTGCCGCGCTTGACGTTGCAGTGGGGTTTAAGGTGCCAAAAAACGGCTTCCGACCAGCGTGGTTGATCAACTCAATTGTTCAAAAAAGGGTATTCATAAGCGACTTGGCAATGAATTTAAAAATCTTTGGGTGGTGCTGTGGGCCACTGGTATGCATTTTGCGACCAGAGCCTTGTGCCCGTTGACCTGCGGCTTGGCTCAGCTTGTCCCCACGGCACCGTATCTTGTCAACAGATCCGTCAAGCTTTTGGTCAGCATTTGGTTGGAATGCGCATGAAACGTCGTGTGAGTATGGGCATATGTGGAGGTCATGAGGTTGTAGCTGCATATTCTTGCAGCCTAGGAGGTTGAAAGATATTATTACCAAGTCTTTTCCTGCTTCAGGCGCACCTTCACGACCTGAAGCCACATTTGCCCAGAGGAGGTGACAATATGAAGGCTTATGAACTGCTGTTCTTTGTTGACCCGTCGCTCGACCCCGAGACTCGTCTCGCTGTTATGAAGCGTATCGATACCACGATCGCTGAGGGCGCTGGCAAGGTCGACTCCGTTGACGAGTGGGGCAAGCGCAAGCTCGCCTACGAGATCAACGACCTCACCGATGGTGACTACACCCTCATCAACTTCCACGCAGATCCTACCCAGATCGCCGAGCTTGATCGCGTCCTGCGCATCACCGACGCTGTGGTCCGCCACATGATCGTCCGTCGTGACGACCAGGAGTAAGACTGTCGTTTTGGACTGGGCTTGTGCCCCAAGAGGAAGTAGTGAGTTATGAGCATCAATCGAGTGAACATCACCGGTAACCTCACCCGCGATCCCGAGCTGCGCGCCACCGCCGGCGGAACCCAGGTTCTGTCCTTTGGCGTCGCCGTGAACGATCGTCGCCGCAACGCGCAGACTGGCGAGTGGGAGGACTATCCCAACTTTGTCGACTGCACCATGTTCGGCACCCGCGCCGAGGCCGTGAGCCGTTTCCTGGCAAAGGGAAACAAGGTCGCGATCGAGGGCAAGCTGCGCTACAGCTCTTGGGAGCGCGACGGCCAGCGCCGGAGCAAGCTTGAGGTCATCGTCGATGAGATCGAGTTTATGAGCTCCCGTGGTGGCCAGGGTGGCTACGATCAGGGTGGTTACGCCCCCGCAGCTCCCGCGCCCGCAGCACGTCCTGCCGCACCGGTGGCTACGCCGCCCGCGGTCGACGTCTACGATGAGGACATCCCGTTCTAAGGGTTGTTCACCTATTTTTGAGTGAGAGGCGGCTTCGGTTCGCCGAAGTTGCCAAATGAAAGGTATTTTGACATGGCTAATGATTTTTCTGCACGTCAGCCGCGTCGTAAGTACTGCCAGTTCTGCAAGGAGAACACTGAGTTCATCGACTATAAGGACACTCAGCTTCTCCGTAAGTACATGACCGACCGTGGCAAGATCAAGCCCCGTCGCGTCACTGGCGCTTGCACGCAGCATCAGCATGACATCGCCAATGCCATCAAGCGCGCCCGCGAGATGGCACTCCTGCCGTACACCGTCCCCGTGGTTTCCTCTCGTGGCAACCGCGACCGCGGCTAAGAAGGGAGACGCATCATGAAGGTTATTCTTCTCGATGAGATCAAGGGCAAGGGCGGCGAGGGTGACGTCGTAGAGGTCGCTCAGGGTTACGCTGAGAACTTCCTGTTCCCCAAGAAGCTCGCTGTTGCCGCCACCAAGGGCAACCTCAAGCAGCTTGACGAGCGTCGCAACAACATCGCCAAGCGCGAGGCCGTCCGTCTGGCTACCGCCAACGAGACCAAGGCTGCCTTCGAGGGCAAGACGGTCACCGTTGACGTCAAGGTCGGCGACGAGGGCATCCTCTTTGGCTCCGTTACCGCCGCTATGATCGCTGACGCCATCAAGGCTCAGCTCGGTATGGACATCGACCGCAAGCGCGTCGAGCTCGGTAAGCCCATCAAGGTTGCCGGTGCCCACACCGTTGCCATCTCGCTGTACCGCGAGATCAAGGCCGAGGTTGTCGTTCTCGTCGGCGTTACCGCCGAGGAGCTCGCTGCCGAGGCTGAGGTCGAGGAGGCCGCTGAGGTCGCCGAGGCCGAGACCGCCGAGGTCGAGACTGAGGCTGCTGCCGAGTAGCATTTGCTGCAACGCAACAATCTTGTTCTAAGAAGGGCGCTCTGGGAAACCAGGGCGCCCTTTTGTTTTTTGCGCTGAGTGAGTTTCATGGTGAACGTTGCGTCGAAGTCCTATATACAGGACCGTTCATCCGTTTGGTTCGGTGATGATTGGCGGCGCGCGGCGCGTTTTGGGACCGTGGCTGATACTATGGATGCTCGCAAGCGATATGAATGAGGATGCTCATGGCATATGACGATAGGGAGACCGGGCTGACGGTTGAGGACCGCGGCTCCAAGTTGGGTCTTCCCCAAAACCAAGATGCAGAGGCCAATGTACTGGCCGCTATGCTGCTATCGCCCGAGGTGGTCGAAGAGGCCCAGGTCGAGCTGCAGCCCGATGACTTCTACCGGCCCATTCATAAGACCATCTATACCGCGATGGTCGATATGTACAACAGCCGCATTCCCATCGACTCCATCTCGCTGATCGATTACCTGCGAAGCATCAACAAGCTTGATGCCGTGGGCGGCGAGGCCTACATTTTGGAGTTGATGGGTCAGACCCTGTCGCTCGTCAACTGGCAGCACCATGCCGCTATCGTTCGCCGCGATTCGATGCTGCGTGAGCTGATCGGCGCCACCAACGAGATCAACGCGCTGGCCTATAACGCTCCCACCGATACCAAAGAGGTCGTGGAGCTGGCCGAGAGCAAGTTGCTCAAGGTCACGGCGCGCGAGGTCAAGTCGAGCTACAAGACGCTGACCGAGTTTATGGTCGAGGCCTATAACGAGGCCGAGGAAGTGTGCCAGGCAGGCGGCCAGGCTGCGGGCGTGCCCACGGGCTTCCCGTCGCTCGACCGCATGCTCATGGGTTTTCGCGAGGGCCAGCTCATCATCATCGGCGCCCGCCCTGCTGTGGGTAAGACGTCGTTCGCCCTGAATCTGGCGCTCAACGCTGCCGCTGCCGGTTATACCGTCGGCTTCTTCTCGCTGGAGATGTCGGGCAAGGAAATTGCCCAGCGTCTGATTTGCGCCTACGCCATGATCTCGATCAGTGACTTCCGCATGGGCCGCATTAGCCCCGAGCAGTGGGCAAATATCAACGAGGCCACGCAGACCTTGTCCAAGCTCGATATTCTGATTGACGATACGCCCGGCACCACAGTGACCGAGATTCGCGCCAAGAGCCGCCGCATGCTCCACAACAAGGAGAAAGCTATCATCATCCTGGACTACCTGCAGCTGGTGAGTCCTCCGCCGGGACGCCGCTCCGAGAGCCGTACCGTCGAGGTCTCCGAGATGTCGCGTGGTCTGAAGATCATGGCCAAGGAGCTCAAGATCCCGCTCATCGCGCTGTCGCAGCTCTCGCGTCAGGTCGAATCCCGTACCGGCAAGCGCCCGCAGCTTTCCGACCTTCGTGAATCGGGCTCCATCGAGCAGGACGCCGATATCGTTATGTTCTTGGACCGCTCCGCCGACGAGGCCGAAGCCTCGCGCGACGATCGACCCGACGAGGGCGTTACGCGTATTGTCGTGGCCAAGAACCGTTCGGGCCCGATCGGCGACGTCGACCTGATGTTCCTGCCGGCATCCACGAAGTTCTATGAGCTTGATGGGGCACATGCCGAGGAGTAGGACAGGCACCCGTTGCACGGGTATACTGGGAATGTTTTGTGCTTCTGCGTGCCGGCGTGGCGCGTAGACAGTCCATGAATGTAAGGAGTAAACATGCCGTCAACCGTTTTGGTCGGTGCCCAGTGGGGCGATGAGGGCAAGGGTAAGATTTGCGACCTGGTCGCCGGCGACTTCGATGCCGTCGTGCGCTACTCGGGCGGCAACAACGCCGGTCACACCATCGTCGTCAACGGCAAGAAGTACGGCCTGCACCAGGTGCCCTCCGGCATCATGTATTCCGACCACGTGTCGGTGATCGGTAACGGCTGCGTCGTCAACCCCAAGGTTGTCCTTGAGGAGATCGACATGTTCGAGGCCGACGGCATCACCACCAAGAACCTCAAGATTAGCGGCAACGCGCATGTCATCATGCCGTACCACATCGATCTGGATGGCGCCTTTGAGCAGAAGCTCGGCAAGAAGAACATCGGTACCACCAAGCGCGGTATCGGTCCGTGCTATCAGGACAAGATGGCCCGCATCGGCCTGCGCATGCAGGACATGCTGGACGAGGCACTGTTCCGCGACAAGCTGGAGACCGCTCTCGCCCGCGTGAACCCTGAGCTCGAGCTCATCTACAACCTGCCCACCTACACCGTGGACCAGATTTGCGACGAGTACCTGCCGATGGCCGAGCGCCTGCGCCCCTACATCACCGAGACGAGCCTGCTGCTCAACAACATGATCGATGAGGGCAAGGACCTGCTGTTTGAGGGCGCCCAGGCGACGCTGCTCGACATCGACCACGGCACCTATCCGTACGTGACGTCTTCTAACTGCACCGCCGGCGGCGCCATCACCGGTTCCGGCGTGGGCATGAAGAACGTCGACCGCGTGCTGGGCGTCATGAAGGCCTACATCACCCGCGTCGGTTCGGGCCCCATGCCCACCGAGCTTTCCTATGAGTCCGAGGCCGGCCACACGCTGACCGAGGAGGGCTATGAGTACGGCGTGACCACCGGTCGCCGTCGTCGTTGCGGCTGGTTTGACGGCCCTATCGCCAACTATGCCTCGCGCGTCAACGGCCTCACCGACATCGCCGTGACCAAGCTTGACGTGCTTTCGGCTTTCGACACCATCAAGGTGTGCGTGGCATACGACGTCGATGGCGAGCGCTACACCAGCGTGCCCGAGCATCAGGTGCGCTTTGAGCATGCCAAGCCCATCTACGAGGAGCTCCCCGGCTGGAAGTGCGACATCACCGGTTGCCGCAGCTTTGATGAGCTGCCGCAAGAGGCTCAGGACTACGTGGCGTTTATCGAGGATCTGGCACACACCCGCGTGACGTTTATTGGCGTTGGCGCTGGTCGCGAGCAGATCATCAACCGATTCTGGAAGTAATCGGGACTATTTGGTTATTGCGATATACCCCTTTGCAGCCCAAGTGGGCGGCCGAGGGGTATATTTGCTTGCAAAGGGCTCGCGCGGAGCGGGCCATTCATCCATAGAGGAGGCACCCTTGAAGGCGGACACTCAAACCATCGACATCCTGTTGTTGGGCAGCGGCGGCCGCGAGCATGCTTTGGCAGCAAAGCTCGCAGCATCACCGCGCGCCGGCAAGCTCTACATTGCGCCGGGTAACGGCGGCACCGCGAGCTGCGGCGAGAACGTTGTTCTCGAAGACTGCGATCCCGCGGCCGTGGCGGCGTTTGCTCAGAGCCACGGATGCGGACTCGTGGTAATTGGCCCCGAGGCTCCGCTCGTGGCGGGCGTGGCCGACGCCGTGCGCGCGGCGGGTATTCCCTGCTTTGGCCCGGGTGCCGAGGGCGCCCAGATGGAGGGCTCCAAGCTGTTCTCCAAGCAGCTCATGGAGCGTGCGGGCATTCCGACGGCAGCCTATGGTTCGTTTACCGACGAGGCTTCGGCTCTCGCCTACGTGCGCGAGCAGGGCGCCCCGCTGGTCGTCAAGGCCGACGGCCTTGCCGCGGGCAAGGGCGTTATCGTGGCGACCGAACTTGAGCAGGCCGAGGAGGCCGTGCGCGAGTGCTTTGGCGGCACCTTTGGCGATGCCGGCAGCACCGTGGTCATCGAGGAGATGCTGACCGGTCCCGAGTGCTCGCTGCTGGCCTTTACCGACGGCAAGACCGTGCGCCCCATGGCCACTTCGCAGGACCACAAGCGCGCGCTCGAGGGCGACAAGGGCCCCAACACCGGTGGCATGGGCGTCTACAGCCCGGTGCCCATCGTGACCGATGAAGAGCACGCCACGATGGTGGCGGTCATGGAGCAGACCGTGGCCGAGCTTGCTGCCGAGGGCATCGACTACCGCGGCTGCCTGTATGGCGGCTTTATGCTCACCCCCGCCGGCCCCAAGGTGCTGGAGTTCAACGCCCGCTTTGGTGATCCCGAGACTCAGGTTGTGCTGCCGCGCCTTAAGAACGACCTGGTCGAGGTCATGCTCGCCTGCGCCAACTGCGAGCTCGATCAGATTGAGCTCGACTGGCGTGACGAGTGGGCCGTGGCCGTTGTCCTGACGAGCGCGGGCTATCCCGGCAGCTACGAGAAGGGCAAGGTCATCACTGGCATTGAGGATGCCGAGGCCATGGAGAACGTGACCGTTTACCACGCGGGTACTGCCGTGGTGGACGGCCAGCTCGTGACCAATGGTGGCCGCGTGCTTGCCGTGACCGCTCTGGGCGACACGTTTGAGAACGCTCGCAACCTTGCCTACGAGGCTTGCGAGAAGATTGATTTTGAGGGCAAGACCCTGCGTCACGACATCGGCCTGCGCGCGCTGCGCGGCCGCGACGCCTGGGATGCCTAAAATCCGAGAGGAATGAGACGGATGGACGAGAAGAACGAAGAGCTCGTGGACGCGCAGATCGTCGAAGAGGACAGCCGCATGTATGGGCACGCCGAGGGCGAGCCTGGTGGCGAGGTCGCTGACGAGCCGGCGCTGGTGCTGGGCGACGACGACCCGCACGATGCCGAGCTGCACGAGAAGATTCTTTCGGAGGAGTGCGCCTGGAAGGGCAAGATCCTCGACGTCCACCGTCTTGAGGTTGAGCTGCCCAACGGTCGCCGCAGCGCCCGCGATATCGTTCGCCATCCGGGTGCGGCGGCCGTCGTGGCGCTGACCGAGAGCGGCAAGATCGTACTGGTGCGTCAGTACCGCACCGCCATCGACCGCGTGACGGTCGAGATTCCCGCCGGCAAGCTCGATCCAGGCGAGGATCCGCTCGATTGCGCCAAGCGCGAACTGCATGAGGAGACGGGCTTTAGGGCTGGTCGTATTCGCTTTTTGACGTCGATTGTCACGTCCTGCGGTTTTTGCGATGAGATCATCCGCATCTACTTGGCTACCAAGCTCGAGTTTGATGCGCCCAACCCCGATGATGACGAGTTTGTCAACGTGGACCTGGTGCCGCTGCACGAGCTGATCGACGCCGTGCTCGACGGCAAGATCGAAGACGCCAAGACCGTCGTAGGCGCGCTTGCCTGCGACAGCATCGCGCACCGCTTGGGTGGGGCCGATCTTTAACGAGCGGGGATGATCCCGCAGGTTTGTGTAAGTCAGCGAAAGTGCTCCAATTGAGACAAGGTGGCCTAAAAGAGGAGGGAAGCGTATGGATATACGCGACCGACGATTGAAGGCCAGATTGTCCAAATGGAGCACTTGCAGCGTCGAGACGAAACGCGGTTTGGTAAAACCGCGTAAGGTGACTATGTTTAAGAGGTTTCTTTCTTACTACGAGCCCCAGATGGGGCTTTTTGTTGCTGATACTGTTTGCGCTCTGGTGCTTGCCGCCATTGACCTGGCGTTCCCCATTATCCTGCGCAATTTGACCGGTGGGCTATTTACTCAGGGTCAGGCTGCCATTATGCAGGCGCTCGGCATGATCGCGGTGGGCTTGGTGTTGATGTATGCCGTCCGCTGCGCCTGCCGCTACTTTGTGAGCTATTGGGGTCACGTGATGGGCGCGCGCATGGAGTCCAAGATGCGCGAGGACCTGTTCGACCAGTATGAGCGCTTCAGCTTTGCGTACTTCGACCGCAACAGCTCGGGCGACATGATGAGCCGCGTGGTCAACGACCTGTTCGATATCTGCGAGGCGGCGCATCACGTGCCCGAGTGGATCATCATCTGCGGCATCGAGATTATCGGCTCGTTTGTGATCCTCTTTACCATCGCCCCGGTGCTGGCGCTCGCCATGGCCGTGGTGACGGCGGCGTTTTCGGCCATCATGTTTTGGCAGAACATGCGCATGCGCGAGGTCTTTAGCGACAACCGCAAAAAGATCAGCGGCATCAATGCGCAGCTGCAGGATTCGCTGGCGGGCATGCGCGTGGTCAAGAGCTTTGCCAATGAGGAGACCGAACGCTTCAAGTTCCGCGCCTCAAACAATCGCTATCTTTCGTCCAAGGAGAACATGTATCACGCCATGGGCGTCTATACCGCGACGTATGGCCTGCTTTCGGGTGTGCTCTATGTGATCGTGGTGCTGCTGGGCGGCTGGCTGGTCGCCCAGGGGCAGCTGCAGGCGGTCGATATGGCGACCTTTGCACTCTATATTTCGCTGTTCTGCACGCCGCTCGAGACACTCGTCAATTCGGCCGAAACGTATCAGAAGGCTATCGCCGGCTTTAAGCGTATGGACGAGGTGCTCTCGACCGCGCCGGATATCCAGGACAAGCCGGGCGCCACGGATCTGCAGGTGACCGCCGGCGCCGTGGATTATCACGACGTGTGCTTTAACTACGAGGATGTTGAGCTGGGCGAGGGCGATGCCGAAGAGCGTCCCGTTATCGACCATATGAATCTGTCCATCAAGCCCGGGCAGACCATCGCTTTGGTTGGCCCTTCGGGCGGTGGCAAGTCCACGACCTGTTCGCTGCTGCCGCGCTTTTATGACGTGGCTGCCGGATCCATTAGCATCGACGGCCAGGACGTGCGCGATGTGACGCAGCAGAGCCTGCGCCGCGCCATCGGCCTGGTGCAGCAGGATGTCTACCTGTTTGACGGAACAATCGGCGAGAACATCGCCTACGGCAAGCCGGGCGCTACGGCAGAAGAGATCGCCGAGGCCGCCCGTCGCGCCAACATCGATGCCTTTATCGAGTCGCTTCCACAGGGCTATGACACGGTCGTGGGCGAGCGCGGCAGCCGTCTTTCGGGCGGACAGAAACAGCGCGTTGCCATCGCGCGCGTGTTTCTCAAGAACCCCAAGATCCTGATTTTGGACGAGGCGACGAGTGCTTTGGATAACGAGAGCGAGGAGGCGGTGCAGGAGTCACTCGAAGAGCTGGCACGCGGCCGCACCACGATTATCATCGCCCATCGTCTTTCGACCATTAAGCATGCCGATGAGATTGCGACCGTTGAGCATGGTCGCGTTGTGGAGCGTGGCACGCACGAGGAGCTTCTCGCCCGTGGCGGCACCTATGCCCGTTACTATCGAATGCAGTTCGAAGGTGCGCGTGCGCACGAGCTCGACTGATTGATATGACAGGAAGTTTATGGCTGACAAGAACCCTTTGACTCCGGAAGAAGTGACGGAGTTATTCTCCGAAATCGATGCATCCGGCGTCTTGGATCCCACGCTTGCCAAAAAGCGAACCGAGCGCATGCGTGAGAAGGAGGCTGCGGCCAAGCGCGGTGACAAAGCGGCGCTAGCGCAGCTGCGCAGCGAGGACCGCGCGAGCCAGGCAAAACATATCGACCCGCTGTCCGAGGACGATCCTTCGGGCTCGCAGGTGAGCCATACCATTACGAAGACCGCGATGGCCGTGGTCATCGGTATTCTGGTGCTGATCGTGGGCATGCAGATCGGCTACGGCGTGATGCGCCGTCTGAATACCGCCAACCTGTCCGAGAGCGTTTCGGTGGATACCGTCTCGACCGCGCTCAAGGGTGGACTCGAATGGGGCAACGGCTTTACGCAGTTCCCGCTCGATTTTTCTGTCGACGAGGCCGATGAGCGCACGGGCACGGTTGAGGTGACGGTGTTGGACACGTCGTCTGCCAATGAGCTCGAGCTGCTGTCCAACGGGCAGATCCAGGCCGCGGCGCTTGCGACCAACGCCCTGCTCAACGACAAGATTGACCGCGTGGTGTATAACGTTCACGCCTATATCGACGAGGATAGCAACATTCAGCACGATTCCTTTTTTGGCATGTTCCCCGCGCGGGGTCATCAGAGCGCCATTTTGACGTTTGTGTGGACCAAGAGCTCATCCAACGCCACGAGTATCGACTGGAAGATGCGCATCGTAAGCATGGACGACACCATTGCCGAGCGCATTCAAAAACAGGTGAACTCGGTTTCGTCGCTGATCGAGGACCCGGTGGTGAGCCAGACCAAGATTGACGAGGAAAAGGCCGAACGTGACCTGGAGCATCGTCTGCATGGCCGCGAGATTTTCCGCGGCGGCAAGCCCGATCGCTCACCGTCCGATCTGCTGGAACAGGACAAGAAAAAGTAAGACGCCATCATCCCGCGTGAGCCACAAGCCCCGCGGGATGATTTTTAATCCCCGTCCCAGAAAAATCATTATGCATAGAAAGTCATAATTATCATTTCGTAAACATTTCGATGAAATTAACGCCATGAGGCATGCTTGCGGTTACAATACCGCGAGGCCTAACTACACACCTTTAAGCCGGTCCTGTGAGACCGGGAAGGAGAATTATGGCGAACAACCATACCGCGGGCGCTGCCGCCCGCACCTTCGCGCCCAGCGAGCTTTGCCAGCGTATGCTGGCCAAAACCAGCAAGGGCACCTGCGGTCCCTGTATCCTGTATCTTGAGGATGGGACCATTTTTTATGGACGTGCATGCGGCGCCGAGGGCACCGCGACCGGCGAAGTCTGCTTCAACACTTCGCTCGAGGGCTACTTTGAGGTCATGACCGACCCGAGTTATGCCGGCCAAATTGTAACCATGACCTATCCGCAGATCGGCAATTACGGTATCGACGAGACCGATGTCCAGTCGGCCTTCCCCGGCGACGCCGCGCGCCCTGCGAGCGCTCCGGCTATGCGCGGCATGATCGTTCGCGACATGTGCGCCACGCCTTCTAACTGGCGCTCGGCCGTCAGCGTGCCGGAGTACCTGCGCGCTCACGGCATCGTCGCTATCGAGGGTGTCGACACCCGCGCTCTGGTGCGCCATCTGCGCGACAATGGTTCCAAGATGGGCATTATCTCGACAGAGATCTTCGACGTCGACGAGCTTGCCGAGCGTCTGGCCGCAGCGCCCACGCTGGTAGGCGAGAACCTGGTCAAGACCGTAAGTTGCCCCGCGCCTCACGAGTTTGTGGCCGCCGACCTGCCTGCCACGCATGACTTTGCGCTGGCTCCTGCCGCTCCTGCCCGTCACAAAGTGGTCGCCTACGACTGCGGTGTGAAGCGCGGCATTCTGGAGGGGCTGGTCCGCGCCGGCTGCGACCTTACCGTCGTGCCGTGGGATACGCCCGCGAGTGAGGTGCTCGACATGAATCCCGACGGCGTCTTTTTGTCCAACGGCCCCGGCGACCCCGATGCCGTGGTGGAGACCTACGAGCAGGTGCAGCAGCTGATCGGCAAGGTGCCGGTCTTTGGTATTTGTCTTGGTCACCAGATGATCAGCCTGGCCTGCGGCGCCCAAATGGAAAAGCTTAAATTCGGTCACCGTGGCGGTAACCAGCCGGTTATGAATCTGGTGAGCCGTCGCGTGGAGATCACCGCGCAAAACCACGGCTTTGGCCTGCTGTTCCCCAGTCTGGGCAAACTGATTCCGGAGCTTTCCGGCGGCGAAACCGAGCATGCGGCCGACGGTGACCTGCGCGTCTGGGTGCGCCGCGGCATCGCGCCGGTTGTGATGAACGAGCGCTTCGGCCGCATTCGCCTGACACATGTGAACCTCAACGACGGCACCGCCGAGGGCATCCAGCTGCTCGACGCCCCGTGTTTCTCGGTCCAGTACCACCCCGAGGCCTCGCCCGGCCCCACCGATGCCCACTATCTCTTTACCGCCTTTACGCGACTCATGGACGGCGAGGAGAACTACCTGGACATCGACACCGCGAAGGACCGTCTCGCCGGCTGGAATTTCGCCGAGTCCGAGAACGCTGCGACCGAGGAGAACTAACATGCCTAAACGTACTGACATCAAGCGCATCCTCGTTATTGGTTCGGGCCCCATCGTTATTGGCCAGGCCTGCGAGTTCGACTACTCCGGCGCCCAGGCCTGCAAGGTGCTCAAGGAGGATGGCTTTGAGGTCATCCTGGTCAACTCCAACCCGGCGACCATCATGACCGACCCGGGCTTGGCCGACCGCACCTATGTCGAGCCCATCACCGCCGAGTTTATCGAGCGCGTGATCAAGAAAGAGCGCCCGGACGCGCTGCTGCCCACGCTGGGCGGCCAGACCGGTCTGAACGCCGCCGTCGAGCTGGCGAAAGACGGCACGCTGGACAAGTACGGCGTCGAGATGATCGGCTGCGACCTGGCCGCTATCGAGCGCGGCGAGGACCGCAAGCTCTTTAACGAGGCCATGGCCGAGATCGGCCTGGAGGTCGCGCGCTCGGGCTATGCCTACAGCGTGGCCGACGCCGAGGCTATCGCCGAGCGCGTGGGCTATCCCTGTGTACTGCGCCCGAGCTTTACCCTCGGCGGCGCCGGCGGCGGCATCGCTCACACCCACGAGGAGCTTGTCTCCATCGTGAGCCAGGGCCTGGAGCTCTCGCCTGCCCACGAGGTGCTGGTCGAGGAGTCCATCGAGGGCTGGAAAGAGTATGAGATGGAGGTCATGCGTGACCACGCCGGCAACGGCATCATCGTGTGCTCCATCGAGAATCTCGACCCCATGGGCGTGCACACCGGCGACTCCATCACCGTGGCGCCGGCGCAGACCCTCTCCGACCTGGAGTATCAGCGCATGCGTGTCGCCTCGCTCGCCATCTTGGAGAAGATCGGCGTCGAGACCGGCGGCTCCAACGTGCAGTTTGCCGTGAACCCCCAGACCGGCCGCCTGATCGTCATCGAGATGAACCCGCGCGTGAGCCGTTCGTCCGCGCTGGCCTCCAAGGCCACGGGTTTCCCCATCGCCAAGGCCGCCGCTCGCCTGGCCGTGGGCTACACGCTCGACGAGATCGTCAACGACATCACCAAGGCCACGCCCGCCTGCTTTGAGCCCACGATCGACTACTGCGTGGTCAAGGTGCCGCGCTTTGCCTTTGAGAAGTTCAAGGGCACCGACCCCACGCTCACCACGCGCATGAAGGCCGTGGGCGAGATTATGGCGATCGGCCGCACCTTTGAGGAGGCCTTTGGCAAGGCTATGCGCTCGCTGGAGGATGGACACCAGGGCATTTGCGCTGGCGGCAAGGAGGGTGCCGATAAACTGAGCGACGATGAACTCGCCCAGGCCGTGGGTACCCCGACCGAGCACCGCATCTTCTTTGTGGTCGAGGCCCTGCGCCGCGGCTGGGATGTTGCGCGCATCCACGCCATTTGCGGTATCGATCCGTGGTATCTCAATCGCATCAACGATATGGTGCAGGTCCAGGAGAGCATCCGCGGCCTGCGTGTGGAGGATATCGACGCCGACGCGATGCGCCTGCTCAAGCAGTACGGCACGAGCGACGCCGAGATCGCCGCGCTGACCGGCTCGGACGAGCGCTTTGTTCGCGCTTATCGCAAGGGCCTGGGCGTGGTTCCCAGCATGAAGACGGTCGATACCTGCGCCGCCGAGTTCTCGAGCGCCACGGAGTACCATTACAAGACGTACGAGAACATCTACCGCACGAGCCCGGATGCCAAGAAGTGCGTGGCTCCCGACGAGACCACGCCGGCGGACAAGCCCAAGGCGATGATCCTGGGCGCCGGTCCCAACCGCATTGGCCAGGGTATCGAGTTCGATTACTGTTGCGTGCACGCGAGCTACGCGCTGGCGGCCCGCGGCTTCGAGACCATCATGGTCAACTGCAATCCCGAGACCGTCTCGACCGACTATGACACGTCCGACCGCCTGTACTTTGAGCCGCTCACCTACGAGGACGTCATGGACGTTATCGATGTTGAGCGCCCCGACGGCGTCGTGGTGACGCTCGGCGGCCAGACTCCGCTTAAGCTGGCGCGCATGCTCGAGGAGAGCGGCGTGAACATCATGGGCACCAAGCCCGATGCCATCGACTTTGCCGAGGACCGCGAGCGCTTTGCCGCCCTGCTCGACAAGCTGGGCATTATGTATCCGCCGGCGGGCCAGGCAACCTCGTTTGAGGAGGCCGAGGCCGTGGCCGCGCATATTGGCTACCCGCTGCTGGTGCGTCCGAGCTACGTGCTGGGCGGCCGCGGCATGATGATCGCCTACGATGCCGAGCATCTGCGCGATTACATGGCCGAGGCTGCGCGCATTAGCCCCGACTACCCGGTGTATCTGGATCGCTTCCTGGAGGGTGCGATCGAGTCCGATGTCGACGCCCTGTGCGATGGCGAAGAGGTCTACATCGGCGGCATTCTGGAGCATATCGAGGAGGCCGGTATTCACTCCGGCGACTCTGCGACCTGCATCCCGCCGTTCAGCTTTAGCGAGAGCCTGCAGGCAAAGCTCCGCGAGACCACGCGCCGCATCGCGATGGCGCTGGGCGTACGCGGCCTGGTCAATGTGCAGTATGCCATCAAGGGCGAGACCGTCTACGTGATCGAGGCAAACCCGCGCGCGAGCCGCACCGTGCCGTTTATCTCCAAGGCCACCGGCGTGCCGCTGGCCAAGTGCGCGGCGCGCATCATGGCAGGCGATTCCATCGCGAGCTTGGGCCTGCCGAGCGACGAACGTCAGCTGGACTGGTTCTGCATGAAGGAAGCCGTCATGCCCTGGGGACGTTTCCCGGGCGCCGACGTCATCCTGGGGCCCGAGATGAAGTCGACGGGCGAGGTCATGGGCATCGCCAAGAGCTATCCCGAGGCATACGCCAAGACGCAGCTGGCGATCGACTACAAGCTGCCCGACCCGAGCGCCGGCAAGGTATTCATCAGCGTGTGCGACCGCGACAAGCGCCACATCCTTTCGGTCGCCCGCATCCTGCGCTACCTGGGCTTTGACATCTGCTCTACCGAGGGTACGGCGCGCGTGCTGCGTGGAGGCAACGTGACGTGCGAGATCGTGGAAAAGATCAGCGGCCCGCACGACGGCGAGCGCCCCAACATCGGCGATCTCATCGCCGATGGCAAGATTGCGGTGATCATCAACACGCCGTACGGTCCGGGCTCGCGTGGCGACGGCTATCTGTTGCGCACCGAGGCGGTGCGCCGCGGTGTGACCTGCGTGACCGCGATGTCTGCCGCCAACACGTACGTGAGTGCCATCGAGGCGGTGCGCGAGGACCAGCAGGGTCACGGCAGCGCCAACGACATGGGCATGGACGTCATCGCCCTGCAGGACCTGCCGCAGCACACGGTGTAGATTGACCTGTCCGGCCGGGGCGGAGGGGGCCGAGTTTCCCCCTTCGCTCCGGCTGCAAGCAGAGTCGCTCAGTGGGAAACTCGGCCCCCTCCGCCCCGGCCTGCGGTGACTCGGCTGCACCGTGTGCTGCCGAAGGGGCTTTGCGCGATGACTAGGGCTGAATAGAAAATGAGTGTGGGCGCCGTCGTTCGTTTGAACGACGGCGCCCACGTTTTGGATTTATTGGGCTGTGGCGGTGAAGGTTGTTTTGTCGGCGGCGATGTGCACGTGCAGCTTTGCCTGACCGTCGCAGCTGATGAGCACGCCTACCTCGAACGGGGTTCCCGTCTTGTCGTAGGTCGAACGCACGATGCGCATCGCCGCCTTACCGGTGTTCTGTCCCAAAAGGCGCGCCTCATGCTTGTCGAGGTTGACCGTCTCGTAGACGGCATCGACGCTTGCGGGCAGGATGCCGGTCTTTTCCGCGATATAGGCGTAGAGCGAGCCATCCACGTCTTTGCGTGTGAGCTCGGGGCAAAGTGACACGGGGATATAGACGTAGTTGAGCTCCATGGGTTTGTCGTTGGCGAGACGCAGGCGGCGAATCTCCCAGACGGGTGTCCCCTCGGGCACTTTGAGCCCAGAGGCGATGCCGCGGACGGCCGGTATGCTTGAAAAGGCGAGAATCTGCGAGCTCGGAACCCGTCCCGCTTCGCGCATCCGCGCGCTGAAATTCAGGGCCAGGTCGATGCCGGGTGCTGAGGTTTGGGGTTTGATGAACGTTCCCTGCCCACGTTTGCGCACCACGCGCCCCTCGATGACGAGATCTTGGAAGCAACGGCGCACGGTCGCGCGCGATAACTCTAGCCGCTCACAGATTTCGAGCTCGCGTGGCAGCGGCGTCTTGGTGTCGAACGCCTGGCTGGCGATAAGCAGGGCGATTCGATGTTTAAGTTGGACATAGAGCGGCGTATCACCGCTGCGGTCGAAGGGTTCGGAGGCGAGAAACGAGATCATATCCATGGGGTACCTCCATGTCGTGGGCGTACGTGACATGGTCTGACACTGCGGAGCAAACCGGAGATGCCAGGCCCGATTCTTGCTGGTATGTATGGTGCATAAGGAACATAAAACATTTATCAGACAATCTACCTGCTATTTTAAAAATAATTAGAAGAAAAAATAATTTAGGCACAAAAATAGTTGCTACCGTTAACCGATGAATAGTTGCCGTTCGCAACTATTTTCTTGTACCGAACAGGCCCCGGCGCAACAATAATCTCAGCAAAAAGCAAAGCCGTGCGACACACGGCAGGTCGAGAGGAGACCGCATGCGGTATCTGGTAATGGTCAGTCACGGAACGCTCGCTCCCGGACTGCACAGTGTCCTCAAGATGCTCGGCAATGACGCCCCGAACATCTTGTCGACGAGTCTCGTGGACGGCATGGGCGCTGACGAGTATGTCGAGAACGTCAAGGCGATGCTCGCTCCCGTTGCCGCCGATGACGAGGTTGTCCTGCTTGGTGACATCCTGGGCGGATCGCCGCTCACCAATGCCATGAACACGCTGGCCGAGAAGGGCCTGCTCGCCCACACCATTGCCTTCGGCGGTATGAATCTGCCCATGGCTATGACCGCCATGATGGGGCTTGCCACCATGGACCTGGATTCCCTCAAGCAGATGATGCTGCAGGAGGGCAAGAACGGTATGTCCGAGCTCGTTGTCCCGACCGATGACGCCGACGACGAGGACGACGACATCTAGGCAGCGCATCCGCCCAAATTTTCGTGATGGAGCGGGGGTTAAGAGGAAAGACCCCCGGTGATAAAGAAAGGGAGAACGCATGATTTCGTTCATCCGTATTGACGACCGTATGATCCATGGGCAGACCGTTACCCGTTGGGCCCTCGAGTATCCCTGCGACGGTCTTATCGCCGTCAACGACGCTGCAGCGTCCAACCCCGTGCTCAAGGAGGCCTACAAGAGTGCCTCGGGCAAGAAGACGTTCGTGTGGACCAAGGAGCACTTCAAGGAGGTCTCCGAGAAGGTTCTCAAGTCCGACACCAAGTACTTCCTGATCACCAAGAACCCGCTCGACATGAAGGAACTTCTCGTCGATTTTGGCTTTAAGCCCGGCATGGACCGCATCATCGTCGGTCCCTGCAACGATCGTCCCGGCACCACCAAGCTCGGCAACAACCAGTCGATCACGCAGGAAGAGGCCCAGGCGCTCGAGGATCTCACCAACGCCGGCTACACGGTCGAGTTCGCCCTTATCAAGGAGAAATCCATTGGTGAGTGGCCAAAGTTCCGCGGTCAGTTTGGCTTCTAGTTAGGCGCCAGCCGCATTTTGGTACCTACAGCCCTGGGGGAAAGGGGCTGAGGAATAAAGAAAGGGGAAAGCATGGCAATCAATGCATTCCAAGCCGCGCTGTTCGGCCTGTTCGCCTGCCTGGCATCACTGCCTGGCATGGGTGGCACGACGATCGGCAACTACACTCTGGGTCGTCCTCTGGTCGCCGGCCTCATCGTCGGCATCATCATGGGCGATATGCAGACGGGCATCCTCGTCGGTGCTGCCATCCAGGTTGTCTACATCGCTCTCGTGACCCCTGGCGGAACCGTCTCCGCCGACGTCCGCGCCGTGTCCTATATCGGTATCCCGCTGGCGATCCTCGCCATCAAGAACTCGGGCATCGATCCCGCCTCCGCTGAGGCTGCCGGCATGGCCGCATCCCTCGGTGCCGCCGTCGGCACGCTCGGCACTGTGCTCTTCTATGGCACCGCCACCATCAACCTGGTGTGGCAGGGCATGGGGTGGAAGTGGCTCGAGAAGGGCGATCTCCACAAGCTCTACCTGGTCAACAACGTTCTGCCTTGGATTGGTCACATCGTCTGCTCATTCCTCCCGACGTTCATCATCACCATGGGCGGCACCGCCATGGTCGACCTCATGAAGACCTACATGCCCATGGACGGCATCGCGATGAAGACGCTGTTCACCGTCGGCTCGCTGCTGCCTACCGTCGGTATCGCCATCCTGCTCAAGCAGGTCATCTCCAAGCCGACGGACTTCCTCACGTTCTTCTTCGGCTTCACCCTGTCCGCTGTCATGGGATGCAACCTGATTGCCGCCGCCGGCATCGGCTGCTTCTTCGCCCTGATCAACTATGAGATCGCTTCGCTCAAGATCGACCTCGCAAACGCTCCCAAGGCAGCTATCGCCTCGGGCTCCGATGATGAGGAAGAGGAGGACATCTAATGGCAGAGAAGAAGAAACTCTCTAAGAAAACGCTTGCCAAGTCGTTCCGCAACTGGTCCTATGGCAACCTGACTTGCTTCTCGCAGGAGCACATGCAGACCTTCGGTTACCTGTGCGCCATGCTTCCGATCGTCGAGGAGCTCTACGACACGCCCGAGGAGCAGAAGCAGGCCCTCCAGACCTACTCCGCGTTCTTCAACACCGAGCCGCAGATCGGCACCATGATTGTCGGCGTCACCGCCGGCCTCGAGGAGGCTCGCGCAAACGGCGAGGCCATCGACGACGACGCCATCAACGGCATCCGCGCCGGCCTCATGGGCCCGCTCGCCGGCCTTGGCGACTCGCTGATCGTCGGTACCCTGATCCCGATCCTGCTCGGTATCGCCCTCGGTCTCTCGACCGGCGGCTCTCCGCTCGGTGCCATCTTCTATATTGTCGTGTGGAACCTGCTCATGTTCCTTGGCATGCGCTTTGCCTACAACCAGGGCTATGAGCTCGGCGGCAAGGCGGTCGAGGCACTGGTCGGCCCCAAGGCAAAGGCTCTTCGCGATTCCATCGTGATGGTCGGTACCATGGTCATCGGTGCAGTCGGTGCTACCTGGGTCTCCATCACCTGCAGCCCCAACCTGGTGCTGCCCGGTGGCGGCAAGTTCCAGGACACGCTCGACGGAATCTATCCGCACCTGCTGCCCATGATCTTCATCATCTTCTGCTGGTACATGATGACCAAGAAGAAGGTCAACCCCATCGTCATGATGCTGATCCTCGTTGTGATCGCATTTGTGGGCGTTCTCGTTGGCTTCTTCGATCCGGCGCTGAGCTACTAGTCATCATCCTTTGACCCCCTGCAAGGCCGTGCGGCCTCAACCGCACGGCCTTCTGATTTTACGCCGCCCTTCAAGGGCAATATGGCCAGCGACCTCCATCGCCTACACGACACCCGCTATATTGCTCTTGAAAGATGACGTATTCGATAAACGATGCACTTGCGCATGATGCACACTTTGCACGAGGAGGACCATATGCACGAGAAACACGGACACGACCTTTCGCGCGACGACTTGATCCGCGAGGCAAAGATGCAGACCGATGCTATTCAGCGGCTCAACGTTTGGCTGCGCCTGGGCTATTCGCTCGTGGCTATTGGCTTTTTGGTGGGGATGTGGGGTATGCAGGGCGGCCCCGGCTGGGGCGTCCCCGCGGGCATCGTATGCTTGGTGGTGGGCACTCCGCTTTCGATTGTGCTTAAGGTTGGCACGACCAACGCCAAAAAGAATGTTGAGCGTATGCTCGAGGCCGCGGGTATCGACGTTGAGGAGCTTATGCGACGCAAGAAGGACGAGCAATAGACTTCCGCGTTGGGGTATCATAAATAATTGTTGCGAATGTTAACTAATGTACGGCAAATGACGGTTTATGGCCCTTCTAGAGTTGCAAAGGACAATATCCCCAGTGGATTACGATGACGTCGCTCGAAAACTGATTGTGTACTCACGTTCCCTTGCCAAGGGATCCTTGAGTGCTGCCGGCGGCGCCAGTGTGGGCGAGGCACCGGTTTTACAGTATCTATCGGGTATTGACGGTGATGTTATTCCCTCCGAGATTGCCAAGAAGCTGAAATTCTCCCGTGCGCGCATGTCGCATATCTTGGATTCACTCGAGAGCAAGGGTTACGTTCAGCGCAGGACCGATCCAAACGATCGTCGGCGTGTGCTGGTGAGCATTACCGAGGAAGGCCGTGATTTCGCGGCGAAAAAAAATGCCGAGAGTGTGGCATCGCTCTCGAAGCAGCTCTCAGCGCTCGGCGAACACGATGCTCAGGAGCTCGTGCGCATCCTGAATAAAGCCTACAGCCTTACCTATGATGCCGACGACTACCTGGACAATCTATAAGGATAAAGACAGACATTTAGGTGCATCTTGAAATGCACCCGGGACAGTTGTGCCCATTGACTACCGTCAGCATCTCATTCCAAACCAAATCAGCCAACGTACGGCATAGCAATCTCCGGTAGGTCGCAGGGCGGCGGTCGAGCTTTTCTCTCGGGAAACTTCGCGAAGCCCAGTTCCCGAGGGAAAGGTATGGTCTGTGTAATACCAGATAAACAGTACATTTTTGCTAGATTGGTATTTGACTGAAGAACCAATTGGTATGGCTTATTAAGCCCACCTTGCCGTTGACGCTCATTTTACTGCCGCTGGTGGACTTCCGAACTTGGTTGCGCAAGTGCTCCCATATATTGATATGACCTAGTAGGTGGCTATCTGGTTACTACCAGTTGGCCCCTTGGTAACGGGTGGCCCCATTGTGCGGAATGTACCGAACATCCCCGTTTGATACGTTTTCCCATGCTGCCGGGGGGGCGTCCTCGGCACCTCAGCATCTCGGAAGAAAGGAGACCAGGTGCGCAGGAATTCCATTTTTACGAAACGGTGGGTGAAGGGAAGCGCGGTTCTCGTTGCCACTGCAGCGACGCTCGTGTTTGCCAATCCCCAGCAGGCGATTGCCACGCCACTCAAGGGCGTCGACTCAGCGACCGTGTCCCAGTCTGCCTCGAATGTCGTCGACATCGATTTCGCTGATGGCATCAAGGGCCGTATTACGTTCCTCGAGGACGGTATTTTCCGTTATAACGTTGACCCCAAGGGTGAGTTTTCCGATTACGCCACACCGCGCAGTAAGTCCCACACGGCTAAAATCCAGGCTCAGCCCGATACCTCGGACACCTACAGCAAGCCGAGTGCGACGGTTGCCGACAAGGGCGACACTATCGAGATCACCGGCGGAAAGGCGACCGTGATCCTGGACAAGGCGACTGGCAAGATGAGTATCAAGTCAGGCGACCGTGTCGTGGTTTCCGAGTCCGCGTCCCTCGACCTTGATAAGAAGGGTACCGTCCAGACGCTCGCCAAGGAGAAGTCCGAGAACTTCTTTGGCGGCGGCACCCAGAACGGACGCTTCCTGCACACCAACCAGACCATCGCCATCTCCAACACGAACAACTGGACTGATGGCGGCGTTGCCTCGCCCAACCCGTTTTATTGGACGAGTGACGGCTACGGCGTACTCCGAAACACGTTTGCAGAGGGCTCCTACGACTTCGGTTCCACGGACTCATCGACGGTCACGACTTTGCACAGCGAGAATGAGTTTGATGCCTACTACTTCGTGGCGACCAACGAGGGCGCTTCGAACGTGGCAACCGAGATGCTGCAGGACTACTATAAGGTGACCGGTAACCCGGTACTGCTGCCCGAGTACGGGTTCTACCTTGGTCATCTTAATGCCTACAACCGTGATGGCTGGTCAACGACCACGGGTCAAAAGAAGTGGGAGACCAAGGGCAGCAAGTCCTCGAGCGAGAAGGGCGACGTTAAGTACGAGTCTGGCATGTCGACGGGCTACAAGCTCGACGGCACACTTGCGGCCGAGACGCTCAACGGTGAGGGCCCTACGGTTGATACCGAGAACATGAAAGCGACCGATTTCGACCGCCAGTTCTCTGCTCGGCAGGTTATCGATGACTACGAGGACAACGACATGCCGCTCGGCTGGTTCCTGCCGAACGACGGTTACGGCGCCGGCTATGGCCAGAACGGTTACTACAAGACCGGCGGCGTCAACTCCGACGGAGCGAGCTCGGCCGACCGTCTTAACGCTGTGCGTGCCAATGTCGACAACCTTAAGAAGTTCACCGAGTATGCCAACTCCAAGGGTGTGAGCACGGGCTTGTGGACCCAGTCCAACCTTGAGCCCGACAGCAACCCTGAGACCCCGTGGCATCTGCTTCGCGACTTCGACGCCGAGGTCAAGACGGGAGGCATCACTACCCTTAAGACCGACGTTGCCTGGGTTGGATCTGGCTACTCCTTTGGTCTTAATGGCATCAAGACAGCTTATGACACGGTGACGACCGGCGCTAACAAGCGCCCCAACATCATCACGCTCGATGGTTGGGCCGGCACGCAGCGCTTTGGTGGCATTTGGACCGGCGACCAGTATGGCGGTAACTGGGAGTACATTCGCTTCCATATCCCCACGTATATCGGTCAGAGTCTTTCGGGCAACCCCAACATCGGCTCCGACATGGATGGCATCTTTGGCGGCGACCCCATCATCTCTGCGCGTGACTACCAGTGGAAGACGTTCACGCCCTCTATGCTTGACATGGACGGTTGGGGCACCTACCGTAAATCGCCCATGACGCACGGCGATCCCTACACAGGCATCTCGCGCTTCTACCTCAAGCTCAAGGCGCAGCTCATGCCCTATATCTACACGAGCGCGGCCTCGGCGGCCAACATCGACACGGGTAACGGCGATGCCGGCCTGCCCATGATCCGCGCCATGCTGCTTTCCGACAACTCCGAGTACGCCGCAAGCACTTCGACGCAGTACCAGTATATGTTCGGTGAGAACTTCCTAGTGGCACCGGTGTATCAGGATACCCAGGCAGACGAGAACGGCAACGACATTCGCAATGGGATTTACCTCCCCAACTACGGCACCGACGAGAATCCCACCATCTGGATCGATTACTTCTCGGGTAAGCAGTATCGCGGCGGCCAGGTTCTCAACAACTACGAGGCTCCGCTTTGGAAGCTGCCGCTGTTTGTGAAGGCCAACGCTATCGTGCCGATGTACGCCGAGAACAACAACCCCGAGGCCGTGAGCGACACCAACACCAAGGGTACCGACCGCAGCCAGCGTATCGTCGAGTTCTTCGCCACCGAGGGCGACGGCACCTTTACGCAGTACGAGGACGACGGCTCCTCCATCGAGAACAACACGACTGAGGACGATTCCTACGGCACGATCGACAATATCTCCTACGGTGAGCATGTGAGCACCGTCTACAGCTCCAAGGCCGCAGGCGGCACCGCGACCTTTACCGCCGAGGCCTCGCAGGGCGGCTACAACGGCTACGACTCCAACCGCACCACGACCTTCGTGGCCAATGTGTCCGCCAAGCCCACGAGCGTTGTCGCCAAGAACGGCGGATCCGCACTCAACGTGGTTGAGGTCGACTCGCAGGAGACCTTTGACGCCGCGACCCCCGAGGCCGGCCAGGCGGTCTACTTCTACAGCGAGACCCCCAACCTCAACCACTACGGCAGCGATGCGGACGGCACCGAGGCCGAGCAGGGCGAGAGCTTCAACAACACCAAGATCACCACGAACCCCAAGGTCTACGTCAAGTTCGCGAAGACCGATGTTGCTGCAGCGGCGCAGACGCTTGAGCTGGGCGGTTTCGTGAACGCCGACGCCACGCTCACAGCCGATCGCCTCAACGAGAACCTCTCCGCACCCACGAACCTTGCTGCCCCCGAGGACGCCACGACCCCAACGAGCATCAAGCTCACCTGGGGAAAGGTCGATGGTGCTACCTCCTACGACCTTAAGGTCGACGGCACTGTGTTTGCCGTGGGTGATGCGGCCGAGTTCACGCACACCGACCTCGCCTACAATAGCAAGCACACCTACCAGATTCGTTCGCGCAACGCCGAAGGTTACTCCGCCTGGAGCGATGTGCTCGAGGCGAACTCCGCACTCGATCCGTGGCGGAACGTCCCCGACGCCGAGGAAATCACCTGGGAGGGCTCACTTTACGGCAGCCATAAGGCCGAGCTCGCCTTCGACCATGAGTTCCAGTCGGGCGACGGCGGTTTCCACTCCGGTGGCAACGATCTGGGCAAGGCGCTTACCGTTGACTATGGACGCGCTTACAAGCTCGATAAGCTCGAGTACTATCCGCGCGATGACGCCGGCAACGGCACCGTGACCAAGATGCGTGTTGAGACGAGTCTCGATGGCGTCCACTGGACGAGCCAGGAGGTCGATTGGGCACGTTCCGCTGATTGTAAGACGGTAGCGTTTGACGGCACCGTGGCCGCCCGTTACGTGCGCATGACACCGCTCGCCTCGGTCGGCAATTTCTTCTCCGCGTCCGAGATTGCCATCTACAAGACCGACGGCACGGATGGCTTCGCCGTGGGCTCCAACCTCAACAAGGCCACGATCTCCGACGGAGACTACTCCAACATGAAGAACTATCTGGGCCTCGAGAATCGCGAGCCCGATACCCCGACGTTCGGTTCGCAGATCCGCGACCACTTCGCCGACCTCAACGATAACGGCGTTTACGACGTCTACGATTACTCGTTCACCATGGCGGGTCTTGACGGCGGCACTAAACAAAAGGGCAAGGTCGCAGGTTCGCTCGCGGTGATTCCGAGCAAGACCGAGGTCGAGGCCGGTGATGAGATCACCGTTGATGTCTATGCGGCCGACGCCAAGAACGTCAACGCCCTGGGCGCTCTCGTCAACTTCAAGAGCGACCAGTTCGAGTTTGTGTCCGAGAGCATCGCGCAGGACGGCTCGACTGCCGGCATGGAGAACCTGTCTCGCGAGAAGGTCCAGTTCGCGGACAGAACGCAGACTATCAATCTCGCCTTTGCCAACCGCGGCGATGGCAAGCTCTACAACGGTACCGGCGCGGTGGCGAGTTTCAAGCTCAAGGCCAAGACCGCCGGCAAGGTCGAACTGCCCTCGACATCTTGGCTCATCGGTCCGGCATGCGACGCACTTGAGTTTGCGAGCGACGGCACAGTGACGATGCCGGATGTTCCTCAGCCAACGGTCGCCGAGTACGGTCAGGATGCCTTCAACATCACGATGACCAACGATGAGCTCACGACCGACGACGGGACCAACGTCGAGAAACTTATCCAGCAGAAGAGCTATAACGCGCTGTTCGATAATAACGAGGGCGACAACGGCTTTGAGTTCCTATGGAACTGGGAGCCCAACTATGACAGCGAGGGTAAGTTTCCGAGTTACGTGAAGCTTCCCACCACGATGACATTCGCATTTAAGACGCCGTCGAAACTCGATAGTGTCGAGGTCGTTAACCGCAACGGTGGCAACGGAACCGTGCAGAAGATCAAGGCTGTCGTGACGTTCGAGGATGGCTCAACCCAAGAGTTCGCGGGCGGGGAGTACGATTCCTTCCGGGCTCGCTACGCCTTTGGCCTCTCTGCCGAGAACAAGGGCAAGAAGGCGACCAAGGTCGAGGTCACGCCGCTTGAGGCATCGGGTGAACAGATGCTCACACTGCGTGAGGTCAACTTCAACTACACGCAGGGTGTCGAGGCCATCGAGGGTGTCGAGCTAGGCAAGAACCAGACCGAGTTCTTTGAAGGCGACGTTACGCTCGTCGACGCCAAGGCCACGCCTGAGAGCGCCGGCTACCCCTATGTGACGGTCAAGAGCTCCGACCCCTCTGTGGTAAGCGTCTCCGCTGTTCAGGCTGGCAATAGCGTGAGCTACTACCTGCGTGCCAACAAGGCCGGCAAGGCAAAGATCACGGTGGCGTCGGTACTCGACCCCTCCAAGACCGCATCCTATGAGGTCGAGGTCAAGGCTGGTGTCGATACCTCTGCGCTCGTGGCAGCGCTTTCCAAGGCCGCGGGCTACAGCGAGTCCGTCTACACTAAGGATTCCTATGCAGCTCTCGCCACTGCGGTCGAGGCGGCTCAGAAGCTCCTCGACGGCGGCCAAGGCAGCTATAGCAAGAAGGATGTCGCAGACGCCACAGCCAAGATCGAGAAGGCAATCGACGGCCTCAAGATGCGCCCTGTCGATGAGAAGATTCTTATCAACACGCCCGAGAACCGCAAGAACGTCACGGTGGCCGGCTTCTCGAGTGAGGCCAACTACGAGGGCAGCAACGCTGTCAACGCTCTCGACGGCGACGAGCGGACGCTATGGCACAGCGACTGGGCCTATGAGACCGGTATGCCCCAGTATCTGAGTGTCGACCTGGGCCGCGACTACGATCTCACCGACGTTACATTCCTGCCGCGCCAGGACGGCGGCACTAACGGCGATATCTTCGAGGCCGAGATACTGGTCTCCGACACTGCCGACGGTTATGAGACGGGCACCGCCGTGTCGATGGGTACGTTTGCCTTCGACAACGACGGCCACGTACTCACCGACCGTGGCGACTGGAAACAGATGAGCTTTGGCGCCGCGCGCGGTCGCTACGTGACCGTCAAGGTGATTCACGCCGGCGGTGGCGACGTCGATGCCTACTGCAGCGTGGCGGAGCTCAAGTTCTACGGTACGGCCGTTCCCGATCCGGTGTCGAAGGATGATCTCGCTACCGCGATCGAAAAGGTTGATGCCGAGGTTGATGCCGGCGACCTCAAGGCCGGTGACTACACCGAGGCCTCCTGGACGGCGCTCGAGAACGCCCTGGCGAGCGCCCGCGCCATCTTGAGCGACGAGAACGCCACACAGGACGAGGTCGACCAGGCGCTCAGGGCGCTCAAGAGCGCCCGCGGCGCGCTCGAGAAGACCCCGGTGGCCCCGGTCGAGAATCCGACTAAGAAGCAGCTCAAGGCCCTGGTCAAGCAGGCGAAGGAGACTGACACCAGGGGCAAGACGGCCGAGTCTGTCAAGGCCCTGACGGATGCCATTACCTACGCCGAGGACGTCTTGGGTGATGAGAATGCTCCCGACACCCAGCTCCAGGCGGCCTATGACCAGCTCAAGCTGGCTATTGAGAGCCTCAAGGATGCCGATTCCGGCAATCAGGGCGGCTCGGGCAACCAGGGTTCCGGCAATGGCTCGAACGGCGGCAACCAGGCGGGCAAGCCCGCAGGCGACAAGGCCCAGGGCAGCAAGAAGAACGGTTCGGCGATTCCCAATACCGGAGACCAGACGGCGGCGACCGTCGCGACCGTCGGTGGTCTTGGCGCCATCATCGCCGCGATCGGCGCTTTCTTCCATCGTCGCAGCAAGGCTAAGTAGCCCCAGCAACAGCTAAGCAAGCGTGCCCGCCGTCCCACCCAAGGACGGTGGGCACGCTTTTTGAATGTAGGCGGAAAGCTCCGACCCTTCGGCCTTAATCTCGCAAAGCGTTCCGTCTCCCGCCGAACACATCAGCATCGGCGGCTATACTTGAATTATTTGCAGTTAAGGGTCGCGGATTCGCCGCGTCACCGCTCTCAACAGGAGGTCTTTGTTTATGGCAGATCAGAAGCCGGTTGTCGGGATCATCATGGGCTCCAAGTCCGATCTGGGCGTTATGGAAGGTTGCACCGCCGAGCTCGAGGCGCTAGGCGTGCCCTATGAGCTCGTGATTGCAAGCGCGCACCGTACGCCGGCGAAGGTCCATGAGTGGGCCTCGACTGCTGCTGACCGCGGCATCAAGGTGATTATCGCTGCTGCCGGCAAGGCTGCTCACCTGGGCGGTGTCGTGGCGGCCTTTACGCCGCTGCCGGTCATCGGCGTGCCTATGAAGACGAGCGATCTGGGTGGTATGGACTCGCTGCTGTCGATGGTGCAGATGCCTTCGGGCGTGCCCGTGGCCTGCGTTGCCATCAACGGCGCCAAGAACGCCGCCATCTATGCCACGCAGATTCTGGGTGCTTGCGACCCCGAGTACCGCAAAGTTATCGAGAAAATGAAGCAGGAGATGGCCGACGCCTAAGCGGCTTGCCATTCCGCTGTAATCATAGGGAGAGTCATGTCCGACTATCAGGGAAAACGTTTCTCGGCTTCTCAGACCCCCGATCCATCCAAGTCGGGATCGGCCCGCTCCATGCAGCAGGGTCGGGCATCCTCTTCTCAACAGGCTCGTGCGCCGCGCCCCGTAACGCCGACGTCCCATCGCCGTCAGGATACGCCGGCTGCGTATCGCCCCTCGTCATATGGCACGGCAAAGAAGCGGACCCGGACGACGAGGCAACCGAGCGGCGCTCCGTCCAGCTACACCGAGCCGCCGCGTAAGAAGCGCCGCTCCATCATCCCCATTCTGCTCATCATCGTGGGCATCGGTCTGATTGTCGCCGCCGCCGCCATCTTTATCAATGCTCAGATTGGCTATAAGCAGGCGAGCGATTCGTACCAGAAAATCGAGAAGCAATATGTAAGCGATAAGGACGCCAGCGGCGTGCCGATTATCGACTTCGATGCGCTTGCTCAGACAAACCCCGAGATTGTGGGTTGGATTTACGTGCCGGGAACCAACATCAACTATCCCGTGGTGCAGACCAACAACAACTCCAAATACCTCAACACGCTGTTCGACGGTACGGCCAATGCGTCCGGGGCCATTTTCCTGGATAGCGATGACACCGCGCCGGGAATGGTTGACCAGCAGACCACGATCTACGGCCACCACATGAATGACGGGTCGATGTTCAACGTGATTTCGGACACCACCGACCAAGCGACATTCGATAGCATCGAGTACGTGTATTACATCACGCGCGATGCAACGTATAAGCTGCGACCGCTGGCGACCAAGGTCGTCGAGGATACGTATGCCAAGGCGCGCACACCCAATTTTGAGGGCGACGACGGGCTCAAGAACTACCTGTCCGAGATGCTCGACGGCGCTTCTGCCGTGGCGAGTGATGCCACCGATCGTGCCGCTTCGGCAACTAAGGTTGTAACGCTTGTGACCTGTCGTTCGCTGTCGCTGAGCAACACACGCGCCGTCATGGTGCTCACGCCGGTCGAGGAATAAGTTGTTCGAGAGTAGCTAAAAAGGCCCCGTCCCAAATTGGCTACTCGACGACGGTAAGGGAGAAATGATGCTCGAGAGTGGCAAATTGATGCCTTCGATTGATGCTTGGCTGCGCGAGGCCAAGGCCGATGCTTCGGCGGCAGGCTGTGGGATGTATCTGACGCATAACGGTGTGGTGCGCGCGACGCCCAAGGCTGAGGTGCGCGGAGTCGAGACCGATGGCGTGGCGCCTGGGCATAAGGTGGGCGGCATGGTGTTCGGCTTCGATGCTCAGAAGGTGCAGGCTGCTATCGAGGCGACGCGTGCGATGCCGGGTATCGGCTATGTGCGTGTGTGGCTGGCAAGCGGCGAGCTTGCCGTAGGTGACGACATCATGCTCGTGCTCATCGGCGGGGACATTCGCCCGCACGTGGTCGATGCGCTGCAGGCGCTCGTTGGCACCATTAAGAACGAATGCGTGAGTGAGGTCGAGCGCGAGGCGTAGAGGCTTGCGTCGATAGAAGGATCGTTTATAAAAATGCCCACCGGTACGTGTGATACCGGCGGGCATTTTGCGTTTTGGGCGCGGTGGGCGCTACACGCGCGTCGCATCCTTGGGGCTCATGGTCATGCTCTGGAAGCGGTTTTCCATGTACTCGTTATCGAAGTGCTCTCCGTAGAACTGTGCGACGGGAATGTCCGGCTCCGTGCCGTTAACGCGCTGGTACCAGTAGTCGAGCGACTGCAGCGTCATGACGCCGTCGACCAGCATGATAACGGTAAAGATGACGGTGGCCGAGTAGCGGCTCTTCCAGGGGATCTTGTTGATAAGCTTAAGCAGCCTCGGCAGCAGCAGCTTGATCCAGATGAGGCCGCCCAGGCCCCACAGGCAGGCGAAGCCCGTGCAGGTGCGTCCGCCCGTGAGGACCACGAGCGGATCGGGCAAACCGAACAGCGTTATGTGCGAGTAGCTCCACGAGACCACGCCAAACGCGGTCTGCATAAACCAGCCCACGAACACCTCAAAGCTGGCGCCGAGCAGGGCGCTCACCAGGAAAATGATGATGGGGTTCTTTTTGTAGAAGCGGTTAAGCACCATGGTCATGAGCACGGCGCCAAATCCGTAGATGGGGCTGAAGGGGCCAAACAGCATGCCGGCGCGGTTCTGATAGACGCCCGGGTCGTCGACCGTCATGTGCCAGATGTCCTCGGCGATCAGGCCGAGTATGCAGCAGACAAAGAACACCCAGAACAGGTTGAAGTAGTTGAGCTTGATGTAGCCCTCGCCGGTTTCATCGCGGCCGAGCATGCCCTCGGCGGCGGCGTCGCGGTCGAGCATCTCCTGCAGGCGGCGCTGCAGTTCGCGCTCCTGACGCAGCGTGGGGTCGACGGTTGCCGAAAGTGCAACAAGGATGCCGAGCTGGATCGCGGGACGCAGCAGGAAGGGCCCGATGCCCTGGAGCATCACGTCGACCAAAAGCTCGACGACGGTGAATGCAATAAGGATGTAGGACAGGCGGGCGGCGTTGCGGCGCTGGTTTTTGATAAGGTCCAGGCCAAAGATGATTAGGATGACGGCACTTGCCGCAGAGAGCATGATGCCGGCGACGATAAGGCCGACTGCGACGAGCGTGTTGTCGCCGAGCTTTTCGGTGGCGTTGCCGTTAACAAGTGCCGTGATGACCTGCCACATAAAGGCAGCGACCGACGGGAGCGTGCCCACGCCGGAAAGGATGCACAGGACGGCGTACACCTTAATGATGAGGGGAATCTTCTTGACCTCTGTGGCGCTGGGGACGCTGGGGTCGAGTTCGTTTCGATCCATACAGAACCTTTCTCGCTTTGTTGTAGGTTATAAGGATACGCCGCCGACCTGCCAAAAGACAGGACGAACGTCCCAATTGCAACTTTGTAATCCCCAACGGTGGACGCGGCGGCCATCTGGGGGGCGCGGGCGCTTGCACTGGACAGACCGATAAAATGTTTGGCAACAAAACTGATTATTAGCTCGGTGGGCTTTTAAAAAGCGCTGCTCATGCGCTGGGGAGCACGTCGCGCCGTGCGTATAATAAGGCGGGTAACGCCAAAAATACGAGGCTCTGAGGGGATACCATGTCTCAAGAAACCATCCGCGCGGCCGAGCGTGCCGCGGGACAGGTGAACACCATGTCGACGTATGATCCGGACTCCGACCAGCTGCATGAGGAATGTGGCATTTTCGGCGTATGGGCGCCCGATCGCGACGTGGCTCGACTGACGTACTTTGGCCTGCGTGCGCTGCAGCACCGTGGCCAGGAATCGGCTGGAATCGCCGTGGGTGACGGCGGCACGGTTATGGTCCGCAAAGATCTGGGCCTGCTCGACCGCGTGTTCTCCAACGCCGACCTGTCGACGCTCTCCGGCCAGCTGGCCGTGGGTCATGTGCGCTACGGCACTGCCGGCGCCAAGAGCTGGGAAGCCTCTCAGCCGCACCTCTCTACCATCAATAGCGTCATTATCGCGCTCGCGCACAACGGCACCCTCGTCAACACCGACGAGCTGCGCCGTCAGCTGATCGAGCTGGGCGTGCCGTTCCTCTCCAATTCGGATTCCGAGGTCGCGACCAAGCTTATCGGCTACTTTACCCAGCGTACGGGCCACCTGCGCGAGGGTATTCGCAAGACCATGGAGCTCGTGCGCGGCGGCTACGCCATGACGCTCATCAACGAGCAGGCGCTCTACGCATTTCGCGATCCACACGGCATTCGCCCGCTCGTGCTGGGCAAGCTGGTGGACGAGGGTCTGGACCAGGCCGATGCCGCAGCCGTTTCGCAGCTGCCGTCGCAGGACGGCGCCGCGACGGTCGACTCCGCCGTCCGTGTCACGCGCGCCGGCGGCTGGGTCGTTGCTTCCGAGACCTGCGCACTCGACATCGTGGGTGCCGAGTACGTCCGTGACGTCCGTCCCGGCGAGATCTTGCGCATCAGCGCCGAGGGCCTGGTATCCGAGCAGGGCGTGCCTGCAGCCGAAGAGCCCGCCAACTGCATCTTTGAGCAGGTCTACTTTGCCCGCCCCGACTCCATCATGAACGGCAAGAGCGTCTATGCCTGCCGTTACGACATGGGTCGTCAGCTGGCACATGAGGAGCCTGTCGAGGCCGACCTGGTCATCGGCGTGCCCGACTCCGGCCTGCCGCCTGCGGAGGGGTATTCGCACGAGAGCGGCATTCCCTTTGGCGAGGGCCTTATCAAGAACCGCTACGTGGGCCGTACGTTTATCGAGCCTACGCAGGAGTTGCGCGCCATGGGCGTGCGTATGAAACTCAACCCGCTGCGCGACAACATCGAGGGCAAGCGCCTGGTCGTCATCGACGACTCCATCGTGCGCGGCACCACCATGGTGCAGCTCGTCAAGATGCTGCGCAACGCCGGCGCCAAGGAGATTCATATCCGCATCAACTCGCCCGAGGTCATCTGGCCGTGCTTCTACGGTATCGATACCGACGTGCAGTCGCAGCTTATCAGCGCCAACAAGACGGTCGACGAGATTTGCGAGTATATCGGCGCCGATTCGCTGGCCTTCCTTTCGGTCGAGGGCCTGCTGAAGGTCATGCCCAAGGGCGGCTACTGCGACGCGTGCTTTACCGGCCGCTATCCCGTGGCGATTCCCGAGAGCTTTGGCCGTGACAAGTTCATGGAGGGCTTTAAGCCCCGCAACCTGGACAAGCCGCTGTACTTTGACGACGACGCCGTGGTCGAGAAATATGTCGACCGCACCTGGGAAGAGAAGCACGGCGAGGCCTAAAACCTGCCATTTAGGGACAGGTTTATTTTGGCAGGTTTTATCTGCCGTTTTGTTGATATGACGGCGCGTGCTGTTATGGTGCGCGCCGAAATGAACGCAAATATGAGCACCGTTTGGCGCCCGCGCGGCGCCACGGTAGTGGGAGAGGAAGGCTCTGATGAGCGACAGCAAGCATGTGACGTACGAGGACGCCGGCGTCGATACCGCCGAGGGCGGCCGCGCCGTCGACGCTATTAAGCAGATGGTCAAGGACACCAACCGCCCCGAGGTCATCGGCGGCATCGGTGGCTTTGGTGGCCTGTTCTCGGCCGCCGCGCTTAAGGATATGGAAGACCCGATCTTGATCAGCGGCACCGACGGCGTGGGCACCAAGCTCGTGCTCGCCCAGATCATGGACCGTCACGAGACGGTGGGCCAGGACCTGGTCGCCATGTGCGTCAATGACATTTTGGCTTCGGGCGCCGAGCCGCTGTTCTTCCTGGATTACGTTGCCATCGGTCACATTGAGGCCGAGCACATGGCAAAGATCATCAAGGGCGTGGCCGACGGCTGCAAGCTCGCGGGCTGCGCGCTCGTGGGCGGCGAGATGGCCGAGCACCCGGGCGTTATGGCTCCGGCCGACTACGACCTCGCCGGCTTTACCGTGGGTGTTGTCGATCGTCCCAAGATGCTCGACCCCGCGAACGTTCGCCCCGGCGATGTGGTCCTGGGCCTGCCCTCCACCGGCGTGCACTCCAACGGCTACTCGCTCGTGCGCAAGGTCATCGGCGTCGACGGCATCAAACCGGGCACGCCCGAGGCCGCCGCTAAGGCCGAGGAGCTGAGCCGTCCGCTCGAGGAGCTCGGCGGTGCTTCGCTGGCCGACGCTCTGCTGGCTCCCACGCGCATCTACGTCAAGCCGATTCTGGAGCTGCTGCGCGGCGGCGCCAACGTGCACGCTATTGCCCACATCACTGGCGGCGGTATTACTGAGAACCTCAACCGCGCGCTCGCCGACGACGTCGACGCTGTGGTCACCCGCAACGGTGCCGAGATGGGCTGGGACGTTCCGCCCGTCATCACCTACGTGTCGCGCCAGGCCGAGCTCGCGCCCAACGAGGCATGCAAGACCTTCAACATGGGCGTTGGCCTGTGCCTGATCGTCGCCCCCGAGGACGAGGCCACGGTTACCGAGGCCCTGGTCGCGCTGGGCGAGAAGCCGTTCCGCGTGGGCGAGTGCGTCGAGGGTTCCGGTAAGGTCGTGTACTCCGATGAGCGCTAACGAGCAGATGGCTGCCGCCGAGGGCCTGGGCTTTGTGCCCTATACCCGTCCGACCGGCACCGATACGGCAGAGCCGCTCAAGATCGGTGTACTCATCAGCGGTTCGGGTACCAACTTGCAGGCGCTGATCGACCTGATCGCCGCCGGCAAGCTCAACGCTTCGATTGAGCTTGTGGTGTCGAGCCGTCCCTCGGCTAAGGGTCTGCAGCGCGCTGAGCGCGCGGGCATCCAGACGCTCACGCTGTCCAAGGATGTCTACGCCGACCCCATCGCCGCTGACGAGATCATCGCGCACGAGCTTCTCGAGCGCGGCTGCGAGTATGTGGTCATGGCCGGCTACATGCGCATGGTGCACACGCCTTTGCTGGCGGCGTTTCCCAACCGCGTGGTCAATCTGCATCCGGCGCTGCTGCCGAGCTTTACCGGTGCGCATGCGATTGACGATGCCTTTGCGCGCGGCGTCAAGGTAACTGGCGTGACCGTGCATTTTGCCAACGAGATCTACGACAACGGTCCCATCATCGCCCAGCGTGCGCTGGCTGTTGAGGAGGGCTGGGATGTCGACACGCTCGAGGAGCACATCCACGCGATTGAGCATGTGCTGTATCCCGAGGTCGTGCAAATGCTCGCCGACGGTCGCATCCACGTGCTGGAGAACGGCAAGGTGGCAGTTGACCCGGCGCGCTAGTCGCTTGAAAAAGGGTCTCCTTGGTTTCCTTGAGATGTGAAAGCTTCATCAGAACCAAGAAATCTGATAGGGCCTCGTCCGTGTGCGGGCGGGGCCCTTTTGCGTGGCCTTTCATGTTTGCTATACTGCTAGCAGATAGAGAGGAGCCGCTATGGGTACAGCAACGGTGCAGCTCAACACGCGAATCGATCCTATGCTCAAGGCTGGTGGCGACGCGGTCCTAACTCGCAATGGATTGGGGGCGAGCGATGCTATTCGTGCGCTTTGGGTCTATCTTGTCGAGCATCAAACGTTGCCGGGATTTATGGTAGCGGATAAGCGCGAGGCGCCCCGTGCGGAGAGCCTGGCCGAGCAGGGGTGTGGCCTAGCTTTTTCCTCGTTGGGGCTAAGCGCTTCGGATTTTGCGCCAGGTGGATCATCTGCGGAAGACTGGGATGCCGTACGAGATGATATGTATGACGCGATGATTGCCGACATCGAGGCGAATTGCCGATGATCGAGGCAAAACGCCTGCTTGTAGATACGAACGTTTGGCTCGATTATTACCTGCAAGAGGGGGCATTCGATGAAGCGAAGAGATTGGTTGAACTGGCCGAGGCGGGAAAGGTCGACCTTCTTTATGCGCCCACGACGGCAAAGGATGTGTTCTACATTTTGCCTCGGCGTCTAGCCCGGCGGAATGCGAACGGGATTAGCGTGTCGTTTGCCTCGGCGTCATGGGCCTGCATCGAGCATATGATGCAGGTAGCAACGGCCTCTCCACTTTCGTTGGCAGAGTGCGAGATGGCACGCATGCTTGGCAAGCGTATGCCGGATCTTGAAGACAACCTCATCATTGCTTCGGGCGAGACGGCAGATGTTGACTACGTGGTCACGAGCGACCGGCGCATGTTGGAGGCGATGCCCGAGGTTTGCCTGACGCCCGCGCGTGCACTCGAGATGATTGGGATCCTCGACTAACCTTGTCTGTCTGGTTTCGCTATCATATGGGGCAATGTGAACCCCATGCAACTTTGGAGGACGGTATGGCGGATAACGCCGAGGCGCTTTTCTCGCCTGAGCTGGTGTTTTTTGATTGGGAGTGTGCGACGCCGGATGAGGTGTTTGCGCAGCTCGAGGACGAGCTCGCTCCGCGCGGCTACATTGCCGACGGTTGGCTCGACGCCGTTCGCACGCGCGAGGATGCCTATCCCACGGGTCTTGCCATGCCGGCGGCAAACATTGCCATTCCGCATACCGATCCGGGGTTTGTGGCCAAGCCCTATATCGCGGTGGTGAAGCCCGCCGCGCCCGTGACATTTAACGCTATGGCTGGCATGGGCGCTCCGGTGCCGGCGCAGATCGTCATCAATCTGGGCATCGCCGAGCCGGGCGGCCAGGTCGAGGCCCTGCAAGCACTTATGAATATCTTTATGGACGCGGATGTCGCGGCCGATGTGCTCGGCCAGACCACGCCCCAGGGCATGGTCGACGCCATCCGCCGTCACTTCTAAGGTGGGGCTGAGTCGGCACTTGGGGACGTTCCTTTTCTGCCGGCAGTTAGGGACAGTCCCCGTGTGCCGGCACATAAAGAACGTCCCCAACTGCCAAGTGCCACATCTGTCCCCTTTGCACCAAAATGGTGCAGATTAACCTGTCCCCAATGCACCAAGCGTGCCGCGGGGGCTGCGTTGTGACACAATGGCGTTTGTTCGATTCGTTATGCGAAAGGCCAACTATGGCAAATAAGAAAAAGAACTCCGAGGCCGCGCCGACGCCCGAGCAGCAGGCCCACGCTGCCTCCAGCTCTCGCAAGAAGCAGCGCAAGACGTACGTGTCCAAGACCGTCAAGATCGTCCTGGTGGTCATCGGCGTGCTGGCGATGCTGCTTTCCGTCTCGGCGATGGCGTGCTCCGGCCTTATGTCGCAGGCCGAGGACACCTCGGGCTACAAGCTGACCGGCGGCGTGGCTGCTACCATCAATGGCACCAACCTCACCGAGGACACCGTGACCAAGCAGATCATGAGCATGCGCACGTCCTATGGCTACACCAAGGACAAGGACTGGGCACAGTACCTGGTCGACAACGACCTCACGCCCAAGAAGTACCGCAAGCAGCTCATCGACTCCTACACGCAGCAGATTCTGCTTCAGCAGGCGCAGAAGGAAAACGGCGTGACGGTGTCGGATGAGGAAGTCGAGAAGGCTTGGAAGGACGCGTGCAAGAGCGCGGGCGGCGCCAAGACCTTTAAGAAGACCCTTAAGACTTACGGCTACACCGAGGACACCTATAAGAGCTCGCTCAAGGAGAGCCTGGCGCAGCAAAAGCTCAAGGAAGCCGTGGCGCCCACCAGCAAGCCCAAGGACAGCGAGATCGTCGATTACATCAACGAGAACCTGTCGAAGTACAACGATGCCCGCCGCTCGTCGAACATCCTGATCAAGGTCGATTCCGACGCATCCGACGAGGACAAGGCTGCCGCCAAGGCCAAGGCGCAGGAGTGCCTGGACAAGATTAACTCCGGCGAGCTGAGCTTTGAAGACGCCGTGAAGCAGTATTCCGACGACACCGGTTCCAAGGAGAAGAAGGGCGACGTGGGCTGGGACAAGCTCACCACCTTCGTCGACAGCTATCAGGCGGCGCTCGAAGGCCTTAACAAGGGCGACGTGAGCGACGTCGTCGAGTCGACGTATGGTTACCACATCATCAAGTGCACCGACTACTTCCATGTCGATAGCCAGGTCGATGACATTAAACAGGTGCCCAAGGACATCAAGAAGTATGTCTCCAACGTGGTGAAGACGCAGGCAGAGAGCACTGCGTACAGCGAGTGGCTGGAGCAGTACAAGAAGGACGCCGACATCACCGTTAACCCCATGCCCAAGGACGTGCCGTACAACGTCAGCCTGAAGGGCGTCACCAAGAGTTCGACCGACAATTCGTCGACGACTGAGTAATCATGGGGCGGCGCTCGTGTGAGTGCCGCCCGCACTATTGAGGAGGATTTGCAGATGACCAACGAAGAGCTGCAGAAGGAAATGATCGCAGCCATGAAGGCTAAGGACAAGGTTCGCCTGTCTATCATTCGCCAGGTTAAGGCCGAAGTGAAGAACATCGAGGTCAACGAGCGTCGCGATGTGACCGAGGAAGACGTCAACAGCATGATCAAGCGTCTGATTAAGCAGACGAGCGAGACGCTGGAGATGTCCATCAAGGCCGGCACCGACCAGGAGCGTACCGACAACCTGACCGAGCAGGTCAAGATTCTGGAGAGCCTGCTGCCCGCGCAGGTTTCGGGCGAGGAGCTCGAGGCCCTGATCGAGCAGGTTATCGCCGAGCTGGGTGCCACGTCCAAGAAGCAGATGGGCCAGGTTATGGGCGCACTCGGCAAGGCCACCGGCGGCAACTTCGACAAGCCGGCCGCGGCAAAGATCGTCGGCGCCAAACTCGCGTAATTTGTTACGCGGTTTTACCAAACCGCGTAACGGCTCGACGCTGCAAACCCGTACACACGGCAATCTGACGTTCAATTTCAAGGGCGCGACCATAAGGTCTGCGCCCTTTCATTTCACGTCACCTTGCTCGCGTGTACGGGTTTTCGCTGACTTATGCTCAACAAGGGCGGTTGTATTATTTTCGGTGCTCATTGGGGACAGACTTAAATGAGTGGGTGGAAGATTGCGGGTTCTTTACGGGAATGTAGTGTGGGCTGCGGAAACGTGGTTCTTTCCGTACAATAGTTCAACTCGTGTAAACGCAGGGAAGGGACATTCATGGCAGACATGATCGAGATCAAGCATCTCAACAAGTACTTTGGCGACCTGCATGTGCTCAAAGATATCAACCTCACCGTCAAGCGCGGCGAGAAGCTCGTAATGATCGGGCCTTCCGGCTCGGGTAAGTCGACGCTCATCCGCTGTGTCGATTATCTTGAGGAGCCCACGTCGGGCGAGGTCATCATCGACGGTACGCCGCTCACCAAAAAGAACCACCTGGAGATGGCTCGCAAGTATAGTTCCATGGTGTTTCAGCAGTTCAACCTGTATCCCAACATGACGGTGCTCGGCAACCTGACGCTCGCGCCCATCAAGCTGCAAAAGAAGAGCAAGGAGGAGGCGACCGAGATCGCCATCGCCGCGCTCAAGCGCGTCGGCATGGCGCATAAGGCCGGCGAGTATCCGCAGAATCTCTCGGGTGGTCAGCAGCAGCGCATCGCCATCGCCCGTGCCCTGTGTACCAAGCAGCCCATCATCCTGTTTGACGAGCCGACCTCGGCGCTCGACCCCGAGATGGTCCAGGAGGTTCTGGACGTTATGATTGAGCTTGCGCAGGAGGACATCACCATGATCTGCGTGACGCATGAGATGGGCTTTGCGCGCCAGGTGGCCGACCGCGTCATCTTTATGGAGGACGGCCGCATTCTGGAGGAGGGCACGCCCGAGCACTTCTTCGATAACCCCGAGAACCCGCGCTGCCGCGAGTTCCTGTCCAAGATTCTGCACTAGGCGCGGTGATGGACATGACGGATATGACGAGGGCGGCCGTGTCGCGCCGTCACTTTTTGCAGCTGGCGGGCGCCGGCATGCTTGCGCTGACGGGGACCACGCTTACCGGTTGCGGTAACTCTACCAGCGGCGAGGGCTCCGACAAGGGGTCCAAGCTTGCGGCCATTAAGTCGCGTGGTCATCTGAATGCCGGCGTCAAGAAGGACGTTCCCGGCTATGGCTATTACGACACCGCCAAGGGCCGCTTTGAGGGCATGGAAGTCGATTTGTGCTACCAGATCGCCGCTGCCGTCTTTGGCGTGAGCTACAAGGAGGCCCGCGCCCAGGAGCTTGTCGAGTTTACCGACGTAACGCCCAAGACGCGCGGCCCGCTGATCGATAACGGCCAACTCGACGTGGTCGCGGCGACCTACACCATCACCGACGAGCGCAAGAAGAGCTGGGATTTCTCGACGCCGTATCGCACCGACTACGTGGGCCTCATGGTCAAGAAACGTTCGGGCTTTACCTCGATTGAGGACCTGGACGGCAAAGTCATCGGCGTGAGCCAGGGTGCCACCACGCAGGGCCTGATCGAGCAGATGATCAAGGACAACGGCTTTAGCTGCGAGCCCGAGTTTAGGGCCTTTAGCGGCTACCCCATCATCAAGAGTTCGCTCGATGCCGGCAATATCGACGTCTTTGCCATGGACCGCTCCACGCTGGCCGGTTACATGAACGAGACCGTTGAGCTGCTGCAGCCCGAGGTCAAGTTTGGTGAGCAGGGCTACGGCGTGGCGACCAAGAAGGGCTGCGACCTTTCGGCCGTGGTCGATCAGGTGATTTGCGATCGCCTGGCCGACGGCTGGCTCGACCAAGAGGTCAAGACCTGGGGTCTTGTATAGGCGCATCGTCCAAGGAAGGAATCAAATGCTCGAAGGATTATTTGACGCCGACCGTTGGTCGACGACATTTCAAAACATGGGGCCCTTCTGGGAGGGCTTTGGCGTGACGCTACAGGTGGTCGTTGCCGGCCTGCTGCTGTCGCTGGTGCTGGGCACGCTGCTGGGCGTGTTCTCTACCACCCGCTCGCGCGTGCTGCGCGCCATCAGCCGCGTGTACGTGGAGTTTTACCAGAACACTCCGCTGCCCGTGCAGGTACTCTTTATGTACATGGCCGGCCCGCAGTTTTTGCAGGCCATAACCGGCGCCGATCAGCCGGTGCGCATTGCGCCGTTTGTGCTGGGCTTTTTGGGCGTGGGCCTGTACCACGCGGCCTACATCTCGGAGGTTATCCGCACTGGTATCGAGGCGGTTCCACGCGGTCAGATGGAGGCGGCCCAGAGCCAGGGCTTCACCCGTGCGCAGGCGTACTGGTACATCGTGCTGCCCCAGACGTTCAAGATCATTTTGCCGCCGCTATGTAACCAGGCGCTCAACTTGGTCAAGAACACGTCGGTGCTGGCGCTTGTGGCCGGCGGCGACCTTATGTACCGTTCCGACAACTTTGTGAGTCTGTACGGTTACCTGCAGGGATACATCGTCTGCTGCCTTATGTACTTCATCATCTGCTTTCCGCTCGCCATGCTGGTGCAGTGGCTCGAGCGCCGCTCCAAGGAGCGTCCGCGTGGCGTGAGCCTGGCCGAGCTGGGGCTCGACAACGTAGAGGAGGCCTAGCGCATGGAAATCTTCAACGCGACCAACCTGCTCTACATTTGGGGCGGCTTTGTTAAGACAATCGAGATCTCGGCGCTGTCGATCTTTTTCTCGCTCATCTTTGGCACGGTGCTGGCGCTTGTTAAAAGCTATGCGCCCCGCCCGTTCCGTATTTTGGTGAGCGCCTATATCGAGCTGTTCCGTTGCACGCCGAACCTGCTGTGGATTCTGTTTATCTACTTTACGGTGCAGGGTTTGGACATTGTGATTTCGACCATCGCCTTTACGCTGTTTACCAGCGCCGTTATGGCCGAGATTGTGCGCGGCGGTCTCAACTCGATTCCGCGCGGCCAGTTTGAGGCAGCGCAGAGCCAGGGTTTTGGCTTCTTTGCCACCATGCGCTACATCATTCTGCCGCAGACGTTTAAGACGATCATTCCGGCGCTGTTTAGCCAGTGCACGACCGTCATCAAGGACAGCTCGTATCTTTCGGGTATTAACGTGGCCGAGCTCATGTACACGGCAAACGTCGTGATGGCCCATGCGATCGACCTGTCGCAGGTGCTTATGCTCTACGGCCTGGTGTTTGCGATGTACTTTGTGCTCAACTTTGGTATCTCGCTGCTGGTTCGCGCATATCAGAGGCGAATGGTGGCAGCGTAGAATGTGGCAAAGGGACAGCCCCTTTGTCACATAGAGAAAGGAATCGCGATGAGCGATCTGGAGAACAAGAAGAGTCCTGTGGTCATTACCATCGCGCGCGACTTTGGTGCCGAGGGCCACGAGATCGGACGCATCCTCGCCAACGAGTTGGGGATTCCTCTGTACGACAACGAGCTACTGGTGCGCGCGTCGCTGCGCGTGGGCGAGTCGCTCGACAAGATGGCCGCCTACGACGAGCGTCTGGCCGTGGAGAACATGGCGTTTCTGCCCGACCGCTACGATGCGCGTTCGTACTCGGACAAGTTGTTCCAAAAGATGAGCCAGGTGATTTTGGACCTGGGCGAGACCGAGAGCTGCATTATCGAAGGCCGTCTGTCCGATTACCTGCTGCGTAACAACCCCAACCATATTGCCGTGTTGGTGACCGCCCCCTTTGAGGACCGCGTCGAGATTGTCCGCAAGAAGCGTGGCCTTAACAAAAAGAAGGGCGCTAAGCTGGTCAAGCAGCAGCAGAAGGCGCGCGAGGCGTTCTATAAGCGCTATAGCGCCGGAAAGTGGAAGATGACGAGCGGCAAGGATATCGTCGTCAACCGCGCTAAGCTGGGACGCGAGGGCTGTAAAGACGTCATCGCTGCAGCCTACCGCTACAAAGTGGCGCAGCTCGAAGGCTAGCCGACCAAAACCACCACAAAGGGGACAGCACCTTTGTGGTGGTTTTTGTTTTAGGCCGAGGGGAAGGCCTTGGCGGCAGTGCCTATCCTCGGCTTTTGCATAGTCTCGATCTGTAACACCAAGCCAGCGAAAATGGCTCTAACTGTTACAGATTTAGATGAACCGTTCGGCCGTCAGCCCAACGTCTTGATCTGTAACACCAGGCGGCATATTTGGTCTCTAACTGTTACAGATTGAGATGCGGCGTGGGCGGCCGGCACAATATCTTGATCTGTAACAACTATGGGGCTCAACGGGCTCCACGTGTTACAGATTGAGACAAAACGAACGGCCAAGTCCCCAACCACCACAAAGGTGCCTGTCCCCTTTGTGGTGGTTGGGGCGGTCGGCATAGAAAAAGTCCCCGCCGGACGTGTGCTCGACGGGGACTTTGCCGTTTGATGGCGAGCGCTGTAGGTGATTACTCGCCCAGCAGACTCTTGGTAATGGAAGCGGCGGCCTTCTTGCCGGCGCCCATCGCCAGAATGACCGTAGCGGCACCGGTGACGATGTCGCCGCCGGCCCAGATGCGGGGATCGGTGGTCTGGCCGGTCTCCTCGTCGGCGACGATGTAGCCCCACTTGTTGAGCTCCATCTTGCCGCCGATCTTCTTTGCGAAGGGGTTGGCGTTGGTGCCGATAGCCGAGATCGCGACGTCGCAGGGGATCTCCTCGATGGCGCCCTCGATGGGCACCGGGCGACGACGGCCGGACTCGTCGGGCTCGCCGAGCTCCATCTTCTGGACCTTGACGGCGCACACGGAGCCGTCCTCGCCAGCGACAAACTCGAGCGGGGAGACGAGTGGCAGGACCTCGACGCCCTCGGCCTTAGCATGGTGCAGCTCGGCGCGACGGCAAGGCATCTCATCCTCGGTACGGCGGTAAGCGATAATGGCGTGCTCGGCGCCCAGGCGCTTGGCGGTACGGACGGCGTCCATAGCCACGTTGCCGCCACCAAAGACGACGACGTTCTTGCCGTGCTTGGTGGGGGTGTCGTACTCGGGGAACTTGTTGGCCTTCATCAGGTTCACGCGGGTGAGGTACTCGTTAGCGAAGAAGACGTTGGGCAGGTTCTCGCCGGGGACGTTGAGGAACTTGGGCAGGCCTGCGCCGGTCGCCACGTAGATGGCGTCGAAGCCCTGCTCGAACAGCTCCTCGGCCGTGGCCATGTTGCCCACGACGGAGTTGTACTCAAACTTGACGCCCATGTCCTCCAGGCCGTCGATCTCGCGCTTGACGACTGCCTTGGGCAGGCGGAACTCGGGGATGCCGTAGACCAGCACGCCGCCGCCGGTGAAGAAGGCCTCAAAGACGGTGACGTCAAAGCCGTTGCGGGCGAGCTCGCCGGCGCAGGTGATGCCGGACGGGCCGGAGCCGACGACGGCGACCTTCTTGCCGTTCTTGGGGGCCATCTTGGGCGTGGAGGCGAGCTCGGGGCGATCACCCAGGAAACGCTCGAGCTGGCCGATGGCCACGGGCTCGGACTTCTTGCCACGGATGCACTTGCCCTCGCACTGGTTCTCCTGCGGGCAGACGCGGCCGCAGATGGCGGGAAGCATGGAGTCCTCGCGGATGGTATCGAGAGCGCCGCCGAAGTCCTTCTCGCGGATCTGCTCGATAAAGCGGGGGATGTTGATGTTGACGGGGCAGCCCTCAACACAGAACGGCTTCTTGCAGTTGAGGCAGCGCTCGGCCTCAGCCAGCGCCATCTCCTCGGTGAAGCCCTTGTCGACGGGGCGGAAGTCGCAGGCGCGCTCGGCAGCCGGCTCCTCGTTATCGGGGGTGCGGGGCGACTTCATATCGGCAACGAAACGACCGTTAACTAGTGGCATGCGCAGCTCTTTTCCTCATAGGCCTTGAGGGACTCGCCCTCTTCGGAACGGTAAGCGGCCTGGCGGGCACGAAGGTCATCCCAGTCGACCAGGGTGGCATCGAAGTCGGGGCCGTCGACGCAAGCGAACTTGGTCACGCCGCCCACCTCGACGCGGCAGCAGCCGCACATACCGGTGCCGTCAACCATGATGGGGTTGAGCGACGCGGTGATGGGGGTGTCGTACTTCTGGGCGGTGAGGGTCGAGAACTTCATCATCGGAACGGGGCCGACGCAGAAGACCTGGCTCACGGCCTTGTCCTGCAGCAGGCGCTCCAGCGGAGCGGTGACAACGCCCTGCTCGCCGTAGGAGCCGTCGTCGGTGGTGATGTGGATGTGGTCCTCGTCGAGGAGCTCGCGGAACTGGTCCTCCATGAGCAGGAGGTCCTTGGTGCGGGCGCCCATGATGGCGTGCACCTCGTGGCCGGTCTCGACCAGGTGCTTGGCGACCGGGAAGGCAATTGCCAGGCCGACGCCGCCGCCAATGACGGCGCAGGGGCCCTCGGCCATCTCGGTGGGAACGCCCAACGGGCCCACGACGTCGCGCAGCGACTCGCCGGCCTCGTAGGTGGACAGCATCTCGGTGGTCTTGCCGATCACCATGAAGATGAACTCGACCCAGCCCTCGTCACCGTTCCAGCCGGCCAGGGTAAACGGGACACGCTCGCCCGTCTCGTTGGCGCGAACCATGAGGAACTGTCCAGCGTGCGCATGTTTGGCGATTGCGGGCGCCTCGATGCGGAACTTGAACACCTTCTCCGAGAACTGCGTCTTCTCCAGGATCTTATACATAGAACCCCTCTCTTGTTAGGGCCGCCGAACCGTGCCTCCACGGAAATGGACGGTAGCCCGAGTAAAACCGTACGCGCACAGGCGTTGTGCAGACATACGGTGCAAATTATACCCTCATGGACATGCTGTTTACGTGTGTCTTCGGCGGTTGGGAAAAGGGTTTATCCACTTCGACCTACCAAATAGGGATAGGTTTATTTTGGTCGGTTTTATCAGGCAAAACGGCAAAGGGGGCCGGCCTCGGGTTGTGATGAGGCCGGCCCCCTTTGGGGTGTTATGCGTGTATGGCAGCGCGGGGTTTATTGCGATGCGGCCACCGGGGCGTTTCTGTAGATAAAACCTGCCAAAATAAACATCCCTAAACGGTAGGTTTTAGTGCTTGCCGTTGGCGGAGGCGGCGCCGTTGACGTGGTCGCGGGCATAGATCACGCCGTGCACGATGGCCAGGCCGGCGGCGTCGGCGGCGCGGGCGCAGGTGTCCTGGAAGTCATCGGCCTCGCGGGCGCGCAGCTGTTTGAGCACATAGTCTGCCACGGCCATCTTGCCGGGAGGGTTGCCGATGCCGGTGCGGATACGGCTAAAGTCGCGGCTGCCCATCTTGTCGATGATGGAGCGCAGGCCGTTGTGGCCGGCGTGGCCGCCGCCCACCTTGACACGTACGTCGCCGGCGGGAATGTCGAGCTCGTCGTGAATCACGAGCAGCTCCTCGGCCTTGATCTTGTACTCGCGGCAGAGCTTGGAGATGGGTCCGCCCGAGGTGTTCATGTACGACTGCGGCTTGACCAGCACGATCTGGCGCTTGCCACCCTCTTCCTCGGGATCGTTGATGTTGATGAGTGCGACCTCGGCGCCGGCCTGGTTTTTCCAGTACGTGACACCGGCCTGACGGGCCAGCTCATCGATCGCCTTAAAGCCGGCGTTGTGGCGGGTCTCGGCATATTCCTCACCCGGGTTGCCAAGTCCGGCAACCATGCGAATCTTAAGCGGCTGTGCAGCTGCCATAGGTTTCCTTTCGTTACATAAGTAGTTCGTTCAACGACAAAGGCTACCACGCCCGCCGAAGCCGAGACCTTGTTTCAGTGAAATCCCACCAGACAAAAGCACGGCCGCGGCAGAGCGAGCCGCCGGAACAGAAGAAACCCCCGCGCGACCTTTGCGAAGCAAGGGGGAGCGCGGGGGTTTCTTCTGTTCCGGCGGTGATGCGCCGGGTTGCAAGGACGATGCGATTACAGCGCGAAGTCGCCGCCGACGAGCGTGGAGACGGGCTCCTCGTGGTAAACGGCGGAGATGGCCTGAGCGAACTCCTCGGCGACCGAGATAGTCTTGATCTTGCCGCCGACCTCGACGGGGATGGCGTCGGTGACGACGCACTCGACGATGGGGGCATCGTTCAGGCGCTCGATGGCCGGACCGGAGAAGATGCCGTGGGTGGCGCAGACGTAGATGTCGCCGGCGCCCATAGCCTTGAGCTCCTTGACGTTGGCGCACAGGGTGCCAGCAGTGTCGATCATGTCGTCGTTGATGATGCAGGTCTTGCCCTTGATGTCACCGATGATGCCCATGACCTCGGCGGCGTTGTGGCGCGGACGGCCCTTGTGGGCGATGGCCAGGTCGCAGCCGAGCATGTCGGACAGCTTCTTGGCGGCCTTGGCGCGACCCACGTCGGGGGAGACGACAACCAGGTTGTCGGTGTCGAAGTGCATGTCGTTGTAGTACTGGCCAAATAGCGGCAGTGCGGACAGGTGGTTAACCGGGATATCGAAGAAGCCCTGGATCTGGCCCTGGTGCAGGTCGAGGGTGATGATGCGGTTGACGCCGGCACGCTCGAGCAGGTTGGCGACGAGGCGGGCGGTGATGGGCTCGCGCGGGCCGGCCTTGCGGTCCTGGCGGGCATAGCCGTAGTGGGTGATAACGGCGGTGATGGAGCGGGCGGATGCGCGCTTGGCAGCGTCGGTGGCGATGAGCAGCTCCATGAGCATGTCGTTGACGTTGCCGCCGGCCACGGACTGAATCAGGAAGACGTCGGCGCCGCGGACGGTCTCGTCGTAGCGGGCGTAAATCTCACCATTGGCGAACTGCTTTAGCGTAAGGCCCGAAAGCTCGACCCCAAGGTACTCAGCAATCTTCTGAGCGAGGGGACGGTTGGAGGAACCGGAATACACGCGGATGGACTTGCGCATATTCTCCGACTTCTCGGGATCATTAATCGGCATTACCCTTCTCCTTTATACATCGAATGCCATATAGATGCCTTGTTGCATTGTAACCGCGCGGCGGGGTTTATCGGGTCCTGATAACGTCTTTACCGCCAACGGACACGAACCGACCACTCATCCGGTTGCGCAGGTCACGATAGAAAAAGGAGCCGCCCCCATGGAGCAGCTCCTTTTGTGCTTGGTAAAACGTTATACCTCGTCGTCCTCGTGCAGACGACGGCGATAATCGGCGGCCCAGCCCTCAATATTTACCTGACGGGCGCGGCCCAGACCGAGCGCGTCTGCCGGGACCGGCTCGGTGATGACGGAGCCAGCGGCCACGAGCGCGCCGTCGCCGATCTGGGCGGGCGCGACCATCATGGTGTCGGAGCCAATGAAGGCGTCCTTGCCGATGACGGTCTTGTGCTTGTGCACGCCATCGTAGTTGCAGGTGATGGAGCCCGCGCCCACGTTGACGCCGGAGCCCATGGTGGTGTCGCCGATGTAGGACAGGTGCGGTACCTTTGAGCCCTCGCCGATCGTGGACTTCTTGATCTCCACGTGCGTGCCGGCCTTGGAGCCGTCGAGCATGTGGGTGCCCGGGCGCAGGTAGGCGCGCGGGCCGCAATCGACGCCGTTCTCGATGACGGCCTCGATGGCGATGGTCTCGTCGATGACGCAGCCGCTGCCGACGGTGGTGTCGGTGAGGCGGCTGTTGGGACCGAGCTGGCACTCCTCGCCCACGGTGACGTGGCCGATCAGGTGCGTCTGCGGCCACACGACGGTATCGCGGCCGATAACGGCATCGGGGCCGATCCAGGCCTGCGTGGGGTCGATGAAGGTAACGCCCTCGGCCATCCAGTGCTCGTTGATGCGGTCGCGCGCGATGGCGGTGAGCTGTGCGAGCTGGATGCGGCTGTTGACGCCCAGGCCGTCGCGGTAGTCGTCGCAGTGGAAGATGGAGACAGCCTGGCCGTGGCCTTTGAGGATCTCGAGCATGTCGGGCAGGTAGTACTCGGATTGCGCGTTGTCGTTGCCGATCTCGTTGATGTGGGCGGCGAGCTGCGTGCCGTCAAATGCGTAGCAGCCGGCGTTGCACTCCAGCAGCGTGGCGGCCTGCTCGGGCGTGCAGTCCTTCTGCTCGATGATGCGCTCGATCTGACCATCGGCGCCCAGCTTGATGCGGCCGTAGCCGAAAGGATCGGGCGGGGTCATGGTCATGACGGTGCAGGCGAGCTCGCCGGTGGCGACGGTTTGCGCGAACTTGGCGACGGTGTCGGCGGTGATGAGCGGCAGGTCGCCGTTGAGCACGACGACGGGGCCTTGCGTGATGCCGCAGGCCTCGAGCGCGACCTTTACGGCGTGGCCGGTGCCCAGGCGCTCGGTCTGCTCGACGCACTCGACCTTGGTGGCGCTGTTGGCGTAGGCGCCGTCGATGAGGGCGCGCATCTCGTCGGCGTGGCTGCCGATGACGACCACGACGCGGCTGCAGCCGGCCTTGATGGTAGCGTCGACGATCCACTGGACCATGGGCTTACCCAGGATCTTGTGCGAAACCTTGCAGTGGTTCGACTTCATGCGGGTGCCCTCGCCGGCAGCGAGGATAATTGCGGTTGCGTCCATGTGATCTCCTGTTACGTTATAGAGACGTGTGTTTGGAAACGATACACGGCGCAATATGATACCGCAGGCATATGACGAGCGCGTAACGATTGGTTTGCGGCGGTTGAGGCTTGCGCCGCCGGCGTGGCGTTTGCACTGCGTGCGTGCGGCGTTGGCGGTGCTGCGGAGCTGTTGTTTGAGCGAGGGAACGGGGGTGCCCGTGGACAACATACGAGAGGAGTTTGGCGGCGAGCCCGTCGCGGCATTCTCGATGTCGCATCCGGCTGTGCCGGCACTCTATATAGTGCTGACGCTGGGGCTCACTATGTTCTCGATGCAGCCGGTACTGATTGCGCTGTCACTTGCGGGCGGGCTGGCGTATGGATTTGCGACGCGTGGGGCTGCCCGCACGCTGGGCGCGCTCCGCTGGCAGCTGCCGGTGATTTTGATCGTCGCGGTGCTCAATCCGCTGTTTAGCGCCTCGGGCTCGACGGAGCTGTTCCGTATTGGCATGCGCGCGGTGTATCTGGAGAGCATGGTATACGGCCTGTGCATGGGCGGGCTGTTTGTGGCGAGCGTGCTGTGGTTTGAGGCGGCGGCGTCGATGCTCGAATACGACAAGGTGCTCGCGCTGCTGGGCAATGCCGCACCGGTGATTGCGCTCATGATCTCGATGTGCATGAGGCTTATCCCGCAGTTTTTGCGCCGCGGTCGTACGGTGTTGGCGGTGCAGGATGCGATTGATGTGCCGGGCCGCGCGCCGGCCGACCCCGTGCGCTCGCGCTTGCGGGCGTCGAGCGTGTTGATGGGCTGGGGCATGGAAGATTCGCTGGAGCGTGCGGACGCGATGCGCTCGCGCGGGTGGGGTGCCGCGACGCGTCGTACGACGTATGCGCGGTATCGACTGGGGTGCAGCGACGTTGCCGCGCTGGTCGGGCTCGCGCTGCTTGGTGCTGCCGCGGTGGCGGTGGCGTGGACCGCGACGACGCAGTATTCGTTTTATCCGCAGCTCTCGGTGCCGGCGCCGTGGCCGGGCTATGTCGTGTACGCTGCCTGGATGGTGCTGCCTTGCGCGTTTCATGCGATTGATGAGAAGAGGTTTGGCTGATGGCTCGGTTGGATAGGGGCCCGGTGTCGGGCGCGGCGTGCGGCCCGGATATTCCGGCGATTGAGGTGCAGGGCCTTAGTTTTGCCTATCCCGGGGCCGAGGCACCGGTGCTCGAGGGGCTTGATTGGCGTGTTCCCCAAGGTGCATTTGCGCTGCTTGTTGGCGGTACCGGTTCGGGTAAGTCGACGCTGCTGTCGCTGCTCAAGCCCGAGATCGCTCCGGCGGGCGAGCGCACTGGTGATGCGCGCGTGCTGGGCGAGAACGTTGCCGACATGGACGTGCGGGCATCGGCGGAGCGCGTGAGCTATGTGTTCCAGGATCCCGAGAACCAGATCGTGTGCGAAACCGTGTGGCACGAGATGGCGTTTGGCCTGGAAAACTTGGGGCTAGCACGTGATGAGATGCGCCGTCGCGTAGCTGAGACCAGCTATTTCTTTGGTCTGGAGGACTGGCTTCATCGCGATACCGATACGCTTTCGGGCGGCCGCAAGCAGCTGCTGTCGCTTGCCGCCGTCCTGGCGCTGTGTCCGCGTGTGCTGCTACTCGACGAGCCCACGTCTCAGCTCGATCCCGTTGCCGAGAAGAATTTTCTGCACGCGCTGTTTCGTGTGAATCGCGAGCTGGGCTGCACGGTTGTTGTGGCTACGCATCAACCGCGCCCAATGCTCGAGTATGCGACGTGTGCGTACCGGATTGAGGACGGTCGCGTGCGCGAGGTGGCGGATATGGCTTCTTTGGGGCGTCGAGAATCGCTGTTTTCCGACGACATGTTGGGGTGGGGTGCCGTCCGATGTGCAAAAAACGGAGTATTCAGCAGGCGTGAGGACAATTTGGGCTCTCTGGAGCCGCCCGGGGACGTATCGAGCGCGAAAAAAAGTTCGGAATTGGACAAATCGTCCGAATTTGTGGCGCAAACGTCGCTCGAGAACGGCTCGGAAGCCTTCCCGCGCACGGATGGGAGCAGAATACTCCAAAAAATGCACGGCGGGTCGGCTACCACCCTGGCAGGGAGCTGGTTTCGCTACGATCGCGCGGGCGGTTGGGTTCTGCGCGGGCTCGACGTGGCGTTTTCGGCCGGTGCGGTGCATGCGATCGTGGGCGGCAACGGATGCGGTAAGTCGACGATGCTCTCGGTGCTGGCGAAGACCGCCAAGCTGCAGCGCGGTCGCATGGTGCGCGGAGCGGCCTCGGCGGCGCTGCTGCCTCAGAACCCCAAAGCATTGCTGGTTGCCGAGACGGTTCGCGATGAGCTGATGGAATGGGCCTCGACCTGCGGATATGACGAGAACTTGGCGCGGGAGCGTGCGGCGAGCTTGGGGCTGTCGGGTCTGGATGGGCGCCATCCGTACGATCTTTCGGGCGGACAGCGTCAGCTGCTTGCGTTGGCAAAGCTGCTGTTGATCGGCCCCGAACTGCTATTGCTCGATGAGCCCACCAAGGGTTTGGACCTGGCCAGCCGCCGCATCATCGCCCGCGCCCTGCGCGACCATGCGCAGGCTGGCGGCACCGTCGTCATGGCGACGCACGACCTGGACTTTGCCGAGCAGGTTGCCGATGACATTTCCATGATGTTTGATGGCGAGATCGCCTGCATGGAGCCGCCGACCGACTTCTTTGCCGACAACGTGTTTTATAGGGCGTGAGCGGGTTCGCGGGCGAGAACGGTCTTACTGCTTGAGCGCCGTGTACTGCTGAAGGAGCGCCATGAGCCCAACGCGGCTGTTGACCTGTGTTTTTCGAAAGATGTTCTCCAGATGCTTTTTAACGGTGCCGGTGCTGATGGATAGCTCTTCGGCGATGGCCGCATTGTCCATGCCCGATAACACGCAACGACACACATCGATTTCGCGCGCTGAGACGTCGTAGTCGTGAGCAAATACGATTTCAGACGAACTGCGGTCGGCGCGTACACGCCATTTTGATAGTCGGTTTGTGAGGTGCGGTTCGATGAGCTCAAGGATTTGAACTTCACGATCGCTAAAGTCGCCTTCTTCTTTCTTGCGATTAAGATTGAGCGATCCCAAAAAGCCCTCGTCATTAAAGAAACTGACGTTGACGACGTGGCGGCCGCCAAGATAATCCTTCATATAACTGCTGTCGATATCGCCAGGGCTGAGCTGGTCGGACTCGCGCAGCACCGTCGAGCGCGTAAGATTGCGGTGGGCGACGATCATGTCCTGCTGCCAGTACTTTTCGGTGTAGAGCTCGAGCATCCCAGCGGGGACATCGATGCCAAGAGGGTCAAGAAAGACGCGCGTTTTCCATTCTTGCGGGGTGGATACGAGATCCCTGGAAAGGTCGCTCAGGAAAAATGCAGCCGACTCGTAGGGGATGAGAAAACGCAGCTTTTTGAGGACGGTCGAGCGAAACTCGCGGTCGCTGTCGATGGAATTAATCGAAAGCACGAGATCGTTTAAGCAGAGCCATTCAGAATCGGACAAAAAGCTCAAGATGACCTCCGATGAGATTGCGTAGTGGTTTAGCTGGCATTTTAGTTAATTTGCGTAGAGATACTACTCCTTTTTTCGAATGATGATAAGCCGTTAGCCGAATGGTTTCGGTGAGGGGCCAATCGCAAAATATGAATACCTAAGAGCCAGGGCCCGGTTCTCCAAGCTGTTTGATTATTCCGACTTATTAAAGGAGTCATCATGGAAGAGAAGCTTCCTTCATGGCGTTGGGCGATTGTTTCAGTCGTTTGCTTGCTGTGCTTTATGGCTAACTACATGCAGTACCAGGTCTCAGCACTCGCCGTCGAGGTCATGCCTATGCTCAATATCGATACCGTCGGCTTTTCGATGCTGTTCCTCGTTCCTATGCTTACCGCCGTTTTCTTCTCAATTCCGCTGGGTGCCCTTGGTGACCGTATCGGTTCTAAGAAAGTTGTCACGGTTTGCACCGCAATTTCGGTTGCCGGCGGTTTTCTCCGTTGCTTTACGCTCGATTCGTTCACGATGCAGATGGCATCGATGTTCCTGATTGGCATGGGAATCTCGGCACTCAACGCCAACCTCATCAAGGTGCTCGGCACCTGGTTCCGTGAACAGACTGGTTTCGCCATGGGCTTGTTCTACGCGGCTTCGTGCGTTGCCATCGTTGTCGCTCAGATCTGTGCTGGCTTGTTCGGCAGCGTCTTTAACTCTTATATGGTCGCTGCTGTCGTCATGACCATCTCCTGGGTTCTTTGGATCGTGCTTGACCGAGATGTGCCCGAGGGGCAATCGCTCCCCGAGCCCGAGCCCGTGCTCGACTACCTCAAGGTTGCTATCAAGAGTCCTGGCGTGTGGCTAATCTCCATCGGCGTCGGTTTTGGACTTGCCTCTACCACTGCCTATGCCGGTTTCCTGCCTCAGGCGCTTCAGCTTGGCAAGGGCATAGACGTCGCCACTGCTGGTTTCATGGCCGCAATTGTTACCGTCGGCAGCTTTTTCGGCTGCATCGTTGGGCCTGCGTTCTGCGATAAGCTTGGGAAGTTCAAGGGTTTTCTCATCGTCACTACTCTCATCGGTGCCATATCGATGTTCGTGACGTGGTACACCCCGGTCGGCTTCCTTCTGTGGACGATTTTGGTCATCAATGGCTTCTTTACCGCCATCAACGGCCCGATTATGCAGTCCATGCCTGTTCTCCTTCCCGAGATTGGTGATAAGTATGCTGGTTCCGCTGGCGGTATCGTGGGTACCATCTCCCTGCTCATGAGCTATTTCCTGCCTATCGGTATCTCCGCCATTGCCGGTGCCGATTACACTATGAACATGGGTCTCGAGAGCCTCTGCTTCCTGCTTTCCGTGGTTCCGGTTTTCTTCCTGCCCGAGCTCGGTCGCAAGGCCATGCAGGCCGCCGTCGCTAAGGACAGTGAGTAGCCATGGAGGCGGTAGTCCCTTCCGATGTCGTCCTTAAGACGACGGCGCTGTTTACGGCCGAGGAACTTGAGCCTCGCGCTGGGTGCGTTGCAGTTCGCGGCAGCGAGATTGTGGCCGTGGGCTCTCCCGACAAGGTGCAGCCGTTTATCGGTCCCGATACTGAGGTTATTGACGCCGGCAACAAACTGGTCATGCCCGGATTCAACGATTCACACATGCATTTTGCGCTTGGTTCAATCCAGAAGGATGAAGACTTCTGTTGCGATCTGATGTTCCTGCCGAGTGAGCAGGCTTGCGTGGATGCTGTGGCAAAGTTTGCTGCCGAACACCCTGACAATCCGTGGATTTACGGCCAGGGTTGGTATTCGCCTGCATGGGAAAACCCGATTGACCCTGATTGCCGCAGCCTCGATGCACTCGATATCGACCGCCCAATCGTGCTTTCGGATTTTTCGATGCACGTGGTGTGGTGCAATACCGCCGCGCTTAGGGCGGTTGGTATTGATCGCAATACACCGACGCCTGAAGGTGGTCTTATTCGCCACTTTGACAACGGCGAGCCGAATGGCTTTTTATCCGAGCCCCAGGCGACGAACATCTTGCTCGATGTTGTGCTCAATAAGCCGGACCTTGATGCGTCGTTGCTCAAGTCGATGCGCAAGTTCAACAAGCTCGGCATAACTTCGATTGGTGATATGTATCCTTTGGGCGTGACTACGCCCGGCGTGTACGACATCTATGACCGTCTGGCGAGCGAGGACCTGAGTACGCTGCGTATTAGCTACTATTCTGCGCTCGACGCTCCGATGGCAGAGTCGCAGGCCCTGCGTGTGCGTCATCACGGCGAGCGCGTCCGAATGGCGGGTCTCAAGTACATTTTGGACGGCTGTCCCGAGGCGTACACGGCCTACATGCATGAGCCGTATCTTAACGCTCCTACGGGGAAGGACTTTCGCGGCGAACCAGCATGCAACCAGGAGACGCTTGACCGCATGATGCTCGAGGCCAGCATGAATGGCTTCGATGTTCGTATTCATGCCATCGGCGACGCATCGGCCACGATGATTATCGATGCCGTCGAGCGTGCCGAGGAGGTGTGCGGCAACAAGGGGGCGCGTTTTGCTATCGAGCATACAGATAACCTGAAGCTCGAGGATATTGCTCGCATGAAGCGCCTGGGCATTAATGCTGCGATTCAGCCGCAGCATCCCATCGGAGGCCTTGGGCAGGGCGTGTACGAGGAGTCTCTTGGCGAAGAGCGCATGAGCCACATGTGGCGCTATAGGGAAGAGGCCGATGGCGGAATCCACTTAGGGCTTGGTACTGACTGGCCTGCGGTGATGTCAATCGATCCTATCGATACCGTGTATGCTGCGGTGACGCGTAGCGAGTTTGACGGGCACCCGGCGGAGGGATACTTCCGCGAGAATGCCCTGACGCTCGGCGAGACGCTGCAAGCGCACACGCTCGGCTCAGCATATGTCGAGGGCTTTGAGCGCCGTTTGGGCAGCCTTGCCGCCGGCAAGCTTGCCGATATCGTCATCCTGTCGGGCAATCCGTTTGAAATGAACCCGATGGCGCTTCGCGATCTCGAAGTCGAGACGACGATCTTTAACGGACGCGTCGTCTATCGCAAGGATGAAGCATAGATAGGGTGATGAACGTGAGCAAAGGGACGGTCGAAAAATATGCCCTGCTGTTTGTGGTGTGCGGCATCGTGTTTGCTGCGAACTACGCGCAGTATCAGGTGTCGGGATTGGCACATCTGGTTGTGTCGGACCTGCATCTGACCTCGGCCGAGTTTTCAGCCGTCCTGTTTGCCCCGTTTGTTCCTGCCGTTGTATTCGGCATGCCTGTCGGCGTTTGCGCCGATCGATATGGCGTGAAGGTGCTCGTATTCATCGCATCGGCGATTTCTGCAATTGCAGCGGCTGCTCGCGCGGAGTGCGCATCGTTTGCGACGCTGTTCACGGCGACCATGCTTCTGGGCGCGGCACCATGCGTCGTGAATGCCATCGTTCTAAAAGTGCTTGGTTCTGCTTTTGGCGGAGAAACCGATAGGGCCATGGGATGGTTCTACGCTGCGGGGTCGGGCGGAATCGCCTGCTCGCTTGCAACCTCTCCTCTCTTTGCAACGCCCGGACGAGCATATGCCCTTGCTGCCGTTTTATTTGCCGTGTTTGGATTGCTGTGGCTGCTGGTTGCGCCATCGGCAGATGTTCTGCAGGCTGCAGATGGCCTTGGCGTTCAGGGTGCGGAGCCTGCTTCGTCGTCGGCAAGTGCGTTTGCGACGGTAATCAAGATGCCGATGGTTTGGCTCGTGGCGATACTGCTTGGAGTCGCCCTTGCATCGGCTACGGCGTACTCTGGTTATCTTGTCTCGGCACTTGAGGTTTCAACCGAACCCCAGGTCGCCGGGCTTCTTGCCTCTTTCGTGACGCTTGGGTCGATTGTCGGCAGCGTGGCCGGTCCCTACGCGCGAGCGCAATTTGGCGACTATCGCGTGTTTATGGCCATCGCCGCAATGGCGGGGAGTGCCCTTATGTGGGCCGGAGAGGCTTTTGTCTCTCAGCCTTCTGTCGGGCTCATGTTTGCGATTGGCGCTTCGACTGCCGTCGCCGGTCCGGTCGTTCAGTCGCTACCCTACATGTTGCCCGAGGTGCGCGAGGGGCTTGCAGGAAGCGCCGGTGGCGTGGTGAGCACCGTTTCGCTGGGGCTTACGTTTTTGATTCCCGTGGCCCTCTCCTTCTGCATTGGCGAGAGCTATGAAACGCTTCTATTTGGGTGCGCTGTTTTGTTTGGCGCGACGGCGCTGGCGTCTCCATTCCTGCCGTCTCCCGATTCACTTATGTAACACCTGTTTTCGCCCTTTGGGCCTGGCCGACAAGGGCAAAAGGAGTTGGTCTACTTGACACTAAAAAAGAGTACCGCCGTGACCATTCTCAACGGCATCGTTAATCCTCTATTCATGTGTTCATTTCTGCCGATTGTTGAGGGAAAGCCTGGCTTAGATTTTCAGGGACTTACTGGTTTCTGGGGGCAGCTTATTCTGGCCATCGGTATTGCACAGTTCGTGGGTTTTTTGCCGCTCTTTGGCAAAGCAATTGAGACGTGCGTTGAGTTTTTTTGTTTTGATCGGAACACTCCGGGCGCACGGATTTGCGGAACCGTTGTGGGCGCTACTCTGCTCTTCTGCATTATCGGGCTATTTGAAGTCGCGTTTCAGTCAGGCGTTGGCGTTATCGACGGTGTGCCGTTTTTCTCGCGTTGGGTTCGCCTCGTGGTGGGCGGATGGGCCTTTGTCGTTGTGGGCGGCTTGCTGTTTGATCCCTTTGTCGCGGCCATTGCCGCTAAAGTTACGGGCGAATAGCGCCAAGACCGGTCGCGTGGCGAAAGCCTGATCGACTGGCAGCCAAGGCCGGCCGGGGGATTGGTCGGCCTCATTTTGCCCGTGCTACCATAAACGGACATTCGTTTGATGGGGGCTGCCGTTGTCGCGCGTCTTGCAACATATGGAAATCCCGCTGCTGCTGGCGGTTCCTGCGGTGATGGCTGCAGCGTTGCTGGCAGGTATTGAGCAGGCGGCGCTTGCCATGCTTGTCGTGGTGGCGCTGGTGCTTGCGCTGTTCTTTGCGGGTTACGAGGCGTCGCGCCCGGGCCTGCGCCAGATTATGCCCACGCTGGTGTTGGCGGCGTTGGCCGCGGCGGGGCGCATCTTGTTCGGTCCCATTCCCGACTTTAAACCGGTGAGTGCCATCGCCATTATCGCGGGGGCGACGCTTGGTCGCCGCAATGGTTTTATGGTTGGCGCGTTGGCAGCGCTGACCAGCAATTTCTTTTTTGGGCAGGGCATGTGGACGCCGTGGCAGATGTATGCCTGGGGGCTGGTTGGCTATGTTGGCGGCGCGCTAGCGTATGCGGGTGCGTTCGACCGCGTCGACGGCACCGTGCGCATGCCAGCACTGCTGGCGTACGGCTTTGCGTCGGGCCTGCTCTATGGCGTCGTGATCAACGCGTATGACATCATTGGTTTTGTACAGCCGCTTACTTGGGCGGGTGCCGTGGCGCGTCTTGCCACGGCAGTGCCGTTCGATATTACGCACGGCCTTGCGACCTGCGTGTTTTTGGCCGCCTTGTACAAGCCTTGGTGCCGTCGCATTAACCGTGTCGTCGTGAAATACGGGCTGTAGGGCTGGTTGCGCCGGGGCGGGAATCAATACTGCCGAAGTGCCATTTCAAAACTATGCCGGTTTACGGGGTTAGATTAGCGCGGGCCGACCATACCAGCATTTTTCGAAATAGGGCACACCGTCTACCTGCGGGTTTATTATCTCGGAATTGCGTATGGTTAGGGGTTCGCGATTCAGCCCCGTAAACCGGCATAGTTTTGAAATAGCCGGCTGATACGACGGGCATCGTGGCCCTCGGAGAGCCAAATTGATCCATTTTCTTCCGTCCCCAGATGTCCCCAGGGAATCAGTTGACGGCGCTTGCCACGAAACTGGCCCATCTACTACGTTTAGCTTGATACTCCCGACCATGACCGCGTTTTATGAAAAACCGCAGGCTTTCTACCTGCGGTTTTCTTTTTGCGTTGTTCACTGTGGTTGAGGGTAGTGGCTTAAACGTAGTAGATGGGCCAGTTTCGTGGCAAGCGAGCTGCGTGGATGATCTCGCGAAGTGAAAATGATTCCTTTTCCTCCGTCCCCAGGAGATCAGTTGGGGCTAGAGCTCTAGGGTGAGGGTGACGGGGCAGTGGTCGCTGCCAAAGATGTCGCCGCGGATGCCGGCGTCGCGCACATTGCCGGCGATTGCGTTGCTTACCAGGAAGTAGTCGATGCGCCAGCCTGCGTTGTTCTTGCGGGCATTAAAGCGGTAGCTCCACCAGCTGTAGACGCCCTCGACGTCCGGATTGGCCGCGCGCCAGGTGTCGGTAAAACCGGCGTCGAGCAGCTCGGTAAACTTGCCGCGCTCCTCGTCCGAAAAGCCTGCGTTGCCGCGGTTGGACTTGGGGTTCTTAAGATCGATCTCCTCGTGTGCCACGTTAAAGTCGCCGCAGGTCACCACGGGCTTGCCGGTCTCGCGCTCTAGTGCGCTCAAAAAGCCACGATAGGCATCGTCCCAGGCCATGCGTACATCGATGCGCGCGAGCTCATTTTGGGCGTTGGGCGTATAGACGTCGACAAACCAAAACTTGTCGAACTCGAGCGCGCAGACGCGGCCCTCGGTCGCGGCTTGGGCGACGAGCTCGGCAGCCTCGCCTTCGCCGGCGTAGGGCAGCAGTGCGTTGGCGCGTAGCACGCGCAGCGGTTCCTGGCGGCTAAAGACTGCGGTGCCCGAATAGCCTTTACGCTCGGCGTAGCTCCAGGTTTGGTGATAGCCGGGCAGGTCAATATCGACCTGGCCCTCTTGCAGCTTGGTCTCTTGCAGCGCCAGGATACCGACGTCGAGTTCTTGCGCGATCTGGATAAAGCTCGGGTCCTTTTTGAGCACGGCGCGCAGGCCGTTGACGTTCCACGAGGCGAAAGTGTAAGTCTGAGGCATGGTGTCCTTTCGACGGGGTTGGCAGGCTTAAGATTAGCGCAACAGGGGCGGGGTGGAGTCCGCGAGTGATAGTGCGAACGCCGCCGTCCCGGAGACACGGACGGAGGACAAACATGACGCAAGCGATAACAGATTCCAAGCAGGCCTCCACCGCGCTGGCGGAGCTGTTCAATACCCACGGGCGTGTGGTGTTCTTTGGCGGCGCTGGTGTTTCCACGGCGAGCGGCATTCCCGATTTTCGCAGCGTGGACGGCCTGTATCACCAGCAGTTTGCCTATCCGCCCGAGACCATGCTCTCGCACAGCTTTTACGAGACACATCCGGCGGAGTTCTTCGACTTTTACCGAACCAAGATGATCGCGCTTAACGCTAAGCCCAACCGCTGCCACACCAAGCTGGCCGAGCTGGAGCGAGCTGGCAAGCTCGATGCCGTGGTGACGCAAAACATCGACGGCTTGCATCAGATGGCGGGCTCGCAGCGCGTGTTCGAGCTGCACGGATCGGTCCATCGCAACATTTGCCAGTCGTGCGGCGCGGTCTATAGCGCCGAGTGGATTTGCTCGCGCGAGCACGAGGACGCCGCGGGCGTACCCGTGTGCCCCGCGTGCGGCGGGCGCATCAAGCCCGATGTGGTGCTCTACGAGGAGCCACTCGACGAGCGCGTGCTCACCGGTGCCGTTGCCGCTATCGCCGCGGCCGATGCCCTTATTGTGGGTGGAACCTCGCTCGTAGTGTATCCGGCGGCGGGCCTCACGCGTTACTTTACTGGCGATACGCTGGCCATTTGCAATTTGGCGCCCACCGACCAGGATGCAAATGCCGACCTGCTGATTTCTTGCGACATCGCGGCCGCGTTTGCGTTCTAGCCCGCGCGCGCGGATACAATAGAAAGACTGATTGCAAAGCGACCCCGCCGCCAGCGCCCGAGCGCGGCGGCGTGGGCATTTGAGGAGGATGTTCATGGCGAACGATAGCAAGACATGGCGGTGCGGAAAGTACGAGCTCAGCTTTGACCGTCCGCGCATCATGGGCGTCCTCAACGTGACGCCCGATTCGTTTAGCGACGGCGGGGAACACTTCGACCCGGATGCCGCCATCGAGTACGGCCTGGCGATGCTCGACGCCGGCGCCGACATCATCGACGTAGGCGGCGAGTCCACGCGCCCCGGTTTTACCCCGGTCAACCCCGACGAGGAGGCGCGTCGCGTGCTGCCCGTCGTGCGCGCGCTCGCCAAAGAGGGGGCCATCGTCTCGATCGACACGCGCCACGTGGCAGTTGCTAAGGCGGCCGTGCGCTGCGGCGCCTCTATCGTCAACGACGTGACGGGATTCACCGACCCCAAGATGGTCGAGTTTGTTAAGACGAGCACCTGCGGCGTTATCGTGATGCACGCTGGCGAGGTCGCCGCGTCCGCTCGCACGCACGCGACGGTGCAGCTCGATACCTCGGCCGCGGCGTTTGTTGCCGAGAAGGCGCGCGAGGCGGCTGCTGAGGCCGCGCGCGAGGCCGAGAAGCCGGCTCGCCGCCGTCGCGGCAAGTTGCTGGGTGAGCCTAAGCCGGAGGCCAAGCTTCCGGGTGGCGTGGTGCAGCCCTCGTTGCCGTTTGGCGAACCTGAGCCCGCGACCGAGCCTGCAAGCGAGCAGGAGACGCCGGCCGCCGAGCAGGCTGCTGCCGCCGAGACCGTCGCGCCCGCGCCCGAGGCCACCGAGGCCGCATCGGAGCCCAATGACCGCCTGGCCGCCATGATGCGCCGCAGCGCCCGCCGCGAGGAAGCCTACGTGCCCACCTCGCAGCTCCGCCGCTTCACCCTGCCCGATTCGGCGCCCATCATGCGCCGCGTCATGGGCTTTCTGTCCGACCAGGCCCGCGCGCTCATCCACGCCGGCGTGTCGCGCGACCGCATCTGCATCGATCCCGGTCCGGGCTTTGGCAAGACGGCCAACGAGGACATCGTCATCCAGCGCGAGACTGCCAAGATGGCGTCACTGGGCTATCCGCTCATGTGCGCCGTATCGCGCAAGCGCTTTGTGGGCGCCGTCTCGGGCGTGACCGAGGCCGCCGAGCGCGATGCCGCTACGTTTGGCGTGTGCCTGGGCGCCATCCAGGCCGGTGCCAACATCGTGCGTGTGCACGACGCCGCGGGCTTTGCGCAGTTCCTGAACGGCTACTGGGCGGTTGCCAAGCCGCAGCCGCGCCGCGCGTTTGTGGCCGTGGGCTCCAACCTGGGGCATCGCTGTGACAACATCCGCGCCGCACGCGATATGATCGCCGAGATTCCACTCACCTGCGTGTCCAACTCCTCCAAGATCTACGAGAGCGAGCCGGCCTACGAGACGCGCCAGGACGCGTTTGCCAACGCCGTCATCGAGATTAAGACCGAGCTGGCGCCGTTGGTGCTGCTCGACGAGCTCATGAAGATCGAGGCCGAGCTGGGTCGCGACCGCTCCAAAAAGGCCAAGGCCAACGGTCCGCGCACCATCGACTTGGACCTGCTGTGGATGGACGGCGAGACCCACGGCGGCAAAAAGCTGCGCCTGCCGCATCCGCTGATCGGCGAGCGTGACTTTGTGCTGGTGCCGCTCGAGGATCTGATGCACGACCCGGCGCGGTTCTTCCGCTACAATGGCGTCGAGGTCAAGGAACCCGAGGATCGCGTGGGCCATATCGTGGGCGAATTGGGGCGTATGTAGATGATCGAGATGAATGCTGTTGTCGCCGGTACCGAGCTCGACGCGGCGCGTGACGCGGGCCGCGAGGGCGTGTCCGCGGGCTGGTGCGCATGGAACGCGGGCGATGCTTCGCTGACGTTTTCGCTGGTCGTGCGTCCGGATGTGAATATGCACGCCTTCCACGGCCTGCCGTTTGTGGCCGCGATGGGCATGATGGACGCGCTCGTGGGCACGGCATCGACGCCGGGCCTGGGCCTTGCCGGTAAGGTGGGTATCCAGTGGCCGAGCGATATCGTGTGCGGTGCGCCTGCGTTTGAGACGTCGCTCGCGCGCGTCGCCGTCAACGGCGGTGCCGGTGCTGCGGGCATGTTTGCCGCGGTGACGGTTGATATTGAACGTGCGGCGCTGGGCGAGCTTGGCGTGGATATGGCAGATGAGGCGCTGGTCGAGGCATTGGCCACCGCCGTGCTGACCCGCGTGGACACCTGGAAGGTTGCCGCCAACACACCACAGGGCGCTGCCGGCCCGCTGGCTCCGGTGCTGGGCGAGTACTTTGACATGGTGCCACTGCTGGGTCGTCAGGTCGCGGCGGTGTCGCCCAGCGGCTTGCCGCTTGCGGTCGGTGTGTTTGCGGGCCTGGACATCTGGGGTCGCGCGACCATCAAGACCGATGCCGGCGAGCAGGAGTTTCCGCCCGAGGCCGTACGGATTCGCGGACTGTAACGCGAGGTGCCCGCGCTCAAAGATAGCGATGACAACGAAGCCCTCTTCGGCCTGTGCCGGGGAGGGTTTCGCCTATCTGGGGAATGGGTTGCCAGCGCCCTATTCCTCAAAACTGAAAAATTTTCGTTTTTGAGGAATAGGAAACATGCACGATATCGCTGTGCTGGGTGTATTCGAGGAGCCGCTATTCCTCATAATTGAAAATAATTCAGTTTTGAGGAATAGGCTTGGCGAACGTTTGCGGGGGCTGTGGCATCGGGCATGCTCGACTTAAGCCCCTGTCCTACCCCAGCTCCTGCATGCGGCGGTAGATTTCGCAGATACCCTTGATGGTGAGCTGTCCGTCGACCACGTCGAAGGCATCGGTCGAATCGGCGACGATGCTGGCGAGACCGCCCGTGGCGATAACGGTGGCATCCTCGCGGCCCAGCTCGCGCTTCATGCGCGCGACCAGGCCCTCAGCCATGGCGGCGGCGCCCATCACGGCGCCGACCTTGATGCACTCCTCGGTATCGCGGCCGATGGCGTGCTCGGGCGCCTCGAGCGGCACGCTGGCGAGCTTGGCGGCACGGGCGGCAAGCGCGTCCATGGAGATGCGAATGCCCGGCGCGATCGCTCCGCCAATGTAATAACCGTCCTCATCGATGACGTCGATATTGGTCGCGGTGCCAAAGTCCACCACGATCGCCGGCGCGCCATAGAAGGTCTCGGCAGCGACGGCGTTGGCGATGCGGTCGGCACCAACGGCCTGGGGGCGCGCCGCCCGCAGCTTGGTTACGGCGGCCGTCTGCGGCCCGATGACGATGGCGTCCGCGGCAATGCGGTCGGCCACGGCGTGCCACTCGCGCGAGAGCTGCGGCACCACGCCCGCAAAGGCGATCGCGTCGACCGCATCGAGCGAAAGGCCGTACATCTTAAAGAAACCCATCAGGCGCACATGGATCTCGTCGGCGGTATAGGAGCGGTCGGTGGGCATGCGCCACGACTGCACCAGCTCGTCTCCGTCAAACAGGCCCATGGCCGTCTGCGTGTTTCCCATATCGATAGCGAGCAGCATGTCTACTCCCGGTGTCGGCATAAAAGGACGCGCACCATTGTATACGTGCCGTCGACGGCGCTCGGCTGCGATTCGTTTACGGTGATAGGGGCTGAGGGGTTTAAATATGAAGGAATTATGCTCTACGAGATTTTCCTTGCCGTTTACCGAACTCCCGCGTAATATTCTTTCTTGCGCACATGAGGCGCCCAGACATTGCGGGGTGGAGCAGTCTGGTAGCTCGCCGGGCTCATAACCCGGAGGTCGTAGGTTCAAATCCTGCCCCCGCGACCAAGAACTTGCAGCTCGTCGGCCTAGCCGGCGAGCTTTTTTGTTATTTCGGGACCGTGTTTTCGGTCCAATTCTCGGCCTCTCAAACAAAATCTCGATCTGTAACATCTAGACCCGATTTGGGCGGCTAGGTGTTACAGATTGAGATGTTTCGGCAGGACGGTCTTCGTTTGTCTAAATCTGTAACACGAGGGACGGTTTTTACTGAGTAACTGTTACAGATCTAGATCTTTCGGCAGGCTAGATTGGTTCGTCTCAATCTGTAACAGTTGCTCGGCAAAATAGGGCCTAACTGTTACAGATTGAGACAAACCGACGGGCCGTCCGCTCCATCCACCTGCCGCCACCTGATATTCGCCGATTTTCGTTGTGCCGCTGTACCTCCATGCCATATCCTCTAGACAACTACGCGGCAACATCGCCGCCGCGCCTACAAGAGAGGAATGTCCATGACCGCACCTGCCACTAAGCTGCTCCAGCCCATTACGGTTGGCCCCCTTGAGCTCAAGAACCGCATTATGTTCCCGCCGCTCACCACCGGCTACGAGGAGCGCGACGGTTCCATTGGCGAGCGCAGCCTGGCTTTTTACGAGCGCCTGGCCCGTGGCGGCGTGAGCTACATCGTCATCGGCGACGTCGCTCCCGTTATGACCGCGAGCCCCACGCCCAAGCTGGCGACCGATGCCCAGATCCCCACGTTTAAGGCGCTGGCCGACGCCGTCCACAAGCACGGTGCCAAGGTCGCGCTGCAGCTGTTCCATCCCGAGTACGACGTGCCCGGTGTCGGCCGCATGGTCATGGGTTCCATGGCCGCTGCGAAAGCTGCGCAGGAGGCCAAGGCCGCCGGCGACGAGGAGGCCTTTGCCGCCAAGATGGCCGAGTCCAACGAGATTCGCAAGCAGGCCTACGCCAAGCTGCACCACGACATGCAGCACTTTGTGAACGAGGCCACCGTGGAGCAACTCACCCAGATCAAGGAGGCCATCGCTGCCTCGGCCGCTCGCGCACAGCAGGCCGGGATCGACGCCATCGAGGTCCACGGCGACCGCCTGGTGGGTTCGCTGTGCTCGGCCATCCTCAACAAGCGCACCGACGAGTACGGCGGCTCGTTCGAGAACCGCGTTCGCTACGCGCTGGAGGTCGTCGCCGCCATTAAGGAAGCCGCACCGGAGCTGATGGTGGAGTACAAGCTCCCCGTGATCATGGAGAACCCCGACGGCACGCCGCGCGGCAAGGGCGGCCTGCAGCCCGATGAGGCCTGCGAGTTTGCCAAGCTGCTCGAGGGCGCGGGCATCGACATGATCCAGGTCGCGCAGGCCAACCACACCGGCAACATGGGAGACACCATTCCGCCCATGGGCGCCATGCCCTACAACTGGACGCTGCCGGTGGCCGAGCGCGTCAAGGCCCTGGTCTCCGTGCCGGTGGCAACCGTCGGCCGCGTTGTCTCGGTCGAGGCCGGTGAGAAGATTCTGGAAGACGGCGCGGCCGACATCATCGCCTACGGCCGCTCGCTCATGTGCGACCCCGACATTGCGCTGAAGGCCGCCACGGGTGAGCCCATCCGCGAGTGCCTCAACTGCAACAAGGGCTGCGTCGACGCGATTCAAAACCGCAAATACATCTCGTGCGTGCTCAATGCCGAGAACGGCGACGAGGCGACCATCGCCATTAAGCCGGGCGAGGGCGACAAGAAGATCGCCGTGGTGGGCGGCGGTATTGCCGGCCTGGAGGCCGCGCGCGTGGCGGCCAAGCGCGGCTACGACGTGACCGTCTATGAGGCGAGCGATCATCTGGGCGGCCAGATTGTGCTGGCGGCCGCGCCTCCGCGCAAGGACGAGATCATGCGCTCGGTGGAGTATTACGAGAAGATTCTGCCCGGCCTGGGCGTAAAGGTTGAGCTCAACCATGCCGCTCGCCCCGCGGACCTCAACGCCGCCGACGCCGCGATTGTGGCTGTGGGCGCGCACGACGTGGTCATCCCCGTTCCGGGCGCCGATTCGGACAAGGTCGTCTCGAGCTGGGACGTGCTGGCCGGCAAGGCGGAGCTCGCGGGCTGCGTCGCCGTTATCGGCGGCGGCCTGGTGGGCACCGAGACTGCCGAGTACCTGCTGCAGAACGGCTGCGAGGTGGCGATTGTCGAGATGCTCGACAAGATTGCCGCAGGCGAGTCCGAGACCATTCTGCCGCTGATTATGAACGACTTTGCCGCCCACAACGTTGAGCAGCATGTTAAGACCCGCCTGACCGCCATTACCGACGAGGGCGTGGAGGCCGTGCACACCACCGAGGACGGCGCCGAGGAGCCGGTGAAGATCGCCTGCGATTACGTGGTGATGGCCGTGGGCTCCAAGGCCAACGGGTTTGACCTGGACGGCGTAACGGTGCCCGTGACCTGCGTGGGCGACTGCTCGGGCGAGCGCACCGCCGACATTGCGAGCGCCATTCGCACGGCGTATCACGCGGCCAACGAGCTGTAGCTGAACATCGCGGCCAGGCGGGACGGTAGCACGGATCCGTCTCGCCCGGCTGTGTCCCGTCGGGTGTCAACCGGTGCGGGGCCTGCAAGCGCAGCAGGCCCCGCCCTTTTTGTTTTGCTCCGGTGGATGGCAATGCGCGGTAATCATGAGGAGTAAGGACGTCTACTGCCTTGCCGATTACTCAAAATAATTGGGGGAGGGGTTAATAATCATATCCGCTATAGCAAAGGACATAAAGAGGTGTCAATTTTGTTGACAGGCGAATGACGATTGGCTGCGAGTCAGCTACCAGCGTAAATAATCGATAAAGAAATGTCGTAAATTGGTGCCAAATGCCCAGATAACGCCGCGTCTATTTTAATTAACTGCTTTGAGCAAACAGTAAAATGCTACTATCTAACTTGCACGTAAGAAAGCAGATTAACGGTTAAGGCTAAGAAGTGGCAGGTATGTCGGAAGCAACTAGGACTCGCACGCATGCGCCCGAGGTTAGGCAGCGCGCCGTCGAGATCCTCCAAGAGGGGGTCGGTCATCGCGCCCTCGCCGCGGAGCTTGGCATTCCCCAGGCCACGGCTCGTCAGTGGGCCCGCGCGTATGCCGTAGGCGGTGCCGACGCCGTTCTCAACGCCGGTTCGCATCATCACACCTATTCGTACGAAGTTAAGCTCGCCGTGGTCAAGGACCGCTTGGAAAACGGCTTAACGGTTCGCGAGGCCATGATCAAGCACAAGATTCCCAGCGAGTCTTCGGTCAAGGCTTGGTGCCGCCAGTATCGCGAGAGCGGTGAGTCCGCGCTGGTTGATAAGCCGCGCGGTCGCAAGCCGCGCGTTAAAAAGGCGGAATAGCGAACGGGATGGTGCGCCCACAGGGGCGCATTTTTCTTGCCGCGCCAACTTTTTGGACCGTCGTGAGCCTACTGGAACATCCTCCAAAGTGGTTAATAAACCGCGCGCAGTGGCCCGTGCGCCCGCCGCCGCGATAGGGGGAGCGTCGCCTCTCTGCTCCAAAGCGGACAGACTCGTTACCCCGTACGCCTAAAACTCTCCAGTTGACCGAAAACCCGCCGCCGCTACTCCTCAACTGAGCTATAACGTTAAACAATTGCAGCGTTTTTGCATGGGGGAGTGATGGTATGACGCTACTGTATTTCCTTACCCTGTTTCCGCTGGTACCGGCGCTGGGCATGCTGCTCGCGCGCGGTGACCGCGCCCGCGATGCGGTAGGGCTTGTAGGCTCCGGCATTATTATGGCGGTGACGGTTGTAGTCGCCGTCATGTTTTTTGGCACGGGCCCGCAGAGCTTCGAGGTTGCCCCCGGCACCTCGCATGTGCTCTCGATCATCAGCTCCGTCATCGACGTGATCCTGTGCGCCGTCATCCTGTACAACGCGCGTAAATATAAGAGCACGCTCACCACGGTGCTCGGCGTGGTGCAGCTGGTGGGCTCGCTCACCTTTGCAGCTATGACGCTGCCCGCGACCGAAGCCGTCACGGCAACGCCACTCTACCTTGACTACATGAGCGTGATCATGGTGCTTGCCGTCGGCATTGTCGGCAGCCTTATCTGCGTGTACGCCCTGGGCTACATGAAGGACTTCCAGGCCCACGACGAGCACGAGGCAGCGCTGCGCGGGCAGACGGCGCCTGACCGACGCCCGCAGTTCCTGGCGCTTATGTTCCTGTTCCTCTCGGCCATGTTCGTCATCGTGACAAGCGACAACCTTGAGTGGCTGTTCTGTGGCTGGGAAATCACCACCGTGTGCTCGTTCCTCATGATTGGCTACACGCGCACGCCCGAGGCCATAAAAAACGCTTTCACCCAGATCATCCTCAACATGCTGGGCGGCATCGCGTTTTTGGCCGGGCTCATGTACCTGCACGTTAACGGCATGCCGCTGACCATCTCGGGCATGATCGAGCTTTCCGGCGCCGGAACCGCGCAATCCGCGCTGCTGGTGATGCCGGTCGTTCTGCTGTCGCTCGCCGCACTCACCAAGGCCGCGCAGATGCCGTTCCACACTTGGCTATTGGGTGCCATGGTTGCCCCCACGCCCACGAGCGCCCTGCTGCACTCGTCAACCATGGTCAAAGCCGGCGTGTTCCTGATGGTCAAGCTCAGCCCGCTCTATGCCATCTATCCCGTGACTGGCTTTATGGTCACGAGCGTGGGTGCCATCACGTTTTTGCTCGCTGCCCTCATGGCCATCTCGCAGAGCAACGCCAAACGCGTCCTCGCGTACTCCACCATCTCCAACTTGGGCCTCATCAGTGCTTGCTTGGGTGTCGGCGCGCCCGAGGCCGTATGGGCCGCCATCTTCCTGATCCTGTTCCACACGGTGGCCAAGTCGCTGCTGTTCCTGTGCGTGGGCACGGCCGAGCATCATATCGGCAGCCGCGATATCGAGGACATGGACGGTATGTTCAGCCGCATGCCGCACCTGACGCGCCTGATGATGCTGGGTATCATGGGCATGTTTGTGGCGCCGTTTGGCATGCTCGTGTCCAAGTGGGGCGCCCTGGTGGCGTTTGCGCAGACCGGCAACGTGCTCATGATCATGGTGCTTGCCTTTGGCTCGGCCGCGACGTTTTTCTTCTGGGGCAAGTGGCTCGCCAAGCTTTCGGGCGTCGACCCCACGGCCCAAAACGTGGAGGGCAATGTTCACAAGACCGAGTGGGCGGCCCTCAACACCATCGCCGCGCTGCTCATTCTGTGCTGCGTGGCGTTCCCGGTTATCTCGAGCGGTCTGGTGTCGCCTTACTTGGCTATGGTGTTTGGCCGCGTGCCGTACGTTATTGGCAAGGACTCCATGTATCTGATGGTGGTTATCGTGGCTTTTATCGCCGTGGTACTGCTGACTTCATTCCGCGTGAGTAACAAACCGCACGTAAACGTATATCTTTCGGGTGTGGGAACCGACAATTACCGCCATTTCCGCGGCTCGATGGGACACGAGGTAAAGGCCGAAAAGCGCAATTGGTACTCGGAGGACGCCCTTGGCGAGAAGCGTATTGGCCCCGCGGGTAGCGTTGTGTGCTGCGGCATCATTCTGTTCGCGCTGCTGTGTTGCGCGTGGATTGGGCCCGAGCGGCTTGCCATGAGCGCGCCCTCGGTGCTGCGCGGTAAGTATTTCGAAGGCTCGGGCGTCGTGGGCATTTTTATTGGCACCGTGGCGTTTGCCTTGCTGGCGCCGCTTGCGGGCGGCTTGATCGACGGCCTTGACCGCAAGCTGTCCGCTCGCATGCAGGGCCGCGTGGGCCCGCGCCTGCTGCAGCCCTTCTACGACGTTGCCAAGCTGCTGCGCAAGGCCCCTGCCAGCGTAAACACCATGGACGATACCTATATGGCGTGCGCGCTCATCTTTACCGTCGTGGGCGGCGGCATCTTTGTGTCGGGCTCCAACACGCTGCTGTGCGCTTTTATGGTTACGCTCGCCGCGATCTTTGTGGTGCTGGCGTCCGCCTCGACGCAAAGCCCGTTTGCCCAGGTCGGTGCCGACCGCGAGTTGCTGCAGGTCATGAGCTACGAGCCCGCCGTTCTGCTGATGAGCGTGGGCCTGTACCTTGCCACCGATAGCTTTGATTCCATCGCCGTGACCGGACAGTCGGCGCCCATCATCGTGTACAGCGCGCCCATTTTCTTGGCGCTGCTTGCGGTGCTCACCATCAAGCTACGCAAGTCGCCGTTCGACCTTTCGTACTCGCATCACGCGCATCAGGAGATTGTCCAGGGCGTCGCCACCGAGATGAGCGGCGGCACGCTGGCCAAGATGACCCTTATGCACTGGTGTGAGACCGTGCTGTTTTTGATGTGGGTGGGCATGTTCTTTGTTTGGGACAACCCGGTGAGCTGGGTCGTAGCCCTGGTCGTGATGGCCGCGACGTATTTTGTCGAGGTGCTGATCGACAACACCTTCGCACGCAGCACCTGGCGCAGCTGCTTTAAGCTCGGCTGGGGCGTGGCGCTGGTGTTTGGCCTGCTCAACCTTATGCCCATCCTCGTCGACGTGTTTATTTAGGAGGCGGCATCCATGGATCATAAAATGTCGCGCTCGCCGTGGGTTATTCATTACGACGGCTCGAGCTGCAACGGATGCGATATCGAGGTGCTGGCCTCGCTCACGCCGCTGTTCGATGCGGAGCGCTTTGGCGTGGTCAACACCGGCAACCCCAAGCATGCGGATATCTTTTTGGTGACGGGGTCGGTCAATGCCCAGAACCTGCCCGTCGTGCGTCAGATTTACAACCAGATGCTCGAGCCCAAGTGCGTGGTGGCCTGCGGTATCTGCGCATGCTCGGGCGGCGTATTCCGCGATGCCTACAACGTGATCGGCGGCGTGGACCGCGCGATTCCCGTGGACGTGTACGCGCCCGGGTGCGCCATTCGCCCCGAGACGGTGATCGATGCCATCGTGGAGGCGTGCGGCATCCTGGACCAGAAGGAGACCGTGTTGCGCGCCGGTGGCGATCCGCTCACCGTGGGCGGTGCCGCTACCTGGGACGGTGGCGTTGAGCTGGGCGAGGACGGGTTTGTGGCTGCGGGGGCCGGGACTGACGGTGCCGGTGACGCGCCTGCCGGGAAGCCTGCTGCGCCCGCCGCTGGCGACGCACCTGCTGAGACGCCCGCCGCTGCAAAGGAGGCCGAGTAATGCAAAAGGCTATCTATACCACCGTCGGGATCGACAAGCTCCTGTCGCATGTCCAGGCGCTCAAGGGCGTCGGCGCGCGCTTTGTGCAAATGCATGCCGAGCGCAACGTCGACGACGGCTCGTATCGCTTGGTCTATACGTTTATCAACGTCCGTGCTGCTCAGGAGCATATTGTGCAGGACGGCAGCTATGCGATCGAGAACCTGGTGGTCGAGGGCATCGACCAGTACCAGGAGATTCCGTCCATCAGCTCGTATTACCCCGCGGTGTTCCCGTTTGAAAATGAGGTCCACGACCTGTTTGGTCTTGCCATCACCGACATGCAGATCGACTTTAAGGGCTTTTTCTACCAGGTCTCGACTGCCGAACCCATGAGCGTCATCACGCCCGAGGTGAAGGCTGCGCGCGAGAAGGCCATGAAAGTCCGCGCGGCCGCCGAGGCCAAGGCGCGCAAGGCCGCGGCCGAGAAGGCCGCCGCGGCTGCGGCTGCTGCGGGGGAGGGTGCCGCGGGTGCCGGCGATGCTGCGGGCACTGCCGCTGCTCAGCCCGCTGCTGCTGCCGGCTCCGATGCCCAGCATGACGATGCCGCTGCGAAGGCCGCGCTCAAGGCCGCCGAGATGGAGGCAAAGCTCGCCGCCATGGATCCCGAGAAAGCGGCCAAGGTCCGTGCGGCGCTTGCCGCCAAGGCCGCCCGCGACAAGCAGAAAAAGGAGGCGTAAGGTCCATGGCTCATCGCTCCGTAATTCCGTTTGGCCCGCAGCACCCGGTGCTGCCCGAGCCGCTTCATCTGGACCTGGTGATCGAGGACGACCGCGTCATCGAGGCAATTCCGCAGATCGGCTTTGTGCACCGCGGACTCGAGAAGCTCACCGAAAAGCGCGACATGCACCAGTTTGGCTACATCGCCGAGCGCATCTGCGGCATTTGCGCCGTGGGCCACAGCTACGGCTATGCCAGCGCCTGCGAGCGCATGCTCGACATCGAGGTGCCCGGCCGCGTGCAGTATATCCGCACTATTTTGCACGAGCTTTCGCGCATCCACTCGCACCTGCTGTGGCTGGGCCTGCTCGCCGATGCCTTTGGCTTCGAGGCGCTGTTCTATCGGTCGTGGACCCTGCGCGAGCAGATTCTCAAGATCTTCGAGAGCACGTGCGGTGGCCGCGTGATCCTTTCGATTAACGAGATCGGCGGCCTAAAGCACGACATTGAGGACTCCGAGCTGGCTGGCATTGTCCAGACGCTCGATGCCATGCGTCCCGACTACGAGGCCCTGGTGCATACGTTTTTGGACGACGTCAGCTGTGGCGAGCGCCTGCATGGCGTGGGCGTGATCAGCAAGAAGGACGCGCTGGATCTGTCGATGGTCGGCCCGTTTGGGCGCGCCTCGGGCGTGGACTACGACGTGCGCATGTTTGGCGACGGCGCCTATGCGGATCTGGCCGCGTTTGAACCCATCGTGGCGACCGACGGCGACTGCTATGCCCGCTGCCAGGTGCGTTGCGCCGAGGTCACGCAGGCCATGGATATCATCAAGGAGCTTGTCGGTAAGATTCCACACGACGGCATCGGCGGGCGCACCAAGCTTACGCCGGCCGACGGCGCGCGCGGCGAGGTTGTGATTGAACAGCCGCGCGGCGAGGCGTACTACTATGTACGCGGCAACGGCACCAAGAACCTGGACCGTTTTCGCGTGCGCACGCCGACGTCGCAGAACCTGGCGGGTCTGACACATGCGCTGCAGGGCGTGCTCCTTGCCAACGTGCCCATGATTATCCTGACCATCGACCCCTGCATTAGCTGCACGGAAAGGTAGGCGCGGCATGAGTTTACTGACATTTGCCAAGACGGCCTTGGGTTCTATGGTCAAGCAGCCGGTAACGGTGTGCTATCCGCAGGAGAAGCTGACGGCGCCCGAGCGCTTGCGCGGGCATATCGTCAACGACATGGACGTGTGCATCTGCTGCGGCATGTGCGCGCGTCGCTGCCCGGCGGGCGCGCTCGCGGTCGATCGCAAGGGCGGAACGTGGACGATCGACCCGTATGCTTGCGTGGTGTGCGGCGAGTGCATCGAAAGCTGCCCCAAGCACTGCCTGACTATGGACACCGCCCGTACCCCAGTTGCGGCGGATAAGACTCCCACGGTAGAAACCAAGCTGGAATAACGCGTAGACGGGCCGGTGGGGCAAGAATTCCCCACCGGCCCCGCGCGTGAACGTGCGGTTGGGCCGCCGCGAACAAAACTATGCCGGTTTACTACGATGAATCGTCTACCCCCAACCACACCGCATTTGGCAAAATCAAAACCGCAGGTAGACGACTTGCAGTTTTGCGAAAACGTCACGCGTGGTCGGGGATCTCATTTTTATCGTAGTAAACCGGCATAGTTTTGAAATGTCGCCAATCCGTAACAGCCCTTGATCTCCCGTGGACGGAGGAAAACGGATCATTTTGGCCTGATGGCTCCGAATCGCACCCGTTTTCCTGCGAAAACGCCGTGTCTCAACTTTGGTGAGACATTTGTCTCACGCTCAAAACCAAATCTGGAACGTGTGTCACCTGCCCTAATTGTGTCTCATTCCGTAACTTTAGGCTGATGCAAGGTCTGAGACCGCGAGAAGGGAGACGCGATGAGTAAGTACACGAGGGGTCTCTTGGCGGTGATACTGGCCGTAGTGTTGGTGTTGCCGGCTGCAGCATTTGCCATGCTGCCCGAGGCCAACGCCAGGTCCAGCACCGGAATGGACGGACCGACGGCGAGCAAAAAGATAGTCGACCCCGACACTACCGGCCGCTGGCAATACTGGGCGTCGGGCGGCGAGCAGGACCAGACGACACGTTATGTAGGCCGAATCTGGACGGACAAGACGGTCGAGCCCGCAGAGGACGAAAAGTCCGACTTTGTGACAACGCTCTCCACGATGTCTTCGACTTCTGACACAACGTCGCTGGTCACTAAACCGCTCGATATCGTGATGGTGCTTGATGCCTCCGGGTCGATGGATGAGAGCATGGGCGGCAACGATCAGACCAAACGCATCACCGCACTTAAGAACGCTGCCAGTTCCTTTATCGACGCCATTGCCGAGCAGAATGCAAAGATCGATGCTTCCAAGCAGCATCAGGTTGCCATCGTAAAGTTTGCGGGAAGTAGGGCTGATTGGGTCGGCAACGACACGTATTGGGAGTCGGGGTATAGGTACAACTACTCGCAGACCATGAAGAAGCTGACGCCCTGCACGGGCGATGACGCGACGAGCCTTAAGAGTACGGTCAACTCCATCAGTCCTAATGGCGCCACGCGCGCCGACTATGGCTTACAGCTGGCTGATGGGGTATTTTCGTCTGGTCGCGCCGACGCCAAGAAGATCGTTGTCTTCTTCGCTGATGGTTCACCTACGAGTTCTAGTGGATTCCAAGCAAGTGTTGCCGATAGCGCCGTCAAAAGCGCCAAGAGTCTCAAGAATAAAGGTGCCGACATTTATACGATCGGCATCTTTAATGGTGCGAATCCCGCTGCCGATCCTACGAACTACTGGACGAGCAACGAAAACAAGTTCATGCACGCCGTGTCGAGCAACTATCCAAACGCCACGTCCTACACAACCAATGAGCTTGGTAAGCGCACGGAGAATTCCGATTTCTACAAGGCTGCGTCGAACGCCGATGAGCTCAAGAAGGTGTTTGATGATATCTCGAGCTCTATCACCTCGGGCAAGGGCTCTCCCACTCAGATCGAGGATGGTTACGACGAGAGCAAGTCCGGCTACATCACCTTTAGTGATGAGCTGGGCGACTTTATGCAGGTCGATACGTTTGTCAGCGCTCAGATTAATGGCGTCCCCTTTGATGAAGTGACCAAGACAACCAAGGGCAATACGGACACGTACGAGTTTTCGGGCGTGGCCAAGGACCTGGTCATCACCGTCGAGCGCTCTGCCAATGCGCAGCAGGGCGATATCGTGACGGTCAAGATTCCCGCATCACTGATTCCGCTGATCCGCTATCACGTGGACATGGAAAACGGGATCTTTGAGCGCACGTCGCTCAATGACATCAAGCCTATTCAGATTAAATACACCTCGAGCGTCAAGGACGCCGCGCGTAACAACCTGTTTACGCCCGATGACGGACTCAAGAAGTATATCGAGAAACATAAGGGTGCCGACAACCAGACGGTCTACTTCCTGGCCAACAAGTGGTCGGGCGGCGAGCTGGGCGATGTTGTCGCCGAGTTTGAGCCCGCCGATACCAACAGCTACTATTACTTCCAAAAAATCACGCCTATCTACACGGACAAGGAATGCACCCAGCGCGCGACGGTAAAGCCGCAGGGCAACGACGTCTATTACTACAAGGACGAGTTTGTGGCGATGGGCGCAAACGGCAAGCCGAAGGACGACTATGCCGTTGTGGAGTTTGAGGGGCACGAGATCGCCAGCTACGACGGCGCTCTGGTCAAAGATGACGGCTATTGGTCCTTTAATAAGGGAACCGCGCGCTTGGCCTATATCGACCAGCTGCATACCACCAAGGACGATGTGGAGGCGAACGGCAACAAGACCGAGACCGCGCGCGACGTGCTTAACCCCAGGTGGAATGACCTTTCCTCTGTTGCGACTTCCACGCACGTGCATTCGCACCTGGGCAACAACGGCAAGATTATCTTTAGCCTTGCAACCAAGCCGACAACGGTTGATACCAAGACTGACTTTGGTCTGACCAAGGTGCTCGAGGGCCGCAAGTGGGCGGATACGGATGCGTTTGAGTTTGAGCTCTCCGCGACGTCCGACAACAATGCCCCGATGCCCGACCCCGCGACCGTAACTGTGACCAATGCCGATCTCGACAAGGGCAAGGCAGCCATTAACTTTGGCAAGATTACTTATGCCGAGCCGGGCGAGTACACCTATGAGGTCCGCGAGGTCAAGGGCGACGCCGGTGGCATTACCTACAGCAAGAACGTTGCCACGTTCAAGGTGACCGTGGCGGTTAATGCCACGGGTGGGCTTAAGGCTGACGTTGAAAAGATCTCGGGCGAGACCGAGTTCAAGAACACCTATAGCGTGAAGCCTGTCGAGGACCAGATCACCGCGACCAAGGTCCTGACCGGGCGCGACATGACTGAGGGCGAGTTCTCCTTCGAGCTCCTCGAGGGTAACAAGGTCGTCGCCAAGGGCACTAACGCTGCCGACGGCACGATTGCCATGGACAAGATCACTTACGACAAGCCCGGCACCCACACCTACACGCTGCGCGAGAAGCTCCCCAACGAGGCGGGGCTGAGCAACGGGATCACGTACGATAAGACGAACTACACCATCAAGACGAGCGTCATCGACAACGGCGACGGCACGCTTAAGGTGACCCATACGCTCGAGGGCCCCGAGACGGCGCGCTTTGAGAACAAGTACAACACTGCCCCGAATAAGTCCAGCGTCACCGACCAGATCACCGCGACCAAGACCCTGACCGGCCGCGACCTCAAGAAAGGCGAGTTCTCCTTCGAGCTCGTCGAGGGTAACGATGTCGTCGCCAGGGGCACCAATGCGGCCGACGGCAAGATCACGATGGACAAGATCACCTACACTGCGGCTGGCGAGCACACCTACATGCTGCGCGAGACCAAGGCCGGCACCACCGAAAACGGCATTACTTACAGCACCGCGGCCTACACCATCGTGACCACCGTCACCGATGATGGCAATGGCAAGCTCACGGTTAAGCATGAGCTGCAGGACGTCGAGAAGGCTATCTTCGAGAATGCTTACAGCGTTACTCCGAATAACTCCAGTGTCACCGATCAGATCACCGCGACCAAGGTTCTGGACGGACGCAACCTCAAGGCCGACGAGTTCTCCTTCGAGCTCGTCGAGGACGGCGAGGTCGTCGCCACCGGCGCTAACGACGCCGATGGCAAGATTACGATGGGCAAGATCTCCTACACCGCCGCCGGCAAGCACACCTATATCCTGCGCGAAGCCAAGGGCGCCGAAGGCAACGGCATTACCTACGACAGCACGACCTACACCATCGTGACTACCGTTACCGATGACGGCAATGGTAAGCTCACGGTCAAGCATGAGCTGCAGGGCGCCAACGAGGCGAAGTTCAACAACAGCTACAAGCCGAATCCTGACGAGTTCAGCGTCACCGACAAGATCGCCGCGACCAAGGTCCTGACCGGCCGCGACATGGCTGAGGGCGAGTTCTCCTTCGAGCTCGTCGAGGGCGGGGACAAGGACGCCAAGGTCGTCGCCACCGGCAAGAACGCCGCCGATGGCAAGATCACGATGAGCGCCGTGAAGTACGACAAGGCCGGAACGCACGCTTACACGCTGCGCGAGGTCAAGGGCGGAACCACCAGCAAGGGCATTACCTACAGTGACGCCAAGTTCGCCATCGAGACGACCATCACCGATAACGGCGACGGCACGCTCAGCGCCCAGCATGTTCTGAAGAATGCTGAGGCTGCGATCTTCAAGAACACCTACAGCGTGACCCCGCTCGAGACCGAGCTCGACTTTGGCCTGAGCAAGGCTATTGACGGTCGCGACTGGACGGATGGGGACGAGTTCAGCTTTACCATCACCGCCCCCGAAGGCACCCCGCTGCCCGATCCCGCAACCGTAACCGTGAGCAAGAGGGACGCGAAGGACGGCATCGCCGCCATCAAGTTCGGCAAGATCCACTACGCCGCTGCCGGAACCTATAAGTACGAGATTCGCGAGAACGCGGGCAGCACGGTCGGCATGACGTATGACGCGCATGTCGCAACCGCCGAAGTGACCGTGACCGAGGACAGCGATGGCACCCTGACCGCCAACGTCACTAAGAAGGAAAACGGACGCTTTACCAACACGTACCGCACTGAGCTCGATTACGCCGCGGCCGGCGGCCTCAAGCTCAGCAAGACCCTCTACGGACGCCCCATGACCGAGGGCCAGTTCACCTTTACCGTGACGCCCGCCGACGATGATTCGGCTAGCGCACTTGGCCTGCTGCCCGGGGCCAACAACTATGAGTCCCCCGCAACGATAGAGGGAACAGTCGGCCAGATTGACATTCTGGCGGGCCATGAGGTCAAATTTACGCAGGCTGATGCCGGCAAGACCTTTACATACACCGTTGCCGAGAAGAATGACGGCCAGCCGGGTTACACCTACGACGACGCTGTCCGCACCGTGACGATCGCCATCGCCGACGACACCGCCGGCACGCTCACCGCCACGACGACCGTCTCCGGCGGTTCCGAGGGCACGCTGGTGACCGAGTACAAGACCGGCGCGGCCGCGGTCGAGAGCGCCGTGGTCCCGTTCGTCAACAGCTATAGCGCTACGACCAACACGCCTGGTGGCACCGCTGCTCAGGTCGTTGCCGCCAAGACCCTGACCGGTCGCCCGATGGTTGACGGCGAGTTCTGGTTCGGTATCGCCTATCAGGGTGAGCTTGTGGGTTATGAAAATCTCAAGCCCAATATCGGTGGGCACGTGAGCTTTGATGCGCTGCACTACGACACCAAGATGCTTGCCGATCTTGAGTCTGCCGGGCTTGCCCATCGTACCGACAAGGACGGTAAGCTTGCTTGGACCATTAACTACACGGCCTACGAAGCTATACACGGGCTGCCGAACGGCGTTTCTGCTACAACGTGGTACTTTGGCTTTAAGGTTATCGTCGTCGATAACGGTGACGGTACCCTGACGGCAACGGTCGACTACGGTGGCATCGAGCCCTTGTTCGAGAACGTCTACGGCGCCGATGCCGTTGACGCCGCGCTTGCCGGCACCAAGAAGCTCCAGGCTGCCGAGGGCCTGACCCCGGCCGACATCACGGGTAAGTTTACCTTTACCGTGGCCGCCGATGAGGCGGGTGCCCCGATGCCCGAGCGCACGACCGCAACCAACGACGCGGCCGGCAACGTGGACTTTGGCAAGATCCACTTTACGCTCGAGGACCTCAACCGCGCCCTGGGCGTGACGGACGATGCGACCGATAAGGCCGAGGCAGACGAAGCTGACGAGGCTGAGGCCGACGAGGCAGAGGCTGAAGAGGCCGACGCCGACGCTGATGCCAACGCCGACGAGCCCAGCGACGAGTCCGAGCCCGCAGCCCCCACCGCCCCGCGCTCGCACACCTTTACCTACACGGTGACCGAGTCCGGTAGCGCCCCTGGCGTGATCAACGACGCCAACGCCACGCGCAAGGTTTCCTACACCGTGACCGATGACGGTGCTGGACATCTGATCGTCAAGCGCGACGGCGGCGACGGTGCGGCCTTCACGTTCACCAACACCTACAGCGTGACGCCTACCGATTCGTCCGTGACCGATCAGGTCAAGACGGTCAAGCGTCTGACCGGACGCGACCTTGCAGCTGGCGAGTTCACGTTTGAGCTGCTCGAGGACGGCGTGACTGTCGCTAGTGGCACCAACGACGTTAACGGTAACGTTACACTGAGCCCGATCCACTACGAGGCGCCCGGCACGCACACATACATGCTGCGCGAGGCTTGCCCCAACGCGCTCGGCCTGTACAAGGGCGTCACCTATGACGGTACGACCTACACCGTCGTGACCACCGTCTCCGACAATGGCGACGGCACGCTGACCGCGACGCACAAGCTCGAGGGAACCACCGAGTCGGCTGGCTTTACCAACAAGTATCACGCCATGCCCACGCAGGTCTCCATCGGCGCCATCAAGGTGCTCGAGGGACGCGAGCTCAAGAAGGACGAGTTTAGCTTTAAGCTCGTTGGCGAGGACATCGAGTCCACCGTCACCAACGATGCCGACGGCAAGATCAACTTCGACAAGTTCGAGTACGACGAGCCTGGTACGTACGTCTACACCATCAGCGAGGTCAAAGGCGACGAGGCCGGTATGACCTATGACAAGTCCGTCTTTACCGCGACCGTCAACGTGGTCGACGACGGCGAGGGCAACCTCAAGGCGAACGTCGCCTTTACCAAGGGCGACAAGAGCGTCGAGGGTATCGTGTTCAACAACACGTACAAGAAGCCCGAGACGCCCGTGCCGACGCCCGATCCCGGCATGCCCAAGACCGTGACGAACATCGTCAAGACGGTCAAGGGTTTCCTGCCCACCACGGGTGACCAGCAGGCCGCTGCACTGCTCATGGCATTTGTTATTGCCATGGCCGGCGTCGGAGCCCTGGTCTGGGGTATCCGTAAGCGCTAGGCACGCTGGCAGCGCCCGGGGCCAAAAGGCCCCGGGCGGCCGGCGGGGAGCCAGAACATAGCCCCACCCCCCACCCCCAGCCGCCACGGAGACGTCTCCCTTCTCCGTGGCGGCACTTTTGTGCGCAGGGGAGGAAGGGCCGCCACGAAATCGGCCCATCTACTACGTTTATCCCCTTACCCCCAACCATGCCAAAAAACGCGAAAACAAAACCGCAGGTAGAACGCCTGCGGTTTTCTGGAAAACAGGGGTATGGTCGGGGGTATCGAGTCAAACGTAGTAGATGGGCCGATTTCGTGGTTGGCGCCGCCAAATGATCCCCCGGGGACGGAGGAAAACGGATCATTTTTGGCCCCACGCGGCTGGTGGGTGCGTTCGCGCAGGACCGTTCAAACAAAACTATGCCGTTTTCGGGGCTAAACTCAGGACTCCCATCCATACCCGCGTTTTCTGCAAAATGACGGCTCGTCTACCTGCGGTTTTATTTTCACGAATATCGGCATGGTTGGGGACTCGTGACTCAGCCCCGGAAACCGGCATAGTTTTGAAATGGCATTAAATCGGTGGCAGCCATTTTGCTATGCCGGAGCGGTTGATCGTCGGGCAACTACCCTCGCAGGTAGGCGATGGCGATCTGCGTGCGGTTGCGCAGGCCCATCTTTGCCAGGATCGAGCTGATGTGGTTGCGTACGGTGCCTTCGCCCATATAGGCGGTGGCGGCAATCTCCTTGTTGTCGAGGCCGCGGGCGATGAGCTCGGCGACTTCGAACTCGCGGTCGGTTAGGCTGGCGAAGGCCGCGGGCCGGCGGGTCGTGCCGGCATCGACGCCCGTCCCATCAAAGTTGATATCTTCGATCGCCTTACCCTCGAGCACGCGTTTGCCGTCCATGACTTGCGCCAACGCCGGAGGAATGACGGCGACATCGGTTTTAATCAGGTAGCCGCGGGCGCCCAGTTTGAGCGCCGACACAATGTACTCGTCATCCGAGAATGTCGTCAGAAACACCACGCGCGCCGAAGGGTCGCGCTCAAGGATTTCGCGCGCCGCCGAAAGGCCGTCGCGCCCCGGCATCTGAATGTCGAGCAGCGCGATATCGGGCGCGTGCTCGGCGTAGAGTGCCACCGCGTCGTTGCCGTCGGCTCCGGTGCCCACCACTTCGATCTGCGGCTGGGCGCCCAGGATAATCTTGAGCGAATCGACTACCAAGCGGTCGTCGTCGACAACTATGAGCCTCATCGGGCGTCATCTCCTTGCTGTTTGGGGACGGTGGCAAACACGCGCCAGCCGGGGGCGCCGGCGCGCAGGCCGGCGGTGAAGGTTCCGCCAAGCGCCTCGACGCGCTCGCGCATGGAGACGAGCCCCATGCCTTCTGCGACGTTGCTGCTGCTCGCCGGGGTCGCGTCTGCGCCATCATCGGTAACGATGAGCTGGTAAAACGACGGATGCTCCATGCACCGCACGGTAATGGTTTTGGCATGGGCGTGGCGCATGGCGTTGGAAAGCGCCTCGCGCAGCACCGCCGCAAAGCAGTTGGCGACGTTGGCGGGCGCATGCTCGGTCAAAACCTCAAGCTCAATCTGCGGACCGCTGTCCGAGCGTGCGCCTTCAACGATGCGTTCGAGCTGCACGGAGAGGTTGGTTGCATTGTCGTTGAGCGCGTGGACGCTGGCGCGCACGAGCTGGAGCGCCTCGTCAACGGTGTATTTGACGTCGGCGAAATCGGCGGCAACGCCGGGCTCGTTGGCATGGACCACGCGCAGGGCTTCGGTTTGAAGCGAAGCGCGCGTGAGCTGGTGGCCCACGTTATCGTGGATTTCGCGCGCGATGCGGGCGCGTTCGGCGAGCGTCGCGAGCTCGACTTCGTAGTCCTGGCGGTCGGCGAGGTCGCGGTTGCGTGCCTCGAGTGCCAGGGCGCGTTCTTGCAGCTTGTCGCGGGTGCGACGCATGCGTTCCTGTTCGCGCTCCAGCTGCGCGGTGCGCAGCGACAGCAACGTGGCGGCGACCGAAAGGATGGCGGTCAGCAGGAGCGTTCGGGCGGTGAGCGCGTCGGTGCGAAGGTCCGCGACGAGCGCAAAGACAAAGGTGGCGCCAATGCCCAGCGCGGCCCAGGCGTGCTCACGGCGCGCCCGCCGCGCGATGTCATAGAGGGCGAGAGGCGCAAACGGCACAAACGGCGGCACGAAAACGGCCGCGATGATGTAAGCGCAGCTCGCGGTCTCGCTCGCGCGCCGGGCGCTTTTCCCCTGCGCGAGCTCAGCCAGCGAGGTGGCAATAACGCCAAGGCAAAACGCCGCGACCAGGCGAGCATCCACAGCAAGGCCCGTGGCGGCTGCGATGCAGCACGCCAGCACGATCGATTTGTCGAATAGCCTGTTCATACGGGTATTGTACGCGATGCCGCGCACGGGGGAGGCGCCACTCAGAGCAAGCGTGACATTCCTCCCACGCGGCGGGGCGGTCGCGTCAGCAGGCCACGCGCCCAAGCCCCGCACTCGTGACAAAGCTCACTGGCGCGCGCCGGCGGTTCCTGCGATGATGCAATCGTACCGGGCCGCAATCAACGGAAGGGCCGCCTCATGACAGACATCGTCCACGTCGAAAACCTCGTCAAGCGCTACGACGATCTTATCGCGCTCGACCACTTTAACCTGAGCATCGCCCCCGGCGAGATCTTTGGCCTGCTGGGTCCCAACGGCTCGGGCAAGACCACGTCCATCAACTGTATCCTGCAGCTGCTTGCCTACGACAAGGGCACCATCGAGCTGTTCGGCGAGCCCATGACACCCGCCCGCTACGACCTCAAGCGCCGCATAGGCGTGGTGCCGCAGCAGGTGGCGGTATTCGACGAGCTCACGGTGCGCGAGAACATCGACTATTTTTGCAGCCTCTACGTCAGCGACCGCAAGCGCCGCCGCGCGCTCGTGGACGAGGCGATCGACTTTGTCGGCCTGGGCGACTTTACCAAGTTCCGCCCCGGCAAGCTCTCGGGTGGCCTGGCGCGCCGCCTCAACATTGCCTGCGGCATCGCACACAAGCCCGAGCTCATCTTTTTTGACGAGCCCACGGTGGCGGTCGACCCGCAGAGCCGCAACGCCATCCTGGAGGGCATCTGCCGCCTGCGCGACGAGGGCGCCACGGTGGTGTATACCAGCCATTACATGGAGGAAGTCGAGCAGATCTGCAGCCGCATCATGATCATGGACGGCGGGCGCGTGCTGGCACAGGGCACCAACGACGAGCTCAAGCGCATGATCCAGATGGGCGAGCGCGTGACTGTCGAGGTCGGCGCCGTCGAGCCCGCCACGGTCGAGCGGCTGCGCGCCCTCGAGCACGTGCTCAGCGTTGAGCTTTCCGGCGGCGAGCTCGTCTGCACCTGCGAGGCGAGCCCGCACAACCTGGTGGACATCCTCGACACGCTGCGCGCCGCCGACGTGGCACTCGGCCGCGTGTGGAGCGAGCCACCGACCCTCAACGACGTGTTCCTCGAGATCACCGGCCGCGAGCTGCGCGACTAGGGGGCGGCCATGTTCAACACCATCATCACCACGCTCAAGACGCTATTGCGTCGACCGAGTACATGGGTCTGGGGCGCGATCTTTCCCATTGCGCTTTCAACGATGTTCATGTTTATGTTTGCGAACCTCAGCTCCGACGGCAAGATCGACCCGGTGCCGGTAGCCGTTGTCGCTGACGAAGCCTGGGGCGCTTCGTCCTTTAAGGACGTGGCGACCTCGCTTGCCGAGGAGGGCGACGATCAACTGCTCGATGTGAGCGAGTACGAAGACTTGGCTGCCGCGCGCAAAGCGCTCAAGTCCGGCGAGGTCGCGGGCATCTATACGGTCGACGCTGCGGGCACGCCCAAACTCACGCTGCTCTCGAGCTATGACGGCTCGCGCGCCTCGTCGGTGCTCACCGATCGCAGCATCCTGGAGACGGTGGCGAGCTCGTATACGCAAAATGCCGAGCTCATGTCCCAGATTGCCAAGGACAACCCGGCGGCGCTCGCCGACCCCGAGGCGGTTGCGCGCGCCCTGTCGCTTAAGGGCGGCACCCGCCGCGTGAGCCTTACGCGCACCACGCCCGACGGAACGACCGTCTACTATTACGCGCTCTTTGGCCTGGTCGCGATGATGTCTGCCGAGTTTGCCGCGTTGAGCGTCGTCGACCTGCAGCCCAATCTGTCCGGCCTTGGTGCACGTCGCTGCGTGGGCGGCCTTTCCAAGACGGCCTCGCTGGCCGGCATCTTTGTCGGCTCGTGGCTGGTTTCCTTTGCCTCGATGGCGATCGCGATCGGCTACGTGCGCCTGGTGGTCGGCATCGACTTTGGCGGGCGCGAGGGGCTGTGCCTGGTGGGCGGCGCCGTATCCGCGCTTGCCGCCACGGGCCTGGGGCTCTTTGTGGGGACGCTCCCCGTTAAGGGCGGCAAGGCGTCCAAATCGGGCATCCTCACGGGCTTTGCTACCACGTGCGCCCTGTTCGCCGGCCTCTACGGCGAGCCGGCGATGGCGCTTGCCGACGACGTCGCCCGCGCCTGCCCGGCCGAGTGCTGGTTCAACCCCGTCAAGCTCATCTGTGACATGTTCAACCGCCTGTATTTCTTTGAGGACCTGGGCCCCTTTGCCGTTCGCGCCGGCGCGCTCGTCCTGATGGCCCTGGTGTTTGTCGCCGCCGCTACGCTGATCTTTGGAAGGAGCCGCTATGAGCACCTTTAAGACTGCGCTTCGCATGGCGCTCGCGCACCCGTTCTACCTGCTCATCTATACGGTGTTCATTTCGCTCATGGGCGTGTTCATCGCGGCCTCGGTGAGCTGGAACTCGTCGCAGCTTACCGAGTACAAGCCCTACGACACCAACGTGATCGTGGTCGACCGCGACGACAGCGATCTTTCGCGGGCGCTTACCAAGCACCTGGGTTCGCGCTTTGACCTGGTCACGGGCGTCGGCGACGACACGTACGACCTTGCGGACGCGCTCTCCAAGAGCAACAGCGCCAAGGGCAGCGCCGATTGCGTGTTCTTTATCCCGGAGGGGTTCGAGGACGATCTTGTTGCAGCCGCCCGTGCGGGGGAGGCCCTGCCAAAGCTCGATGTGACCTACGGTGCCGGCACCATGGCGGCAGCGCTTTCGTCTGCCGAGGCCTCGCGCTGGATCTCGCTCGCGGGCGCTGCGGCGGCGCTTGAGCCCGCTGCCTCCAACGGTGACGTCGCAAGGGCCGCCGAGCACGCGGCCGCAAAGCGCGCCGAGGTCCAGATCGAGCAGGTCAAGGTCGACTCGACTGCTGCTGCCACGCTCGAGTCGTACTTTAACTTTGGTGCGTACGCGATCATCTCGTCGGTCATCGTGTCGGTGGGATTGGTGTTCTCGGGCATGAACGAGCCCGAGCGCGTGCGCCGCATGGAGGCCAGCCCGGTCTCCGGGCGTCAGCGCTCGCTTGCCGTGTTTGCGGCCGCCGCCGTGATGACCGTCTGCATCTGGTTTGTGTCGAGCATGATGGGCGTCGTGGGCTTTGCCGGAGCGGTTGCCGAGGTTGGCGTGGATCGCGTGTGCCTAGCGCTGGCGGCAACGTTTGCCCTGGCGTGCACGCCGCTGGCCGTTGGCTTTACGCTGTCGAGCTTGGGCGCGCGCGAGGAGCTGCTCAACGGCGTGGGCAACTTACTCGGCATGCTCATGACGTTTTTGGGCGGCGCCTGGATGCCGCTGTCGCTCATGGGTTCGGCCGTGCAGACCGCGGCGCATTTTGTGCCGACATATTGGGTGAACGACGCGATTGGCAAGGCACTTGCCTCGGACCTGATGCCTGCCGTGCTGGGCGACATCGCCTGCGACCTGGGCGTCACCGTGCTCTTTGCCGCCGCCATCGCCGCCGTAGGCCTAGCCCTCGCCCACAACAAATCCCGTGCCTAGCCACGGCCCGGCACTCCGGGACGCTCCTTGCCACCTAGTCATTGGGGACGTTCTTAAACGACTAGCCATGGGGGACAGTCTTTGCCGATTCGCCGGCTCGCCGACCGGGCTGGCAAGGACTGTCCCAATATGCCGGCCTTTGGGGACGTTCCTTTCCTGCCGGCAGTTAGGGACAGTCCCCAAGTGTCGGGTGGCGAAAGAGTGTCCCTAGCTGTGTTCATTTAAGTACGTCCCCAAACGACTAGTCTTGAAACAAATCCCCACTCTCGCCCAAAAATAGTTCGCCCCGGTTTACTATTACCCTATAAAAGTAGCAACAGGCTAACAATGGGGGATACCATGGCAACGCAGAAAGCCTACGTCCAGGTTAAGGATCTCAAAAAGCACTACGGCGATGGAGATGCACGCCTGACGGTGCTCGACGGCATCAACACGTCTATCAACCGCGGCGAGATCTGCGTCATGCTGGGGCCCTCCGGCTCGGGCAAGTCGACCTTTCTCAACCTGATCGGCGGCCTGGAGGATGCCGACGGCGGCTCTATCATGGTGGACGGCTGCGACCTCACCGTGCTCAAGCCTATCGACTTGGGCGAATACCGACGCCGTGAGCTGGGCTTTGTCTTCCAGTTCTACAACCTGGTGCCCGATCTCACCATCAAGGAGAACATCGAGGTCACAGCACACCTGTCCAAAAACCCGCTCAATGTCGACGATCTTCTGCGCTCGCTGGGCCTCTACGAACATCGCAACAAGTTCCCGCGTCAGGTCTCGGGCGGCCAGCAGCAGCGCTGCGCCATCGGCCGCGCACTCGTCAAAAATCCGGGCCTGCTGCTGTGCGACGAGCCCACGGGCGCGCTTGACTACAAGACGTCCAAGGAAATCTTGCAGCTCATGGAGGATGTCAACCGCACCTACGGCTGCACCATCATCATTGTCACCCACAATGCCGCCATCGCGCGCATGGCCAATCGCGTGCTGCGCCTGCGCGACGGGCGCATCGTCGAGGATGAGCTCAACGAGTCGCCCGTTGCGGCCGCCGAGCTCGATTGGTAGGCGGCGCCATGACACCTCTCGCAAAACGTCTCCCGCGCGAGCTGCGCCGCAATATCGGCAAGTACCTGGGCATCTTTTTGCTTATGTGCGGAAGCATCGCTCTCACCTCGGGCTTTTTGCTCGCGGCGCATTCCATCGGCTGCCTTATCGACGACATGCGCGATGCGTACACGATCGAGGACGGCCGCGTGACCACTTCTTTCGAGGCCACCGACGAACAGCTCAAGGCTGCCGAAGACGCGGCTGAGGACGTCGGCGGCGCTACGTTCTACAAGAATTTCTCCATCGACGCCATCATCAAAAAGGCGGCTGGCGACGACGGCACCAAGCGCACCATGCGCACCTACGCGCATCGCACCAAGGTTGACATTGCGTCCTACTGCGAAGGCAGGCAGCCCAAGACGGACGATGAGGTGGCAATCGACCGTGTCTTTGCTACCAACAACGACCTCGCCGTGGGTGATAAGGTCGAGCTCGAGGGGCGCACCTACACCATCTGCGGCATCATGACGCAGCCCGATAGCCAGGCGCTGTTCCTCAACAATTCGGATTTTACGGTGAACACCATTACCTATGGCGTCGCCGAGGTCAGCGATGCCGGTTTTGCCGCGCTCGAGGACGCCGGTGGCGCGCCCGCCTACACCTACTCCTTTACCTTTAACGACCGCGACCTCTCCACCGCCGAGCGCACCGATGCCGAGCAGGATATGGTCGAGGCACTGGTGGATGCCGATGCGCGCGTCGACGATCTTATCGACGCCGATTCCAACCAGGGTATTGGCTACGCGCGCGACGACGTGGACGGCGACTCCATGATGTGGATGACGTTGCTCGACATTATCATCGTGATCATGGCGTTTGTCTTTGTGGTGCTCACCGACGCCACCATCGAGGAGGAGAGCGCCATCATTGGCACACTGCTCGCCAGCGGCTATCGCCGCCGCGAGATCGTGCTGCACTACCTGGCACTTCCCGCCATCGTGGGCGTGGTCGCGGCGCTTTTGGGCACCGCGCTCGGCGTCGCGTTCTTTACCGAGCCCATGCGCGGCCTCTATTACGGTTCGTACAGCCTGCCTCCCTTCCAGGTGTACTGGAGCTGGGAGATTTTTGTGAAGTGCGCCGTGGTTCCCGCTGCCGCGCTCATCCTCATCACGCTGGTGGGCCTGCTTCGCAAGATGGGCAAGACGCCGTTGCAGTTCCTTCGTCACGAGGCGAGCGGCAAATCGGGCACCAAGCGCGGCCTGCAGCCGCCGGAGCGCATGGGCTTTGTCTCGCGCTTTCGCCTGCGCATCTTCCTGCGCAACCTGGGCAACTTCGCCACGCTCTTCGTGGGCATTGCGTTTGCCTCGCTGCTGCTGCTCTTTGGCCTGGCGATTCTGCCCACGATGACGCATTACGCCGACAACCTCGAGACAAGCCTGGTCGCCGAGCACCAGTACACGCTCAAGGCTCCGCTAGAGCTTGAGGGTACTGCCGAGGAGCGCGGGCAGTGGGCGGCGCTCGAGCGCTTGCAGTCGGTGGATGGTGCGCTGCTCTCCGCCGCTCAGGATGCCAGCGACGAGCTCGATGACGCGGCCGATGCGGCGCAGGCGGCAGCCGATGCCGCGACCAGCGTTCCGTCTGCCGAGACCCTGGCCGCGGCGCAGGACGCGCTCGCCAAGGTCCAGGACAAGAAAGATGCGCTTTATGCGCGCCTCGATGACCTTGCCGATGCCCTCGGCTGCAACCGCGACGAGGCTATCGACCTGATCGACAAGGCCTCTAAGATCGACACTGACAACGACGATATCCACCCGGTCAATTCGACCGACAACGGCGCGGGCGCAATCGCGCAGGCCGAGAAATATGCCGTCTACCAGCTGCAATACGACCGCGGCGATGGTAATGGCGAGGAGACGATTTCCGTCTACGGCATCTCGCCCGATTCGCGCTACTGGAAGGGCCTCAACATCGGCGACGGACACGTCGTCTTTGGCGGCGGCCTGCTCGACAAGTTTGGCTGGAGCGAGGGCCAGAAGGTCGAGCTTCGCGACAAGTACGAGGCTCGGGATTATTCCCTTGAGTACGCGGGCAAGGGCTGCTCCTGGGGCTCAAAGTCGGACATGAATATCTATATGAGCATCGATGACTTTAACGAGCTGTTCGACAACGATGCCGCCTACTTCAACGGCTATGTGAGCAACGAGAAGCTCGACCTCGACGCGCGCTACTTTGCCGGCGACACCACGCCCGACGACATGCGCGCCGTGGGCGACCAGTTTATCGGCATGATGAGCAAAATGATCGGCATGATGGTCGGGCTCGCGGTGTTTATCTTCCTGCTGTTTATGTACCTGCTGACCAAGGCGGTGATCGACCACAGCGCCCGTTCGATCAGCTACATGAAAGTCTTTGGCTATCGCGATAGCGAGATCTCGCATCTGTACATCCGCTCGATCACGCTGTGCGTGGCGGTGTCACTCGTGCTGAGCCTGCCGGTCATTATTGGCTCGCTCACGGCCATCTTCCGCTCGATGCTGCTCGCCTACAACGGCAATATCGAGATCTACGTGCCCGCTTGGTCCATGGCTGCATGCGTCGGCATTGGCTTTGCGACCTACCTGGTCGTGGCGCTGCTGCACACGCGCTCTATCAAGCGCGTCAGCCTAGCCGAGGCCCTCAAGGTGCAAGAGTAGTCATCGGGGACGTTCTTAAATGACTGGTCATCGGGGACAGTCTTTGACGATTCGCCGGCTCGCTGGCCGGGCTGGCAAGGACTGTCTCTGGCGGTACTCATTTAAGTCTGTCCCCAATGAGTGCCTAACGACTCGGTGTTGCGCTTGACTTCGACCCTACTTCAACGGGTACCATCCTCTTATGTCTGTAACGCCATATAGACCGAGGGGATAGATATATGACCGCAACTGCACCCGCAGCACCGGCAAAGGTGTACTTCACCAACCTGCGCACGCATGCTCGCGAGAGCCAGCTCGACAAACTCAAGCGCCTCATTCGCCGCGCCGGTATCGAGCAGATCGACTTCGAGAACAAGTTTGTCGCCATCAAGATTCACTTTGGCGAGCTGGGCAACCTGAGCTTTTTGCGCCCCAACTACGCCCGCGCCGTCGCGGATGTCGTGAAGGAGCTGGGCGGCAAGCCCTTCCTTACCGACTGCAACACGCTCTATGTGGGTAGCCGCAAAAATGCGCTCGAGCACATCGACACCGCCTACCAGAATGGCTTTACCCCGTATGCCACGGGTTGCCAGATCATCATCGCTGACGGCCTCAAGGGTACCGACGAGGCGCTCGTCCCGGTCGAGGGCGGTGAGTACGTGCGCGAGGCAAAGATCGGTCAGGCGCTCATGGATGCCGATATCGTGATCAGCCTCACGCACTTTAAGGGCCATGAGCAGGCCGGTTTTGGCGGCGCCATGAAGAACCTGGGCATGGGCGGCGGCAGCCGTGCCGGCAAGATGGAGCAGCACGCCGCTGGCAAGCCGAGCGTCGCGACCGAGCACTGCGTTGGCTGCCGTGCCTGCGAAAAGATCTGCGCGCACAACGCCATCTCGTTCGATGGCACCCGCGAGCGCGAGCTTGCGAGCGGCAAGACCGTCGAGGTGCACGTGGCCGCCATCGACCACGACCGCTGCCTGGGCTGCGGCCGCTGCATCGGCGTGTGCAACCAGGATGCCATCAATCCCGACTATGACGCCGCCGCCGACGTGCTCAACTGCAAGATCGCCGAGTACACCAAGGCTATCGTCGACGGCCGCCCGAGCTTTCATATCTCGCTCGCCATGGACATCAGCCCCAACTGCGATTGCCATGCCGAGAACGACACGCCCATCGTCAACGACATTGGCATGTTTGCGAGCTTCGATCCGGTCGCCATCGACCAGGCCTGCGCCGACGCCGTCCTGGCATCCGAGCCGTTGCCTAACACCGTGCTCACCGACAGCGCGGCCAAGATGGAGCATAACCACGAGCATTTGGAGGGCGAGCAGGCCAAGGATCCCTTCTGCATCACGCATCCCGACACCGACTGGCGCGCGTGCATCGCGCATGCCGAGAAGATCGGCCTGGGCACGAGCGAGTACGAGCTCATCGAGGTCAAATAGCGCCTAGCTATTGGACATATCAAGCGCTTTTGTAGCGCAACGTTAGTAAAAACCGCCCGTGAGCACAGCGCCCACGGGCGGCTTTTTGGAAGTGCTAGGGGCCAGATAGACCAGTAAACCGTACTATTTGCTTAAAAATTCTTGTCGAGGAAGTCGTCGACCGTGTTCCAGTAGAGCTCGGGGTCAACTTGCGCGCTCTTGGCGTGGGTGGCGCCGTGGATAGTGAGCTTCTGTTTAACCTTGCTGGCGCACGCGTCGTAGTTTTGGTCGAGCATGCTGTACGGTACAAAGGTGTCTTGGTCACCGTGGATAAAAAGCATGGGAACTGTTGCACGTTTGAGTTGATCCACGCTGCTTGCCTTATGGAAGTCGTAGCCCGCGCGCACGTTGCACACCAAGTTTGCTACATCGAGCAAGGGAAAGCTGGGCAGGCCGAACACGTCCTTGAGCTGCAGAGAAAACTCGTCCCAGACGCTCGTGTAGCCGCAGTCCTCGATAATGCATTTCACATTTGCGGGCAGAGATTCCCCCGCGACGTTCATAGCGGTTGCCGCACCCATCGACTCACCAAAGACCAGGATGCGTGCCTCGGGGTCGGCCTGAACGATTCGCCCGATCCATGCGACGACGTCGAGCCGCTCGGGCCAGCCCATGCCGATATAGTCGCCGCCGGAGCGCTCGTGGGCGCGGGCGGCGGGTGCGAGCACGTTCATGCCGCGGTCGTGGAAGCGCTTGACGTATCGGGCCATGCCGACGGGCTCGTTGGTATATCCATGCAGGCAGACGGCGTAATCGTGGGTGTTCTCCGAGGCGGCGAAATACCAAGCGGCGAGCTCGGTTCCGTCATCTGCGGTGAGGCTGCTGCTCTTGCGGTTTTCCTTAAACCATGCCCGCGCCTCGGTGTCCTCGGCATCCGGCTGCTCATCTTTTTTGTTGTCTTTGCTGTCCTGCATCATCTTCATGGTGTAGGGCGCTTGGGGATTCAGGGCAAAGTCGAACAAGAAGTTGCCGGCAAACCCCAACAGCGCGACAACGAGCACCAGCGCAACGACGCCGGCTATCTTGAGCTTTCGATGGGAACGTGCGTTTTGAGACATAAGAAGCTTTCCTATAAGATGTTAATACATCAACATTTAATGCAAGCGCATTATGGACGTTCACCGTTGATGCGTCAACAGGCAAAGAATGGGTAAACAAAGGGTCACGTATGGTGCAAATTTCGCACGCACCCAGACGCTTTGATATAGTGTTGAGAACTCTTTACGTTGGAGGATGTAACCGGCATGTCCGATTCGAGCGACAGTTCTAAGCCGCGACCCAAGACCGCGGCCGTTCCACACTACACGGTGGGTGAGGAGATCATGAACTCCGTCACCCATGGTGTCGGCTGCCTGCTGGGTATCGCGGGCCTGGTGCTCCTGATCGTATTCGCTGCCCTGCGCGGCGGAGGCCCGGCCCACATGGCCGCGGCGATTGTCTATGGCGTCAGTATCATCCTCGAATACTTGGCCTCCACGCTCTATCACGCGATTCAGCCCGCGCGCGCCAAGCGCGTGTTTCGTATCATCGACCACAGCTGCATCTACCTGCTTATTGCCGGCAGCTATACGCCGTTTTGCCTCATCACGCTCGCAAACGACGGCGGCCCTATGCTGTTCTTTGCTGTGTGGGCCATCGCCATCGTCGGGATTGCCCTCGAGTGCTTTTTGCGCGAGCGTCAACCGCACTGGGTAAGTGGCCTGGTCTACCTGCTGATGGGCTGGCTCGTTGTCTTTAAGCTGCCCGCGCTTGTGGCACTGCTGAACCCCGTCGCGCTTGCCCTGCTCGCCGTCGGCGGCGTGTGCTATACCGTGGGCGTGCCGTTCTATATCGCCAAAAACGTGCGCTATCTGCACAGTGTTTTCCACTTGTGGGTACTCGCCGGCAGTATCTTCCAGTTCATGGCGGTGATCCTCTTCGTAATCTAGCGATCGCGTCTGTGCCCGCGGGCCCATCCGAGCGGCCGCCGGGCGCAACTGCCCTATCCGTCACCTACGCTTACTACCTAACGTCCCGAATCTTGGAGGTTCGAGAAACTCCCGATGGACATAACCATCTCCCTTATCACCACCCTCGTTTTGACCCTCATCAACGGCTACTTCTCTATGTCCGAGATGGCGCTCACCACGGCCAAGCGCGCCGTGTTGGAGCACGATGCCGAGGAGGGCGACAAGCGCGCCGAGCGTGCCATTAAGCTGGCTGCTGACTCCGACCAGCTGCTTGCCACCATCCAGGTCGCCATCACGCTCGTGGGCTTCGCCTCGTCCGCCGTCGCCTCGACGAGCCTGTCCGACCCGCTCGCCACGTGGCTCATGAGCTTTGGCATCGCGCCGCTCTCCGCCATCGCGCGCGGCCTGGCGCCGGTCATCATCACCGTCGCGGTCGCCTTCGTATCCATCGTGATCGGCGAGCTCGTCCCCAAGCGCATCGGCCTGGCCAATGCCGAGGGCGTGTCCAAGCAGGTCGTGGGCCCGCTTTCCGTGTTCCAGAAGATCGCCCGTCCGCTCGTGTGGCTGACTGGCGCTTGCTCCGATGGCCTGGCCCGCATCCTGTGCATCAAGAGTGCCGACGACCGTCAGAACGTCTCGGAAGAAGAGATCAAGTACATGGTCTCGGAGCAGGACGACCTGCTCGACGAGGAAAAGCGTATGATCCACGAGATCTTCGATCTGGGCGACACCGTTGCCCGCGAGGTCATGGTGCCGCGCGTGGACACCACCATGTGCGAGGACGACGAGACGGTCGCCGACGTGTTGTCCACCATGCGCCAGACCGGCTTCAGCCGCATCCCCGTCTATCACGAGGATCCCGACAACGTCGCGGGCATCGCGCACATCAAGGACCTGATTCAGCCCGCGCTCGACGGCAAGGGCGACCAGCCCATCGCCGGCTTTTTGCGCGACGCCACCTTTGTGCCCGACACCAAGGACATCCTGCCGCTGCTGTCCGAGATGCAGACCTCGCACGACCAGATCGTGGTGGTCGTGGACGAGTACGGCGGCACGGCCGGCATCATCACCATCGAGGACATCGTCGAGGAGATCGTCGGCGAGATCGAGGACGAGTTCGACCCCGACAACAAGTATCTCACGCGCCTTTCGCGCCGCGAGTGGCTCGTTGATGGGCGTTTTTCGTGCGATGACGCGATTGAGCTTGGTTGGCCGCTCGAGGAAAGCGATGATTATGAGACCATCGCCGGCTGGATTTTGGAGCTTTGTGACTCGGTGCCCGACATCGGAGAGGTGTTTGAGGTCGCGGGGTACAAGTTTAAAGTGCAGTCGATGCGTGGCCAGCGCATCTCGCTCATTCGCGTGATCGCTCCGGCCGAAACCGATAAGAAGGATTCCGAGTCTTCGGTAGACGAGCCGACGACGTCGGGTGCGGGTTCCGCGAATCCGCACGACGGCGACGAGTAGGACAAGGAAGAGTAGGGGAGAGTTATGGCAGGCCTGTTCAACATCCTTAAGGTCACCGTCAGCGAGGACAAGATCTGCGCACACGTGCTGGTGAACCCCGGCATGCCGCTCATGACCTCGGAGGATATCGAGGCCACGGCGCGCGTGTACTACCTGGTGCCGGCGATTGCCAAGCACCTGTGCCTGGGCGATTCCGGCCGCGAGTTCCAGGACTGCATGGGTCAGACCGAGCTCTGCCACCTGCTGGAGCACGTGACGGTCGAGCTTATGAACGAGACCGGTCTTGCCGGTAGCATCTCGTGCGGCCGCACGCGCGTAAGTGAGCATGACGAGCGTGTCTTTGAGGTTGAGCTTTCGTGCCCCGACGACGCACTGGCCATCGGTGCGCTGTCGTCGGCCACCTTTATGATGGACTGGGCGTACCTGCACGCCGACCAGCCTGCCCCCGACGTGGAAGGCACGGTCGCGGGCCTGCGTAACCTGGTGCTGGGCATGCGCGCCGAGGCCGAGGGCAAGGATCCTCACGAGGCCGTCGCTGCTGCGAACGGCGAAGATGCTGCCGAGGACGAGGGCGCTGACGAGGGCGATGTGCCGGTCGACGCCGAGCCCGTTGCCGATGCGACCGCCGAGCCCGTTCCCACCGAGCCCCAGGGCGTCCCCAACTTTGACGACGAGCCCCAGGTGGCGATTGATACCGAGGGCGCGGTTGCCGAGAACCACGAGGCCTCCGCTGCCGTCTTTGGCGGTGCGGCGACGGTTCCGGCAGGACCTGCGCATGAGGGCGGCCTGCCGCTCGTGGACGGCGCCGGCGAGGACCCGGGTGCCACGGTGGCCATGCCGGCTATGCCTCAGGAGTAGGCCTACGCGTTTATCACCATCACGTACCTGCGCCTTTGCCGTACGCAGATGAGCGGAGCGGCAAGTGATGCGCTGCGGGTATAATGGACAGCATTCAAACGGTGGGCACCGACGTGCCCGCAGGAGAGGAATGATCATGGGTAAGACTTTCAGCTTTGTCTCCGGCGCACTTTTTGGTGCTGCTGCCGGCGCTATTATCGGTGTTGCTCTGGCCCCGCGCTCGGGCGCCGAGACCCGCGCCATGGCTGCCGATATCGCCAACGACGCCTGGGACAATATGCGCGACACCTACGAGCACAGCGCCGAGGAGGCCCGTGCCGCGGTGAATGACTTTGGCCCGATGGTCGACGCCAAGACCGACGACCTGCGCGCCAAGGTCGACCTGGCCCGCGAGCGCATGGACCAGCTGCGCGAGCAGCTCAACGACGCCATTTCGGGCGGCAACGTGACGCCTGCCGCCGACGTCGTGGTCGAGAACGCCGTCGAGGCTGATACCGAGGCTGCGGAGCCCTCGACCGAGGCATAATGCGCGCCGGGGATTTTGTCGGCGCCAAGATCTATCGCAAGCCTACCGAGGACAAGCGCACCAAAAAGGACGGCACGCCGCGCAGCCCTAAAAAGCTCGGAAAGATTCACTTTCCGGTCTTTACCCCGGGCGGTACGCGCGTGGTCGGCTTTATGGTCCGCCAGTCCGATATCGCGGGCATGATCGAGCGTCCCGACCGATTCGTGGCGCTCGACGCCATTGGTGTCTACGAGGGCGCCATTGCGGTCGATGACGTCAAGGACACGTACGATGCCGCCGCCGCCAAGCGCCTTGACATCAACCTGGACGATTGCATCATCTGGGTCGGTATGGACGTGCGCACGGAATCGGGCGACGTCGTGGGCTATTGCTCGGACGTTGAGTTCAAGCCACGCTCGGGCATCGTGCAGGCATTCTATGTGACCGCCGGTGCTGCTTCGAGTGTTTTGGTTGGTGACACGCAGGTGCCGCCGACGATGCTGCGCGGCTACGAGAACGGCGCGATGATTGTCTCGGACGAGGTCAAGTCGCTCGGGTATTCGGGTGGTGCGGCTGCCAAGGCCGCCGAGGCCAGCGTCGTGGTGGGCGACAAGGTCAAAAAGGGCGCCAAGGTGCTCGACGACAAGGGATCGGTCGCCGTGGACAAAGGCAGTCGCGCACTGGGCAAGCAGCTCGGCAAGACGCGCGGCATGTTCAAGGCCTTTAAGGACGAATACCAAAAGGCGAGCGGAGGCTCGTCAAAAGCTACAAAATAGCGACGTACCAAATGATGGGAGGCAAGCCGGAGACCTGTTGCTCCGGCTTGCTGTGTTTATGGGGGAGGGCACATGCGCCAAAACGGATCCAACTTAAACGGGCGTTCGGGTGCGCGTCCGACGGCGCGCCGCGACCTGGGGCAGCTGCCCAGCGGTCAGCGCCGTCGCCGCCGTAAGCCCGGCGCGATGTACCTCAACCATAGCCGCGGGTTTAGCGATCGCAGTGCGCGCATCGGCAACGGGCGCTCGCCGCGCCGACCGTCCCGTCTGCCCTATGCGCTCATCGCCGTGGGTTGCGCGCTCGTGCTGTTTATCGCTGCCGTCGTGGGCTACGTCAACCGCAGCGTGGACGTGGAACTCAACGGGCAAAAGACCGCGGTGCGCGTGGGCTCTACGTTGCAGAGTCTTATCGACGACCAGGAGTTGACTGACGCCTACGACGCAGGCGACCTGCTGGCCGTCGATGACAGCGTGCTCAAGCGCCATGGCGGCGAAAAGCTGTCGGTTAAGGTGGACGGCAAGCGCATAAAACAGGGCAAATGGGATAGCCGCGAACTTGAGGGTGGCGAGAAGGTGACGGTCAAGGATGGCCGTAACACCTACGAGAAGCACGAGATTCAGGCTACGGTTATCGAGCCCAAGCTCAAGGTCGAGGGCACGGGCGCTATCGAGTATGTGCAGACGTGGGGTGTCCAGGGCCGCTCCGAGGTGTGGGTTGGTGAGCAGTCGGGCAAGACGCAGGACCGCGGCGAGGTTGTGCCCGCCACCGATTGCGTCGTTGCGTGCGCCAGCGTGGCGCCCAAGGGCAACGAAAAGTACGTGGCGCTGACGTTTGACGAGGGTCCGAGCGGTGCGACCAAGCAGATTTTGCAGGTACTCAAGGAAAAGGGCGTCACCGCGACGTTCTTCCTGTCGGGCGATGCGGCCGAGGCCTCGCCTGCCACGGCCAAGGCGATTGTCGATGCCGGGTGCGAAATCGGATCCAACAGCTACAGCGACGATTCGCTCAAGGGTCAGGACCGTGAGGCGGTACGCGAGCAGATCACGAAAGGCACCGATGCGATTAAGTCGGCAACCGGCGTGAAGACGATGCTGCTGCGCGCTCCCTACGCTGCCTTTGACGAGCAAAACTGGATTGATGCGATGGACCTGGTCTCCGCCGTGGTCTCGTGGAATATCGACTCGGGCGACTGGCTGCTCAACGGTGCCGACGAGCAGGTCTCGACGGTGCTCGATTCGGTGACGCCCGGCAATATCGTGCTGCTCACCGATAGAGACGAATGCGCCGAGCAGACGCTCGAGGCGCTGCCGCAGATTATCGATGGCCTTGTCGCCGACGGCTACAAGATCGTGACGCTCAGCGACCTGGTTAAGACGGACACGGCATTGAGCAAAAAGCTCACCTCGCTCACCAAGGTTTCCATGCCCAAAAACGCTGTGTTCCCCCAACTTGCCGAGGACGATGACACCACAGAGTAGCCATTGGGTAGTCGTTTAAGAACGTCCCCAATGGCTATGTCACGGATACGTCAGCGTTTGGTATGCCTGCAATGTGCAGCGCATAAATTTGATGCCGCAGGGCGATGCTGATGCTATAGTTACTGCGGTTAATGAGGGTCAAGAGAAAGGTTACAGGTGAAATCCAAACCTCGACCATACAGTCGATGACCCCATGCAGGTGCTTTTTGCGCATGCACGGGGTGTAAGCGTCGAGCGGCGTGCCGCCCGCGCATGCGTATACATATCCAGAAGCCCCCGGACGCCGCACGCGCGGCCGCGTCCGGAGGAATAATGATGGGGAGCACCATTGAATTATCTGAGTGAGATGCTCAAATTGCCGGTCTTGGACGTCGACGGCGAAAAGCTCGGCGTGGTCAACGATTTTGGCATTGCAACCGGCGAAGTTTTTCCGCACGTGACGTCGCTCGCGTTCCGCGGCCCCGGCAAGACGCCGTTTATGATCAGCTGGCGCAAATGGGTCGACCGTATCGACGAGACGGGCGTGTATCTCAACACGTCTGCCACCAATATTCGCTTCTCGTACCTGCAGCCGACCGAGCTCCTGCTGGCGCGCGACGTGCTCAATAAGCAGATCGTCGACACGCAGGGCATGAAGGTCGTGCGCGTCAACGACATCAAGTTTTCCATGTCGGGCGAAAACCAGCTGCGCCTGTTGGGTGCCGAGGTCGGTGCCCGCGGTCTGCTGCGCGCGATCAGCCCCGCACTCGAGCACGTCGTCGAGGGCTTTATGAAGCACCTGGGCAAGCCGCTCAGCGAGGACATCATCGCTTGGTCCTACATGGACCTGCTCGACCGCTCGACTAAAAACATCCAACTCTCGGTGTCGCACAAGACGCTCGGCGAGCTGCACCCTGCCGACATCGCCGACATTATCGAGCAGCTCGACCCGCGCCTGCGTGCGCAGGTGTTTGCGCAGCTCGATACTGCCCAGGCCGCCGAGGCCATCTCGGAGTTCGATGACGACGAGCTTATGACCGAGATGCTCGAGGGCCTGTCCGACACCGACGCATCGTCGATGCTGGCCATGATGGACCCGGACGACGCTGCCGACCTGATCGACGAGCTTGATTACGAGAAGGCCGAGAAGCTCCTGCGCCTGATGGGCGTCAAGGAGGAGAAGGCGATTCGTAACCTGCTGGGGTATGAGGACAACACCGCCGGCCGCATTATGACCTCGGAGTTTGTCTCCCTGCCCGCTACGGCAACGGTCGGTGACGCCATCGAGGCGATTCGCGAGCTCGACGAGGACTTCGAGAGCGTCTATTACGTCTATACCGAGGATCCGAGTGGCATGCTGACCGGCGTGCTTTCGCTGCGCACGCTGATCGTAGCCGACCGCGACGCCACGCTGGGTCAGTTGGCCTATCGCGACCTGGTCTATGTGTCGCCCGACGAGGACCAGGAAGACGTGACGGACGAGATGACCAAGTACGACCTGGTCGCTATCCCCGTCTGCGACGAGAACCGCCACATCCTGGGCATCGTGACCTTCGACGACGCCATGGACGTTATCGCCGAGGAGCATCAGGAGGACCTGCAGATCGCCGGTGTCGGCTCGGGTGACAGCGCGTCCGACGACTCGACGAACGTGCTCAGCTGGTTCGTGCATCGCCAGTACTGGGTTGTTGTATGGGGCATCGCATCGTGCATCATGGCGACCGTGCTGGGAACGGCGCTCGGCTCCGCGCATCTGGTGGTGTTCCCCATGTGCGCCATGCCGCTCGTGCTGCTGGCGGCCTCGCGCATGGTGTCGTTCGTCAAGAACTACTTCCTGGAGTATGACGGTCACGACGACGAGCCCAAGCCGTATCTGGGGTTCTTCTTCCAGAGCACGGGCATGGGCCTGATTCTGTCGCTCGTGACCTACCTGTGCGCCCAGCTGGTGCGCACCGCTGCGTTCCCCGATGCGCCCATGTTTGAGGAGCAACTCTTTACCGGGTGCTTTAATATCGCTGCCATCATTTGCCTGGTTGGCAACATGAGTGCCGTGATTTACCTGATGGTGCTGTTCTGGCGTGACGAGCATGACCTCAACACGTCGGGCACCGCCATGAACGTCATTGCCGTCATGATCTCGTGTGTGGCGTATTGCATCGCCGCGGTGCTGCTCGCCATGTCGGTCATGGGTTAGGTGGTCGCGTGCAAAATACCAAGCAAAAGTCGGGCACCAAGCAAAAGCTGACCATCGCGGCCATCTTTGGCGCTATGGGTCCCGGTCTGCTGGCGGCGCTTTCGGGCAATGACGCCGGCGGCATTGCAACGTATTCCAGTGCGGGCGCCAGCTATGGCTACAAGATGCTCTGGATGCTTCCCGTCATGACTGTGCTGCTCATCGTGACGCAGGAGACCGCGGCGCGTTGCGGCTGCGTGACGGGCAAGGGCCTGGCATCGCTCATTCGCGAGCGCTTTGGCGTGCGCAAGAGTGTACTTGCTATGGCGGCGCTGTTGATCGCCAACACGGCTGTGACCATTTCGGAGTTTGCGGGCATCGCCAGCGGTCTTGCTCTCTTTGGCGTGCCGGCGAGCATCTCGGTGCCGTTGGTGGCGCTGCTGGTATGGATGCTTACCATGTCGGGTAGTTTCCAGCGCATCGAGAAGATTTTGCTGCTGGTAAGCTGCGTGTTCGTGACCTACATCGTCGCCGCGTTTATGGCCGGCCCCAACTGGGGCGAGGTCGCGGTCGACTTGGTCGTCCCCAATATCCAAAACGACCCCAGCTACGTGTCGCTCGTGGTCGCAACGATCGGTACCACCATCGCACCGTGGATGATCTTTTTGGCGCAGAACAACGTGGTCGATAAGAACGCGGGCGAGGACGACATCGTGCTGCAGCGTATTGATACCGTGAGCGGCTCGCTTGCTGCCGATGTCATTGCCGGCTTTATTATCATCACGACCGGTACGGTGTTGTTCCCGGCGGGTATTCAGATTAGCGATGCCGCCGATGCTGCCCGCGCGCTGGAGCCTATTGCGGGTCAGTGGTCCACGGTACTGTTTGCCTCGGGCTTGGTCGCGGCGAGCTTCTTGGCCGCCTGCGTGCTGCCGGGCGTTACGTCGAGCGCTATCTGCGAGGCATTTGGCTGGGAGCGCGGTGCCGACCGCAGCTGGGACGAGGCCCCGGTCTATCGCGGCATCATTACGGCCATCATCGGTATCTCTGCCGTGCTGGTGCTTATGCCCGGCGTCGATCTGTTCCAGATTATGATGACCTCGCAGGTCATCAATGGCGTGCTGCTGCCCGTGGTTCTGGTGTTCCAGGTAGTTATTGCCGCTGACCGTCACATTATGGGCACTAACCGCAACGGCCGCGTGTGGAATGTGCTCACTTGGGCGACTATCGGTGTGATTACGGTGCTGACGGTCGTCATGTTTGTTCTGCAGGCGATGGGCTACAGCGCTTAGCGTCTCTTTTGGACTCCAAACAGGCCGCTGCCATGGGTTGCGGCCTGTTTTTTGCCCGCTATAGGGCGTTAGTTATATGGCAGTGGACAAAAAATGCCAAATATGAGTACTGTTGCTAAGTGAATAGCATTTACATCCAAGAAGATAATGGACATAGCCGATAGTATGTTCATTAAAATTGGCTCCAATATGTCTTAAACCAGTCAGGTTGGCTGCTTTAGGGGGTTGTAGGGGTCGCTCGGACGTCATTTTGGGTGGTTTTGTCTGCTACTAAAATGGTAACAGTACTCATATTTGCCCCTTTTTGTCCACGACCCCTTGGAGCCGGCTCGAAAAGAGTGATTTTGGGTTGTTTGCTGCGGGTGTGGGCTTGGAAACAACGTTCGGGGTGGCGAGGCGCCCAGAATTTGGTCGCAAGGAGGGCGTTCCTCGGCTGTGTCAGGAGTGTCCCTGGGTGCCGGCACATAAGGAACGTCCCTAACTGTCGGAGGGGGGGTGCCTGCCGTGGCAGGTACCCCCCCCGGATGTGGGAAGTTTGCGCTGCAGGTTACTTGTCGGTGCCCAGCTTGTGCGGCTTGAGAGCGAGCGCATTGACGAGCGCGTCGGTGGCAGACTTGACGGCTGCCGGCTGCGGATCGTTGACGTGATCCTCGGGATGCACGGGCAGGTCCTTCTTGACTGCATCGTGGATCAAGTTGAGGTACTCAGTCACGCCAGTGGTCGATAGGTGCGTGCCATCGCCATCGAACAGGTCGTTGCGATTGGCACTGTATCCGTACCAGTCGATAACGCGCACGTTTTTGTAGCGCGTAGCGGCGTTGGCGATGGCCTGGTTGGTAGAACCAACCCATGGCTGCGGGCTGCGCGTGTTCACAAACACCACAATACGCTTATCTCCTGCATCGGCCATGATGGCGTCGATCTGGTCGTCGGTTACCAAGCCGTTGGTGCCCAGCGCAAAGACCACGATCTTGCCGGCAAGGTTCTGTTGGAGATAGCCCTCAAATGTCGCGCGGCCCGCATCAAACTGGCGGCCCTTTTCGGCATCGATGTGACTGTGGGGGAATACGCCGTCAAAGGAATCGACGGCGCGCAGCGACACGGAGTCACCGATCATCAGCAGGTCGTAGGAGCCATCGGGGAAGCCGTCGTTGTCCTTGTCGGTGTCGTCGGCTGCCTGTTGGTCCGTTGGCGCGGTGTTCTTGGCTTCCTTGTTGAGGACTTCGGCGCCCTCACCGCTCAGTGCGGAGGTCTCCGGCACAAAGATCAGGCCGCCCAGCGCGATAACAAGCACGATCCCGCAAGTGGCGCACACGGGAATATGCGCGCGCACCCAGTTGGCGGGGGTGGTGGTGCCGTCGCGGAACTCGGATACGGTGCGCCCAAAGGCGCCCTTTCTAAACGGCGTCTCGATAAAGCGATATGAACATTCGGCTACGGCGACCACCAACAACACCTGCAAAATGTACTGCCACCACGGCGTATCGTTGATGTTGGCGACCGGGTTCATGAGCAACAGTAGCGGATAGTGCCACAGGTAGATGCTGTACGAGCGCTTGCCAACCCACACGAGCGGCTCGGCGGACAGTGCGCGGGCAACCATTCCCTGGGGCTGCACGCAGGCCGCGATGACCATGAGCGTGAGGATGGAGCATAGCAGCGTGCCGCCGCGATACTGGAACGCGGTGTAGCCGTTGGTGAGCGCGACCATGGCGGCAAGGCCAACCAGACCCACGACGCCCAACACATCGATGGATGCGGGCGAGGACCAAAAGCGCACGAGGGCGCTCGGCTGTGCCGGGACGGTCTCGGCTGCGTTGTCGGCCTTCTCGCCAGGCTTGCCCTCGGCGTTCTTGCCGTGCTTGGCGGCGCCAGCCAGGCGATTGAGCCCCAAACGATGAGCGAGACGCACCGGCGCCAGGTCGCGATCGGGGATAAAGGCCATCCAGGCGCCCAGCAGCAGCGAGAAGACGCGGGTGTCGGTGCCGTAGTACACGCGGCTGGGGTCGGCGGCGGGGTTATAGAGCACCATCATGGCGATGGCGGAGACAGCAGCCAGTCCCAGAACCATGCGGCGCGTGTTGGGCTTGCTCATGTGCATGGATACCATAGCGAGCAGCAGCGGGGGCCAAACCAGGTAGAACTGTTCCTCGATGGCGAGCGACCAAAAGTGCGTAAGCGGCGAGGGATCGCCCAGGGCATTGAAGTACGAGACGTTTTGGGCAATCTGCCACCAGTTGTTGAAGAACAGCAGCGACGGCAGGATGTCAGGGCGCATCTTGGTGAGCATCACGTGGTTAAAGATGGTGCACAGCGCGCAGGTCACGAACACTACCGTTACCACGGCGGGGACCAGGCGACGGATGCGGCGAATCCAGAAGCTCTTAAGGTCGATACGGCCGGTCTTAGCGACTTCGTTGAGCAGCAAGCGCGTGATCAGATAGCCCGAAAGCACAAAGAAGATCGTGACGCCAAGCAGGCCGCCCTGAGCCCACGTGAGGTTGAGGTGATAGAGCACCACCGCGACGACGGCAAGCGTGCGCAGACCGTCGAGCGCAGGGATGTAGCGGGACTTGGGGCGAGCAGGCGTCTGCTCCGCGGCGGGAGTGTTGGCGCGGCCCGCGTTGTTGGCAGAAGCGCGATGGGGGCTCGCGGTGCGTCGCGGCTCGTTGGCACGGCGCTCGCCCTTCACGCGTTCGTGCGGCGCCGGCTCGTTGCCCGTGCGGCGTCGACCGCGCGAGCCCGATTGCGAGAATTGTTCCATAAAACATCATCCAATGACGAGAATAATCAGCACGTATTCATTGTAGCTGCCTGCCCCTGTGAATGCTTGCTGCTGGCGCAAGCTCAAGCGCGCGTCCACATCAAAGTGGACTAAAGTTATAGGGGGTGCGAGAGTGCACAATCGTTGGTCGACGGTGGGCGCAAAGCCTGAAGACGAGGAGGTTTCCATGGCGGATCACAGCATCGTTGCGGTGTTCGGCAGCATGAACATGGACCTTTCGGTGGCGTGCGAGCGCATGCCGCGCGCGGGCGAGACCGTCGGTGGCAGCGGTTTTATCACCAACGCCGGCGGTAAGGGAGCCAATCAGGCCGTTGCCGCTGCGCGCATGGGTGCGCGCACGTGCATGATTGGCGCTGTTGGGCGCGATACCTTTGGCGATGCGCTTGTGGCAGGGCTCCAGGATGCCGGCGTGGGCGTTGAGTTTGTGGCGCGTCGCGATGACGTGGAGACCGGTACCGCGACTATCATTCGCTGTGAGAGCGACAACCGCATCGTGCTGTCGCCGGGCGCCAACCATGCGCTTGCGGGCGAGGACGTTGCCCGCGCACTGAGGCGCTTGGTGGCCGACGAGCTCGACGGCGATGCCAGCGAGATTGCCCCGGCTGCCGGAAGCGTCTTTATTGCCCAGGGCGAATGTGACCTTGCAGCAACGGCCGCGGCGCTTTCTTGCGCTCACGAGCTGGGGTTCTATACGATCTTTAACCCGGCGCCCGCCTGCGACCTGCCGGCAGGAGCGTGGCCTGCGGTCGACCTGGTCTGCCCCAACGAGACCGAGTGCCAGGTGCTGACGGGCATTCTGCCCACAGATGATGCGAGCTGCGTCGCCGCGCTCAATGCGCTGCTCGATAAGGGCGCCGGGGCTGCGGTCATCACGCTGGGCGGCGCCGGCTCGGTTACGCTCGGCGATGGCGGTGAGCCGCTGCGCATGCCGGCGCTTTCGAGCGTGGTGGTCGATACGACGGCCGCGGGCGATACATTTATTGGCGCGCTTGCTGCAGCTCGTCTGGAGGGCCTGCCGCTCTTTGAGTGCATGGCGGCGGGCGCTCGCGCCTCGGCGGTGACGGTGTCGCGCCTGGGCGCTCAGCAATCAATTCCCACGCGTACGGAAGTCGAGCACAAGTTTGGTTTAGACGGTTTGGATGTAGACGGAGAAGCGGAGTAGAACAATGGCAACCAAGAAGCTGATCCTTGATCTGGATATGGGTGTGGATGATGCGATGGCGCTCGCCTATGCCATCGCAAGCCCCGAGGTGGAGCTCGTCGGCATCACCACGTGCTTTGGTAACGTGCGCGTCGAGCAGTCGGCGCACAACTGCTTGGCGGTGCTCGACCTGTTGGGTCGTCCCGAGGTGCCGGTGTACCTGGGCGCCGATCGTCCCATGAAGGCGACCGAACCCTACACGCCGCCGGCGTCCACCACGCTTATCCACGGCAAGAACGGTATTGGCGGCGCAAGCGTGCCCGCCTCGCCGTACGAGCCAGTGGGCGCGACGTCGGCCGATGGCAATGCGGCGGTCGATTACCTGATTGATGCCGCGCGTACCTATGGTCCCGATCTGGTCTACGTTGCGACCGGCCCGCTCACCAATCTGGCGCTTGCCCTGGAGCGCGATGCGGCGGCGATGATGTCCATCGGCCGCGTGGTCGTGATGGGCGGTGCGCTTACCGTGCCCGGCAACGTGAGCGCGGGCGCCGAGGCCAACATGGCGGGCGACCCCGAGGCTGCCGACGCCGTGTTGCGCTCGGGCCGCAAGCTCACCATGGTGGGCCTGGATGTGACGCACCGCGTGGTGCTCACGCGTCGCGACGTTGCCGGCTGGACGGGCTCGGGCACTATGGCTGGCTGCGCGTTTGCGAGCATGGTCGAGCACTATATCGGTTCGTACGAAATGAACGCGCCCTACCTGGGCGGCTGCGCGCTGCACGATCCGCTGGCGGTTGCCGTGGCGATTGATCCCACGCTCGTGGGTGCGCTCGGCTGCAATCTTCGTGTCGACCTGCTGGGCGAGTACCGCGGCCGCACTATCTGTGACGAGCACCGTCTGTCCGATCCGGATAAGAGCGCGCTCGTGGCGCTCACCGTGGACGCCCCACGTTTCCTCGTGGAGTTTAAGGCACGCATGGCTCGCATCCTTGGCTAAACGGTTTCTGTGCCCCGTTCCAGATTAGCTACCGAGTAAATACGCCCGTTGGGGGAATAGTCGCGTCGCTTCGCTTGACAACAGGCTAAACTATCTATTAAACATTTACTATTCTGTTTAGATTGAATTTGCGGTCGTTTAGTTGTCGAGTCACGGGGCGGTCAGGCCACGATGCTCGACAGCGGCCGTTGCTAGGGGGAACAATGGCCAAAGCAAGTGTTCGCGAGATCAGCCGCATCACCGGTTTTTCGCCTGCGACCGTGTCCAACGCGCTCAACCGCAAGCGCAGCGTGAGCGAGGAGACCGCCAAAGTCATCCTGGAGTGCGCGCAGTCGCTCGGCTATCAGCAGTCGACGCAGCTCGAGAGCATCCAGTTTGTGCTCGCGCGCAAGACGGGCGCCATCCTGGACGAGAGCACCTTCCACCCCGCGGTCATCGAGGGCGTGGAGCGCCAGGCGCGTCGCCACGGCATGAGCACGAGCTTTGTCTCGCTCGACTTTAGCGACCTAGACGCCGTGCGTCCGCAGGTCGAGGGCCTGATCGCCGACCCGTCTGCCGCCATCGTGCTGATGGGCACCGAGCTGGGTGAGGAAGATTACGCCCTGTTCGCCAACGCTGCCGCCCACCTGATTGTGCTCGATGGCTGGAGCGATCGTCAATACTTTGATGCCGTGGTCATTGCCAACACCGATTCGGTGCTGCGTGCCGTGGACTACCTTATCGAGAAAGGCCACAAGCAAATCGGCTATCTGGCAGGCGACCTTCGCATCCGCAACTTTAAGGATCGCGAGCGCGGCTATCGCCAGGCGCTTGAGGATGCGGACCTCGAGGCAAACCCGGCATGGCGCGTCACGCTGGGCACCACGCTCGAAGGTGCCTATCGCGATATGGGTGCATGGCTCGACAGCGTCTCACGCGACGACCTGCCGACGGCTTTCTTTGCCGAGAACGACGTGCTCGCCGTGGGTGCCATGCGCGCGCTCAACGAGCACGGCATTCGCGTGCCCGAGGATGTCTCGATCATCGGCTTTGACGACCTATCGTTGGGCGCTTTCTCCAACCCGCCGCTCACCACGGTTCACGTTCCCAAGCACGAGGTGGGCGAGATCGCGGTGCGCCGCCTGGTGGGCAACATCCGCAATCCCAAGAGCTACACCTGCAAAACGGCCGTGTCGACCTATTTTGTCGAGCGCCAGAGCGTGCGCGAAATCTAGGCAGAGACGGCATCGCCTGCAGCGTGCCAAAGCTCGCTAGGGCAGTAAACATAGCGCTATTCAAAAGAGGGTCCTTCGGGGCCCTCTTTTTGTTGCCCTTGTATGTTCAGATTGTTTACATACCGTTTAGGCTGATTTCTCTACCGTTTACGAGACTTTCGCGCTAAACTTTTAAATAAAAGAGTAAAACATTTAGTAAACAGAACAAAACGAAACATGCGTCTGTTTACTGAACATGTGACTAGGGGAGGACGTACATGGACAAGATCAAGCTCGGCTTTGTGCCCACGCGCCGCAGTATCTTTAGCGCGCCGGACGCGATCAAGTATCGCGGTCTGACGGCTGATCGCCTGCGCGAGATCGGCGTCGAGATTGTGGATATCGACGACATCAACGACGAGGGCCTGCTGTTCGACGACAGCCATATCGCGCCTATCGTCGAGAAGTTCCGCGCCGAGGGCGTCGACGGCATCATGCTGTGCCACGCCAATTTTGGTACCGAGTACGTTTGTGCCCGCCTTGCCCGCGAGCTCGGCCTGCCCGTGCTGCTGTGGGGTCCGCGCGACGAGCGCCCCGAGCCCGATGGCACCCGTCTGCGCGATAGCCAGTGCGGCCTGTTCGCCACCGGCAAGGTCCTGCGTCGCTTCCAGGTTCCCTTCACCTACATGACCAACTGCCGTCTGACCGATCCCGAGTTCGAGCGCGGTGTCTGGGACTTTTTGGCCGTGTGCAACGTGGTCAAGACTTTCAAGCACACCCGCATCCTGCAGATGGCCACTCGCCCGTTCGACTTCTGGTCCACCATGTGCAACGAGGGCGAGCTGCTCGAGAAGTTCAACATCCAGCTTTCGCCCATCCCCATGACCGAGCTTGTCCAGGCTGTGCGCGACGCCCAGGCCGACGAGCAGGCCATGGCAGCCATGCTCGCCCACATTGCCGACAGCTTTGAGATCTGCATCCCCGAGGATAAGGTCCCCGCTGTGGCCGGTCTTGCCATTGCCATGAAGCGCTTGGTCGAGAAGTACGGCTGCAACGCCGGTGCCATCCAGTGCTGGAACGCCCTGCAGGACGAGCTGGGCATTATGCCCTGCGCCGCCAACGCCATCCTCAACGAGATGGGTATCCCCATCGTATGCGAGACCGATATCCACGGCGCCATCACTGCGCTGATGGTCGAGGCCGCCGACCTGGGCCGTCACCGCGGCATGTTCGCTGACTGGACCGTGCGCCATCCCGATAACGAGAACGGCGAGCTGTTGCAGCACTGCGGCCCCTGGCCCTGCAGCTGCGCGGCCGTCAAGCCCAAGCTCACCTACCCGCTGGCCTTCGATCACCCCGGCGCGCTGACGGCCGAGGCCAAGCACGGCGACCTCACCCTTGCCCGCTTTGACGGCGACAACGGCGAGTACTCGCTGCTGCTGGGCAACGCCCGCGGCATCGACGGCCCGGCCGGCATGGGCACCTACCTGTGGGTCGAGGTCGACAACCTCAAGCGCCTCGAGGCCAAGATCGTCGAGGGCCCCTACATCCACCACTGCGTCGCCATTCACGCCAACGTGGTGCCGGTGCTCTACGAGGCGTGCAAGTACATCGGCATTGTCCCCGACCTGTACGACCCCATCGAAGAAGACGTCAAAGCTTACCTGCGAGGAGAGTAGAAATGGCAACTATCGAAGAGCTTGAATCCCTGCGTTGGGACCTTCGCCGCGATTGCGTCGATATCATCATGGCTGGCGCTGGCGGGCACATCGGCGGCGACATGTCGGTCATCGATGCGCTGATGACCCTCTACGCCAACCACCTCAACATTTCGCCCGAGACCGTCGACGATCCCAACCGCGATCGCTTCGTGCTCTCCAAGGGCCACGCCATGGAGGCCTACTACGCGGTGCTCTGCCACGAGGGCTATCTTGACCTCGACGACGTCAAGGCCCGTTTCTCCAAGTTCGGCAGCCCCTACATCGGCCACCCCAACAACAAGCTCAAGGGCATCGAGATGAACTCGGGCTCGTTGGGTCACGGCCTGCCCGTGGCCGTCGGCATGGCGCTTGCCGGTAAGATGGACGGCCGCGGCTACCGCGTCTACACCATCATGGGCGACGGCGAGCTTGCCGAGGGCTCGGTCTGGGAGGGCGCCATGAGCGGCGGCAACTACCAGATCGATAACCTGTGCGCGCTCGTGGACCGCAACCGCCTGCAGATCAGCGGCAGCACCGAGGACGTCATGAAGCAGGACTCGCAGGAGGAGCGCTGGGCCGCCTTCGGTTGGAACGTGCTGTCCATTCCGGGCAACGACGTCCAGGCCATCGACGCCGCGCTGACGCTGGCCGCCGAGACCAAGGGTAAGCCCACGGTCATCATCCTCAACACGGTGAAGGGCTACGGCTCGCCGGTTATGGAGGACAAGGCCGCCTGGCATCATCACCTGCCCAACGATGAGGAATATGCCCAGATCATCGCCGATTTCGCTGCCCATAAGGAGGCTATCAATGGCTAACAAGATCGCCAACCGCAAGGCTATCTGCGACACGCTGCTCGAGGCCGCCGCAACCGATAAAGACATCGTCGTCCTGTGCTCCGACTCCCGCGGCTCCGCATCGCTCACGCCGTTCTTCGATCAGTATCCCCAGCAGTCCATTGAGGTCGGCATCGCCGAGCAGGACCTGGTGAGTATCGCCGCCGGTATGGCCTCGTGCGGCAAGAAGGCCTGGGCCGCCTCGCCGGCGTCCTTTGTGACCACGCGCTCGTATGAGCAGTGCAAGGTCGACGTTTCGTACTCCAACACCAACGTCAAGCTCATCGGCATCTCGGGCGGCGTGTCCTACGGCGCCTTAGGCATGAGCCATCACTCCGCGCAGGATATCGCCGCCATGAGCGCGATTCCCAACATGCGCGTGTATCTGCCGAGCGATCGATTCCAGACCGCCGAGCTCGTGCGTGCCCTGGTCGCCGACAACAAGCCGGCCTACATCCGCGTGGGCCGCAACCCGGTGGAGGACGTGTACACCGAGGACGAGTGCCCGTTCCAGATGGATCGCGCCACCTGGGTGCGTCGCGGCGCCGATGTGACGATTGTCGCCACCGGCGAGATGGTCCGCCATGCCGTGGACGCCGCCGATCTGCTGGCCGAGCAGGGCATCTCGGCAACGGTGCTCGATATGTACTGCGTCAAGCCGCTCGATGCCGAGGCTGTGATCGAGGCCGCCGGTGCCACGCGCGCCGTCGTGACCGTCGAGGAGCACAGCCCCTTCGGCGGCCTGGGCTCCATGGTCGCGCAGGTCGTGGGCGAGCATTGCCCGCGTCCGGTCAAGTGCCTGAGCCTGCCCGATGCGCCGGTCATCACCGGCACGAGCCCCGAGGTCTTTGCGCACTACGGCCTGACGGGCGAGGGAATCGCCAAGACGGTCGCCGAGTTCCTGCCCGCAGAGTAACTGGAATGTGACAAAGGGACAGTCCCTTTGTCACATTCGTTTTGAAAGGGGTGGCCATGGGCCGCTACATCATCGGAATCGATCAATCCACGCAGGGCACCAAGGCGCTGCTGGTGGACGAGGGCGGCCATTTGATTCATCGTGCCGATCGCTCGCATCGCCAGATTGTCAACGAGGCCGGCTGGGTGAGCCATGATCCAGCCGAGATCGCCGCCAACGTGCTGGCCGTGGCGCGCGCCGTGGTGGAGGAGACCGGGGTCGATCCGGCCGACGTCGCCGGCATCGGCATCTCCAACCAGCGCGAGACTACCGTTGCCTGGAGGCGCACGACGGGCGAGCCGCTGTGCGACGCCGTGGTGTGGCAGTGCGCCCGCGCCCGCGAGCTGTGCGACGAGCTGGCCGCGCGCGAGGGCGTGGCCGAGCTGGTGCGCGACACGACGGGTCTAGTGCTCTCGCCCTACTACCCGGCGGGCAAGATGGCCTGGATCCTCGCGAACGTTCCCGCGGCTGCCGAGGCCGCTGCAGCGGGCGAGCTGTGCCTGGGCACCATCGATGCCTGGGTGGTCTGGACGCTCACGGGCGGCGCGGAGTTCCGCTGCGACTGGTCCAACGCCAGCCGCACGCAACTCTTTGACCTGCGCCGTGGCTGCTGGAGCGAGCCGGTGTGCGAGGCCTTTGGCGTTGACGTGGCCTGCCTGCCACAGGTGACCGATTCCGATGGCCTGTTTGGCATGACGGACCTGGGCGGCTTTTTGCCGGCACCCGTGCCCATTCACGGCGTGCTCGGCGACAGCCATGCCGCCTTGTTTGCCCAGGGCTGCCATAGCCGCGGCATGGCCAAGGCGACCTATGGCACCGGCAGCTCGGTCATGATGAACGTCGGCGACGAGTTTGTCGCCAGCTCGCACGGGCTTTCGAGCTCGCTTGCGTGGCGTATGGACGGTGTGACCGAGTATGTTCTCGAGGGCAACGTGAGCTACGCCGGCGCCGTCAAGACGTGGCTGCGCGACGACCTGGAGCTCATCAACAATCCCGAGGAAGTCACCGACCTGTGCTACGCCGCCAATCCGGCGAGCCGCGTCTACTTTGTGCCGGCGTTCACTGGCCTGGGCGCGCCGCACTGGGCGAGCGATGCCGAGGGCTGCGTCTTTGGCATGACGCGCACCACGGGCCGTGCGGAGTTCGTAAAGGCCGCCGACGAGTCGATCGCCTATCAGATCTTCGACGTGATCGATGCGATGGTCGAGGATTCGGGCGCGGCACTGGCCGAGCTTCGTGTTGACGGCGGTCCCACGCGCGACGCGTACCTGATGCAGTTTGAGAGCGACCTGGTCGGCTCGCCCATCCGCATTGCGAGCAACGACGAGATGAGCGGTCTGGGTGCGGCTTGGGCCTGCGGCATTGCGCTGGGCATGTACACGCGCGATGTCGTTGACGTCTACGGCGCCCGCGGCATCGTGGAGCCTGCCATGCCTGCCGACGAGCGAGCCAAAAAGATCGCCGGCTGGCGTCACGCCGTCGACGCGACCATCGCCTACACTGCCTAGGCGGCTGCGCGGCGCCCGCAGGCTATTCCCGGGTAGCTCATTTGGGACGGGGCTTTTTTGACTGGTATGATTGGTGCGATCATTCGAACCAGCTAAAAGAGCCCCGTCCTAAATTGACTACCGAGAGGAACTGCCATGGAGCGTATCGCGAGTTTTTCCGTTGACCATCTGCTGCTCGAGCCCGGCGTGTATGTGAGCCGCATCGACCGCGATCCGGCGACCGGCGCCGCCGTCACCACCTTTGATCTGCGCCTGACCACGCCCAACAAGGAGCCGGTCATGAACACGGCCGAGTGCCACACCATCGAGCACCTGGGCGCGACGTTCCTTCGCAACCATGCCGAGTGGTCGAGCCGCATTGTCTACTTTGGTCCCATGGGCTGCCGCACGGGCTTTTACCTCGTCGTGTTTGGCGAGGTGACGAGCGAGGAGATCCTGCCGCTCGTGCGTGAGCTGTTCGAGTTTGTCGCCGGCTTTGAGGGCGATGTCCCCGGTGCCGCTCCCGAGGAGTGCGGTAACTATCTGGACCAGAACCTCCCCATGGCAAACTGGCTCGCGCGCCGCTATCTCGACCGCGACCTGGCCAATATCGACGAGAAGCACCTGCACTACCAGCAGGCGTAAGGGCTTTATCGCCCAAAGCGCGCGCATTGGGCGCCTTCGCTTATGCGGGGGCGCCTTTTTGTTGAGTGGTCGGGACGAGCGTTCAAAATCGCTCATGTTTGTTCTAGAATGTTCGTATAGTCACATTTACGAACAGGAGCGAACATGCACATCTATTCTGTCAACGATCCCGAGTTCAAATCCTATGGCAACGTTTGGGATGACGTTCCGTCCGAGCTCACGTCGCTCGTGCTCGAGGCGCTCTCTGCCACGCCCATCCCCGAAGGCAGCAAGTACGTAGCAAGCGCGCCGGAGCTCGAGAGCGTCAAGGGTGCCGATAAACTGGGCTTTCTCATGTTTGGCGGCCGCCCCTTCCAGCTCGGCTGGTGCAACGGCCACAACACACAGCTCAACTGCCTGGAGTATCACCGCGCCAGCGAGTTTAACCTGGGCGCTCGCGACTTTATCCTGCTCGTGGCGCATCGCTGGGAGATCGAGGACGGCAAGCTCGACACCGCGTGCGTCAAGGCGTTCCGCGTGCCGGCGGGTACGGTCGTCGAAGTCTTCAACACCACGCTCCACTACACGCCCTGCATGGTCGACGACGGCGGCTTCCAGGTGATGGTGGCGCTGCCGGCGGGCACCAATGGCCCGCGCCCCGAGGCCGCAGCCGACATGCCTGCCGCCGGTGACAGCTACTGCTACTGGAAGGCCGACAAGTGGGTTCTCTGCCACGCAGATAGTCCCAAGGCTGCCGAGGGCGGCTACGTGGGCCTCGTCGGCAAGAACCTCGACATCGCCTGTGACTAGCATCTTCCGTCTCGATTTGTAACATCTAGCGGGCTAAATCGTCTCTACCTGTTACAGATTTAGACAAACTGCGGGGGGCTGCCCGAAAATCTCGATCTGTAACACCAAGCCCGGTTTTGGCTGCCTACCTGTTACAGATCGAGACAAACCGCCCCAAACCACCACAAAGGTGCCTGTCCCCTTTGTGGTGGTTTGGGGCGGCGGTATCAGAAAGTGTCAGGCAGGGGCGGCTGCCGGGCCGCCGTGTGCGAAAAGAAGTGTCGACCTGCGTCGTTGCCGTTGAGTAGCGCGCTGCTTACGGGGATACTGAAACCACGACAAACAGCGTGTGAAAGGATCGATGCATGGCTTTCCGTAAAGACTTCCTGTGGGGCGGCGCAACGGCTGCCAACCAGTGCGAGGGCGCTTACGACGTGGATGGCCGCGGCCTGGCCAACGTGGACGTGGCGCCGCACGGCCCTGAGCGCTATGCGGTGGTCTCCGGCCAGCGCAAGATGCTCGACTTCGAGGACGGCTATTACTACCCCGCGCAGACCGGCATCGATTTCTATCACCACTACAAGGAGGACATCGCCCTCTTTGCCGAGATGGGCTTTAAGACCTTCCGCATGAGCCTGGCCTGGACCCGCATCTTCCCCAACGGCGACGAGACTGAGCCCAACGAGGCCGGCCTGGCCTTCTACGAGGACGTGTTCCGCGAGTGTCAGGCGCACGGCATTGAGCCGCTCGTGACCATCACGCACTTCGACTGCCCGATTCACCTCATCAAGGAGTACGGCGGCTGGCGCAACCGCAAGCTCATCGACTTCTACAAGAACCTCGCGACCACGATCTTCACCCGCTACAAGGGCCTGGTAAAGTACTGGCTTACCTTCAACGAGATCAACATGATTCTGCACCTGCCGTTTATGGGTGCCGGTCTGGTCTTTGAGGAGGGCGAGAACAAGGAGGCCGTCGAGTACCTGGCCGCCCACAACGAGCTCGTCGCCAGCGCTTGGGCAACCAAGATCGCCCACGAGATCGACCCTGAGGTCAAGATCGGTTGCATGCTTGCCGCAGGTAGCTACTACCCCTACAGCTGCCGTCCGGGCGATGTGCGCCAGGCGCAGATTGACAACCAGAGCAACTATTTCTTCGTCGACGTTCAGAGCCGCGGCTACTACCCGGCCTATGCCGTCAAGAAGCTCGAACGTCTGGGCATCGATGTGGGCATGACGGACGAGGACCGCGAGATCCTGGCCGCCAACACCGTCGACTTCATCAGCTTTAGCTATTACAGCACCCGTTGCTCCGCCGGTGCCGATAACCCCGAGGTCGAGCGCACCCAGGGCAACGCCTTCGCCGGCGCCAAGAACCCCTACCTGCAGGAGAGCCAGTGGGGCTGGGCCATCGATCCGCTGGGCTTCCGCATCACCCTCAACGACCTGTACGACCGCTATCAGAAGCCGCTGTTTGTGGTCGAGAACGGTCTGGGCGCCAAGGATGTTGTCGAGGAGGATGGCTCCATCAACGACGACTACCGTATCGACTACCTGCGCCAGCATATCGCCGCGATGCGCGATGCGGTGACCGAGGACGGCGTTGACCTGCTGGGCTACACCACCTGGGGCCCGATCGACCTGGTGTCTGCCGGCACGGGCGAGATGTCCAAGCGCTACGGCTTTATCTATGTCGACCGCGATGATGCGGGCAACGGCACCCTCAAGCGTTCCAAGAAGAAGAGCTTTGACTGGTACAAGCACGTCATTGAAACGAATGGTGAGGATCTGTCCTAAGGAAGCCGAGACACTCAACTTCAGAGTTTCCTAACCAAAACGCCCGGCGAGCAGTTAATGCCCGCCGGGCGTTTTGTTAAAAGAAGTGAAAGCACTCATTGGGGACGTACTTAAATGAGTGCCCGCAGAATGAGAGTGGATAATCTCCCGTTTTTAGCCTGTTTGTGGGCTCAAAGTGGGAGATTATCCACTCTCGCCATTTGGGCGTCCAAAAATCCTCGCTCATTTTGTCTTAGTCATTGGGTGTTCCTATAGTTTTGTCAACCTTCGATGCTACTCC